>NZ_VZPV01000001.1:2400000-2700000 GCF_008801405.1 Ralstonia insidiosa | reverse complement strand
GCGACGTGGTGATCGACATCCATGCAGGTCAGCCCGCACAGGTGTTGCTCCAGGCGCCGCGTTTTGCCCGGCCGGGCACGCCGCTGTCGGTGCGCACGTCCTTGCTCGACCGGTGGGGAAACATCAGTTCGGATGTGGGCGGCACGATCCGCTTGACGGCCTGGGATGGCGATACGCCGGTGCACCAGCGCGACTATCCGGTGCCAGGTGGCGGCTGGGCCACGCTCGGCATCGATGACCTGCCCACGGATGCCGGCACGCTTCGGCTGGAGGCCGTTCTGCTGGACGCGCCACATGTGAGCAAGGCCACGGCCTGGTTGTCGATCTTCGAGGCGCCCAACGCGCCGCGTGCGTTCTATGCAGACCTGCACGTACATGCCCACGACACCGTCGGCACCAACAGCCCCGCGTACAACGCTGCCTACGCGCGCGATATCGGCGGCATCGACGTGTTCGGCTACACCGTCAACGATTTCCAGATCACCGATGCCAACTGGAAGCTCGGGCTGGATGCCGTCAACGCGTTCAACGAGCCGGGCCGCTTTGTTGCGTACCCGGTGCAGGAGTGGTGCGGCAGTTCCACCGCTGGTGGAGACCACAACGTCGTCTTCCTCGGCGATGAGGCGCCGGGCTTCCCCTACAACGCGCGCGGCGAGCACAACCGCACGCTGGTGTGGAACGAAGACATGAAGGGCAGCGCCGTTGAACTTGGCCGCTGGCCGATCGAGGAGTTGTGGGATGCGTACATCGACGCGCCTGAAGAGCACCTGATCATGCCGCACGTGGGCGGGCGGCGTTATATCCCCGACTGGCATCACCCGCAGCTCGAACGGCTGGTGGAGATCGCCTCCAGTTGGGGGCATTTCGACTGGCTGTACCGCGACGTCATCGCGCGTGGCTACCAGCTCGGCGTGGCCGCCAGCGGCGATGAGCATCGCGGGCGGCCTGCGGGTGGCGCGCCTGGTGTGCAGGTGTTCGGTGTGCGCGGTGGCCTGACGGGCGTGCTGGCCGAGCGGCTTGATCGTCAATCGATTGGCCGTGCCCTGCGTGCACGCCACACCTGGGCCAGCACTGGCGAACACACTGCGCTGCTGGTACGCAGCGGCAAACATATCCAGGGCGATGCCTTCACGCATCAAGGCCCCGCGCGCTTTGACTACCGGTTCCTCGGCCAGGTCGGCTGGGAATACCTTGCCGCGTATGACCACACCGGCCTGATCTGGGAGCGCAACCTGCATCAGGAGGCCGGCTTCTCCGATCGGCTGATTCGCATACGCTGGGGCGGTGCCCGCATCCGCGATCGCTACCGCTGGGCCGCCTGGCAGGGGCGCATCCGCATTCTCAACGGCACCATCCACCGCTTTGGCGGCCACGGCTTCGAGCACCTGGAGGAATCATGCTGGCGCGAAGGCACCACGGACATCGGCTTTCGCAGCGACACCTATGGCGATGCCGATAGCGTGGAGATCGACATCAGCAACCTCGCCGCCGCACGGATCGTGATCGAGGGGCGCATCGACAGCTACATCAAAGTTGGTGATCCGCTACAGCGCAATCCGTTTGCGCATGCGCCGGATTTTCACTGGGAGATCAGCGGGGCCGAGTTGCTTGCCAAAGATGGATTGCGGCTCGAGCTTGGCGGGACCGAGCTTTTCATTGCGGTGGAGCGGTTGACGGAACAGGCCTTGCCAGTCGACGTGAGCGGGGCGCTGGAGGTCGAACCGGTGAATGGGCCGTTTGGCTTCCGGCCGGTGTACTTCCACGGGCGGGAGCGGGGCGACCAGAAGGTGTGGTCGTCTGCGCAGTTCGTATCGTTCGTGGGGGATGGCGGCGTGTGATGACAGCCGCTGCGCTGCGTTGACATGGATCTGCATAGGTCCATGTCTTTGCGGAAATTGTGGAAATGAAAAAGGCCCGACAGTTGCCTGTCGGGCCTTCCATATTCTGGTGGGGCGTGAGTGACTCGAACACTCGACCTACGGATTAAGAGTCCGCTGCTCTACCAACTGAGCTAACGCCCCGCGAAGAAATGAGACTATATCAACCTTTCTCGGATCGCGCTAGTCCTTTGTGCGATTTTTTTTACGAGTCGTCCGAATGCAGGCTCGCGTGGCCGTGTAGCGCGTCGATGAATTGCGTCAGGCCGTGCGTCGGATGCTTGTCGCGATGGCGCACGATGAGCAGTGGACGAGCGATGCGAGGTAGGCCGCTTTGCACCTCGACCAGCCGGCCGTCGCGCAGCGCATCGGCTACCACGTGGCGCGACAGGCAACTGATGCCATAGCCTGCAGCCACGGTGCGCTGAATCGCCTCCGAGTGCCCGAGTTCGAGTGCCACATGCAGGGGCCCAACGACCGAGGCAATGCGGCTGTCGACCAACTCCCGTGTGCCCGAACCCGGTTCGCGCATCAGCCAGCCGGCTTCGCGCAGCGCGGCATGTGAGGCCGGTCCTTGCGCGAGCGGATGCCCTGGCGCTGCAACGATCACCATCTCGTCGTCGATCCACGTTTCAATTTCCAGGGCTTCTCCGCGGCACGTGCCTTCGATCAGGCCGATGTCCACCTCGAAGCGCTGCACCGCGTCGACCACATCCTGTGTATTGCCGATCAGCACGTCGAGCTGGCTGTCGGGGGCGATCTGCTGCCGGAAGCTCGCGAGCAGGGCGGGCAGCACGTAGTTGCCGATCGTGCTGCTGGCGGCGAGCTTCAGGCGCACGTTGGGCTGCACGGTGGCGCGCTCCAGCGCGTCAGCATGGTCGAGCAGGGCTTGCGCCTGCGGTAGCAACTGGCGACCGAGCGCATTCAGGTGGAGGCGCCGTGCATGCCGGTCGAACAACGGGTGCCCGAGCGTCGATTCCAGCTCCGCCAGCGCCGCGCTCACCGCCGACTGCGACAGGCCGAGTTGCTCGCCGGCGGCGGTGGTGGTTTCGCACTGCGCGATGGCGGCAAACACAGCCCATTGGCGCAACGTGACACGAGGGGCTTTGTTATCCATAAAACTGGTCATTCTTAGAAAAATTACCCGTTTTACATGTTATCACATGCCGCATATCGTTATGCGTATAACGAATAAGCAAGGCGGATGTGATGACAATTGCACAGAAACAATTGGCCCCCCAGGGTGTGGTGCCCGGGTTTGATGGCCGGACGCTGTTGAGCGTGGGCGTGTTGTTTGGGTGCGCCGGGGTGGCGGTGGTGCTTGGCGGAATGGGCTGGGCGAGCCACCTGGGTTTGAGTGCGCTGACGCTGGCCATCCTGCTCGGCATGGTGGTGGGGCATGTGCCGGGGCACCAGCGGTGGCTGACGCCCGGCGCGATTCAGTTTGCACGCCACACGCTGCTGCGTGCTGGAGTGATTCTCTATGGTGCCCGGCTGACGCTGGCGCAGATTCATGACCTGGGCGCATCTGGCGTGGCGATTCCGCTGCTGGTGCTGGCGCTGACCATGGTGGCCGGCACCTGGATCGGCACGCGCTGGTTTGGTCTTGCCCGCACGCAGGCCGTGCTGGTGGCAGCGGGCAGCGCGGTGTGTGGTGCGGCGGCGGTGCTGGCTGTGGCACCGGCAGTCAAGGCGCAGCCGCGTGAGACGGCCGTGGCGATTGCGAGTGTGGTGCTGTTCGGCACCGTCGGCATCTTCCTGTATCCATGGCTTTACACGCTGCTGGCGCATGCTGGCATGGCAGTCGCGCCGGAGCATTTCGGTGTCTATATCGGCTCGACGATGCACGAGGTTGCGCAGGTGATTGCCACCGCGAAGCCGCTGGGCGATGACGCTACCAATGCCGCTGTCGTCAGCAAGATGGTGCGTGTGCTGGCCCTGGCGCCGCTGCTGGTGGTGCTGGCTTGCACGACGCCCGCTGCTGATGACGGTGCCGCCTCCACGCAATCCCGTGAGGGTGCGCTGCGCAAGGCATCCGGTCACGCATGGAAGGCGATGCCGTGGTTTGCAGTCGGCCTGCTCGGCGTGACGCTGCTGAACTCGGCGGGTGCGATTCCGGCCGCATGGCACGCCCCGATCGACGCGATCGACACGGCAATGCTGGCCTGCGCGATGTTCGCCATCGGCACGCAGACGCATGTGCCGATGCTGCTGAAGTCGGGTGTGCGTTCGCTGTTGTGTGCGGCCGTGCTGTGGGTCGGGTTGGTGGTGGGTGGTGCGCTGATCAACGTCGCTGTGCGCTGGCTGATGGGCTGATCTCGACACCCAGCGTCGGGTATGTAGAGACGGCGGATTCGCTTCCATGGCGCACAGGTCGCATCCGAATCGCGACTTGCGCGCCGCGCCTTTTCATTCGCGAGAGGCGGCCTAGTATGAAGTCCTGTCTGACTGTCGTAGAGAAGGGGACTCATCATGCAATCGCATCCCGTGGTTTCGAGAGACGAATGGCTCATCAAGCGGCGCGAATTGCTGGCGCGTGAGAAAGAGGCGATCCACCTGCGCGATGCCGTCAACGCCGAGCGCCAGGCGTTGCCGTGGGTGAAGGTCGACGCGCAGTACGTGTTCGATACACCTGATGGCAAGAAGACGCTGGCTGAGCTGTTCGATGGACGCAGCCAGTTGATGGTCTATCACTTCATGCTCGGGCCAGGCTGGGAAGCGGGGTGCCCCGGATGCTCGTTTCTCTCGGATCATCTGGGCGGCATGCTGCCGCATCTGAATCATCACGACGTGACGCTGGTCGCCGTGTCGCGCGCATCGATGGCGGAGATCGCGGCCTACAAGAAACGCATGGGCTGGCACTTTCCGTGGGTGTCGTCGTTCGGCACTACGTTCAATCACGACTACCGCGTGAGCTTCTCGCCCGAAGCGTTGGAGAGCGGGGCAGTCGACTACAACTACACCGCTACCCCAAGCGCCGAGGCCCACGACGAGTTGCCCGGCATGAGCGCGTTCTACAAGGATGATGCCGGTAACGTGTTCCACACGTATTCGACTTACGCGCGCGGATTGGAAGACATGGTTGGCACATTGCTACTGCTCGATCGCGCACCGCTGGGCCGCAACGAAACCGGCCCCATGTCATGGGTACGCCGTCACGATGAATACGACGATGCGCCGAAGGCGCACGCATGTCACGCTTCGTGAGGCAGCAGGAGCAAGAAAAAGAAGACAAGGGGATTGGTGCCCGAGGCCGGGATCGAACCGGCACGCGCCGATTAGGGCGCAGCGGATTTTAAGTCCGCGGTGTCTACCAATTTCACCACTCGGGCACGACGATCGGTGCAAGACGGTACACGATACCGGCGACGACACCGATGCCACAAATGAAATTGGACGGCTGTCCAATCGTGACGTCGACGTCCATTCACCAAAGTAAAAAGCCCTTGCGATTTCTCGCAAGGGCTTAAGTACTTGGCTCCTCGACCTGGGCTCGAACCAGGGACCTACGGATTAACAGTCCGGCGCTCTACCGACTGAGCTATCGAGGAATCGCTGCAACAGCGAAGAAACGAATTCTAGCTAGTTTCCGTTCTCCCCGTCAATACCTTTTTTGCGTTGACGGTAAAAAAAGTTGGAGATCAGCGCTCGAGATACTGCTCCTTGTCCTTCACGTCCTTCCAGTCGTCGGCGTCGGGCAAGGGTTGCTTGGTCTTGGTGATGGACGGCCAGCCGATGGTCGAGAGTTCGGCATTGATGGCGATCCACTTCTGCTGATCGGCAGGTACGTCCTCTTCAGCGTAGATGGCGTTGACCGGGCACTCGGCCACGCACACGGCGCAGTCGATGCACTCATCCGGATCGATGGTCAGGAAGTTCGGGCCTTCGCGGAAGCAATCGACGGGGCAGACGTCCACGCAGTCGGTGTACTTGCAGCGGACACAGCTTTCGGTAACGACGTGAGTCATTTCGCTTGGAGGTTAATGCTAGGAATTCGTGGGGTGTGCGGTCATGGCAGGTGCCAAGCCGACAATCTCGTATTGTAACGCAGCTGCCGTGCCTGACGGCTGCATCATCTGCGTACCGTCAGACAGTTTTGGCATGTGTTTATGCGCCGGCGCAAGTTCTGGGCAGGTGGCTATTGCGCGTGTTCGATCACCATCTGCACGCGCGTGATGCCGTTGAAGGTGTTGTTGTCGAGCCGGTAGGCCACATAAGCTGAAGCGCCAAGCGGTTCAGCGTGGTTGAACCAGATCGCATCGAAATGCTGCTTGCCGCGCCCGAGCTTGAGCTTCAGGTGCTTGTCCTTGAGCACCGCCTGCGACAGAACATCGAACTCGCCGCAGAAGCTCGGCGCCGGAAAACCCTGGCCCCAGACCTGGGTTTCGAGCAGCTCGACGAACTGGGGAGAGAAGCACTCGGGGTCGGCCTCGCCGTCGGTTTCCAGCACGCGTGAGAGCAGGGCCTCGGTCAGCCATTCGCGACCAACGGCTTCGAAGGTGGCAACGAATTCGTCGAAGCCGTCTTCGCGCAGCGTGAGGCCGGCCGCCATGGCGTGCCCGCCAAACTTGACGATCAGCCCGGGGCTGCGCTTGTGCACGGCGTCCAGCGCGTCGCGCAGGTGGAAGCCCGGGATCGAACGGCCCGAGCCCTTGATGACGCCGTCGTCGCCGGGTGCAAAGGTGAAGACGGGGCGGTGGAACTTGTCTTTGATGCGCGAGGCGACGATGCCGATCACGCCCTGATGCCATGTCTCGTTGTACACGGCGATGGTGTGGCGACCCGCGCCATCGAAGGCGTTCATGCTGTCCAGGATCGCCAGCGCTTCCTGCTGCATGCCGGCTTCGATCTCGCGGCGCTCGCGGTTCATGCCGTCGAGTTCGGCGGCAATGGCCATGGCGCGATCGTAGTCATCCGTGAGCAGGCATTCGATGCCGAGTGACATGTCGGCCAGCCGCCCGGCCGCGTTCAGGCGCGGGCCGAGGCCGAAGCCGAGGTCGAACGTCGATGCGCGACGCGCCTCGCGTGCCGCCACGCGGAAGAGGGCGGCGATGCCGGGGCACATCCGCCCCGCGCGCATGCGTTTGAGCCCTTGTGCCACCAGCAGCCGGTTGTTGGCGTCGAGCTTGACCACGTCAGCCACGGTACCCAGCGCCACCAGATCGAGCAGTGCGTCGAGGCGAGGCTGTTCCTGCGGTGTGAAGACGCCACGGGCGCGCAGTTCGGCTCGCAGTGCCAACAGCACGTAGAACATCACGCCCACGCCCGCCAGGTTCTTGCTCGGAAAGCCGCAGCCAGGCTGGTTCGGGTTGACGATCACGCGCGCCTCGGGCAATTGCGCGCCCGGCATGTGGTGATCGGTGACGACCACGTCGATGCCCAAGGCATTGGCCGCCGCCACGCCCGCCACATCGGCAATGCCGTTGTCGACGGTGACCAAGACGTCCGGCTTCTCGCGCGCGGCCAGCGCCACGATCTCGGGCGACAGGCCGTAGCCGTATTCAAAGCGGTTTGGGACGATGTAGCTCACCTGCGCGCCGAGCATGCGCAACCCGCGCACGCCCACGGCGCAGGCGGTGGCGCCGTCGCAGTCGTAGTCGGCAATGATGAGCAAGCGCTTGTTGGCGGCGATGGCGTCGGCCAGATAGCGCGCTGCATCGTCGATGCCCTTGAGCTGTGCCGGCGGCAGCAGGTCGGCCAGCTCGGTCGACAGTTCATCGGGTCGAGCAACGCCGCGTGCGGCCAGGATGCGTGCCAATACAGGATGGATACCGTGGCCAGCCAGCGTGTTGGCGGCCTCAGTGGAGTGCGAACGGACAGCGATACGGGTCATTCAGGCAGCCATGGAAAGCGGGGATAGCGCATCGCGTAAGGTGCGCGGGCGGCTGAAGCGGCGCAGCCAGCCCAATAGACCAAAGGGCCCGTTGGCCAGTTCGCGGCGGGTGACGCGGTAGTGGGCGTAGTGCGAATCGCCGGTCAGGATGAGGGAGACGGCATCGATACGGCCGTCGGCCAGTGCGTCGGCGGCGGGGGTGAACCAGTCGCGGTCGTAGGCACGCAGGGTTTCGATCCAGTCGTACCAGTCGGCGGAAAGGTAGGGCTTGCCAGCATCGCCCAGTAGCACGGCGGCGCTGGTGCCGTCTGCCGGCAGGGCGGCCAGCGTTTCGGCGCACAGCTCGGTGGCATTGGCGGCGTGGCACAGCCCAGCGAAGAACGGATCGGCGCCGATCATGCGCTCGGCAATCGGGCGGGTGTCGAGCAGGGCGCCCTGGCCGAACAGCCAGACCGAGTTGACCGGCAGCAGGCCGCGCGCCTCGCGGGCTTGGTTGACGGGGTGGTCGTACCACGTCATCTGGATTTCGTTCTGGAACTTGCGCCAGGCGCGCTCCTGCTCGCCCTTGTGCATCCAGATGTCGATATTGTGGCCGGTGGCGCGCTGCGGAGCTGCGGCAATCAGGTCGCCAAACGGCGCATCCGGGAGATACCAGCGGGCGGCCTGGGGGGCGTCCAGGTGCAAGTGCATGTCGGCCAGCAGCGGGGCGATGGCGGCGCGCAGCGCGTCGGCATCGGCCGCTTCCAGCCGGAGTTGCGCTGGGTCGAGCATCACCAGATGGTCGCGCGCGGCGTGAATATGCACCGGTTGCAGGCAGGCCCAGGTGCGCGTGTCGGCGGTGCTGCCGTCGGCCAGGCGCATGTACGGGGCGGAAGGCAACGGCGAGGTTGGGGAACCTGCGGGCAGCCCAGCGCGCGCCGCCAGCCAGCGTTCGTGCGGCAGCGTGGGCAGGTAGGCGTCGTCGTGGCGCTCGCGTTCCGTCTCACGCGCGCGGGCAAGCAACCTTTCCAGGCCCGGCAAGGTCAATTGACGGTAAGCGTCGTCCGCCACCTCGGCGGCGGGGGCGCAAAACGGGACAATCAGAAAGAGTTCAGGGATCATGGCTCCGAGATTGTAAACTTCCGGCTGCCCGGCGCGTGCGCCGGCGAAGTCACACAGCATCGTCACATCACACGGTCACACCACACGGGGATGCCCCTTTGAAATTTCCATACGAATGGCAGATCGGCTGGCGCTATACGCGCGCGGGCAAGCGTGCCAGCCGCAACAGCTTCATTTCCTTCATCTCGCTTATCTCCATGCTTGGCATTGCGCTGGGCGTGGCGGCGCTGATCATCGTGCTGTCGGTCATGAACGGCTTCCAGAAGGAAGTGCGTGACCGCATGCTGTCCGTGCTCGCGCACATCGAGGTCATGGCGCCGGGTAGCCTGCCCGACTGGCAGCGCACCGCCAATGAGGCGATGCAGAACAAGGAAGTCATCGGTGCAGCGCCGTACGTGGGCGCACAGGCCATGATCACGCGCGATGACGCCGTACGCGGCGTGCTGCTGCGCGGTGTGTCACCGGCGGATGAGCCGAAAGTGTCGGACATTGCCAAAGACTTCAAGTCCGGCGCGATCGACGATCTGAAACCCGGCGAGTTTGGTATTGCGCTGGGCAGTCAACTGGCCCAGGGTCTTGGCGTGCGCCAGGGGGACAAGGTCACGCTGGTGGCGCCGCAGGGCACCATCACCCCGGCTGGCGTGTTGCCCCGCCTGAAGCAGTTCACCGTGATCGGCACGTTTGAATCGGGGCACTACGAGTTCGACAGCTCGCTCGCGCTGATCAACATGGAAGACGCCGAGCGCCTGTTCCGCCTGGACGGCCCGACCGGCGTGCGCCTGAAGCTGACCGACATGGACCGCGCGCCCCAGGTGGCCGAGGCGCTGTCACGCACGCTCACCGGCGAGCTCTACATCCGCGACTGGTCGCGCCAGAACCGCAACTGGTTCGCGGCGGTGAAGACCGAGAAGAAGATGATGTTCATCATCCTCACGCTCATCATTGCGGTGGCGGCGTTCAACCTAGTGTCCACGCTGGTGATGACGGTGACGGACAAGCAGGCCGACATCGCCATCCTGCGCACGATGGGCGCGCAGCCAAGTTCCATCATGAAGATCTTCATCGTGCAGGGCGTAGCGATCGGCTTCATGGGCACGCTGCTGGGCGTGGGGTTGGGCACGCTCATCGCCTACAACATCGACGTGATTGTGCCCTTTATCGAACACCTCTTCGGCGTGCAATTCCTGCCGAAGGACATTTACTTCATCAGCGAACTGCCCTCGGACCCCCGCGTGAACGACATTGCGACCATCGGCATCATTTCCTTCATCCTCGCCTCGGTGGCGACGCTGTATCCGAGCTGGCACGCCTCGCGCGTGAACCCGGCGGAGGCCTTACGTTATGAATAAGGCGATGAGTGAGGCTGTCATGACTTCCATGGATGCGCCGGCCGATGCACGTCTGGGTGCGGTACTGCAGGCCGAGGGGCTGTCCAAGTCGTTCAAGCAGGGCGGGTTGAATGTGGACGTGCTCAAGGGCGTCGACATCCGTATCGGCGTGGGCGAGAAGGTGGCGATTGTCGGCGCGTCGGGCTCGGGCAAGAGCACGCTGCTGCATGTGCTGGGCGGGCTGGACGAGCCGAGTTCGGGTCGTGTCGCGCTGCTCGGCAAGCCTTTTACCGACATGAAGGAGCGTGAGCGCAACACGCTGCGCAACCAAGCGCTGGGTTTTGTCTACCAGTTCCACCATCTGTTGCCGGAATTCACCGCGCTGGACAACGTGGCGATGCCGCTGCGCATCCGCGGCGTGGCCGAGGCGCAGGCGCGCCATACCGCGCAGATGACGCTTGAACGTGTGGGGCTGGGCCCGCGCACGGCGCACCGTCCAGGCGAGCTGTCCGGTGGCGAGCGTCAGCGTGTGGCCATCGCACGCGCGCTGGTCGGGTCACCCGCCTGCGTGCTGGCCGACGAGCCCACTGGCAACCTGGACGACCACACCGCCGGTGAAGTCTTCCAATTGATGCTGGAACTGACGCGTACGCTTGGCACCAGCTTCGTCATCGTCACGCACGACATCGAGCTTGCCGGCCGTTGTGATCGCATCCTGCGTTTGCGCGAAGGCCATCTGCACGTCGAGCGCTGATGCCCGTGCGATGAGGCTGCGTGTCAGCGAGCCCGGCTGCCGTAGCGAATGGACTGCAGCCGGCCCTCGACAAAGCGCAGCGTCGTCATGAACTGGCCGGTGCCGGGGTTGTAGGTCCATTCGTCGACATTGCTGCAGGCGCCGTTGATGGCGGGCTGCGTGCTGCCGGTGCCTGTGGTTGCGCAGAAGGTATCGCGCATCACGGGCTCGCCGCAGTTCTGCAGGACGTCTGACTTGTTGTCGCCGATGCGGACGATGTAGCCGCTGCCGCAGCGCATGGTTTCCGCGCTGGCGGGCAGGGCGGGCAGGAGCGCGGTCAGTGCGGCACAAGTCAGGTAGGCTGTTCTCATTGCATTGTGCGGGCGGAGGCCCCCAGTATCAGAAAAGGCGGATTCTAGAACGCCTGTCTTTCCGGTACGTTGCCGCTTTTCGATAGACCAGAGCCGATCATGTGGATTGACACCCATTGCCATCTCGACGCCCGCGAATTCGACGCAGACCGTGACGCGGTCGTCGCGCAGGCGCACGCGGCGGGCGTGAACCACATTGTCGTGCCAGCCGTGGCGCGCTGGAACTTCGATACGGTGCGCACGCTCGCCCATCGGCACGCGGGCTGCAGCTATGCGCTGGGCATTCACCCGATGTGTGCTGCCCAGGCCAGCGACGATGATCTGGCCGAACTGCGACGCCAAGTCGCAGCATCGATGGACGATCCGCGCTTTGTTGCCATCGGCGAGATCGGGCTCGATTTCTTCATCCCCGATCCGAACGTCGAGCGGCAGAACACCGTCTACCAAGCGCAATTGCGCATTGCGCGCGAGTTTGATTTGCCCGTGCTGATGCACGTGCGCAAGTCGCAGGACCAGGTGCGCAGCGCGGCCGCCAAGGCAGGTGTACGTGGCATCGCGCATGCGTTCAACGGTAGCCCCGATCAGGCCCGCGCCTATGTTGATTCCGGCTTCAAGCTCGGCTTTGGCGGCGTGTTCACCTTCTCGCGCGCCAACCGTGTCCGCCGGCTTGCCGCCGAGATGCCGATCGAAGCGATCGTGCTGGAGACCGACGCCCCGGATCTCGCCCCGGCGTGGCTTGCTGATGATCAGTTCAGCGAGCAGGTCGGCACACGCAATGCGCCCGCCGAGGTGGCGGGCATTGCCGCCGCCATGGCGGAACTGCGCGGCATCTCCATCGATGCACTGGCCGCCCAGGCGCGCCGGAACAGTATCGAGGCCATTCCTCGCTTGGCAGCACTGTTGGCACCCTGACGCCCGCCCATGCGGTTGGGGTTGGTTGGGTTCGTGGCCGGGTGTGTGGCGCTGCAGATGCAGGCCGTGCTCATGCCTGCGTGGCAAGCGGTTGTGGTGCTGGGGCTATGTCTGCTGCTTGCCTTTGTGGCGCGTCGCAAACCGATTCTGTTCTCTGTCCTGTTGGTCACCAGTGCTTCCGTTGCTGGCTTTGGCTGGAGCGATTGGCGCGCGCAACAGCGATTGTCTGTCGTGCTCAGCCCGGTGTGGGAGGGCAAGGACATCATCGCGACTGGCGTGGTGGCCGAACTTCCGCAGGTCTCCGAAGACGCTACGCGCTTTCTCTTTCAAATCGAATCCAGCGATGCCGGCGATGCCGTGCCATCGCGCGTACGCCTTTCCTGGTACGGCGCTCGCACCTGGGGCGGGGCGGGTGATGAGGGCGTCGAGCCTGATCGCCGCGCCGGCATCCCCGACCTGCAGCCCGGCCAACGTTGGAAACTGACGCTGCGGCTCAAACGCCCGCATAGCCTGTCCAACCCGGGCGGCTTCGATGGCGAATACGCGATGCTCGCCGACGACATCCGCGCCACCGGCTACGTGCGCACCGGCAAGCGCGCACAGAACATCGCGCTGGGCGAGGCCGAGGCAGGCTTCGGCATCAACGTAGAGCGTTGGCGTGCTGCCGTGCGGCGCCACATCCTCGCGGCATTGCCCGATGCACGCTACGCGCCTGTCATCGTCGCGCTCGTGGTGGGCGATCAGAGCGGCATCGCCCGTGAAGATTGGGAGTTGTTCCGCCGTACTGGCATCAGCCATCTCGTCAGCATCTCCGGTTTGCACATCACGATGATTGCTGGGTTGTTTGCCGCGTTCTGGATGGCACTGTGGCGACGTTCGTTCGGGCTGGCGCGCTGGCTGCGCACGCCGTTGCCGCTGCGTATGCCAACGCCGCGAGCAGGAGCCATTGCAGCCATGCTGGCGGCCTTCGGCTATTGCCTGCTCGCGGGGATGGGGGTTCCCGCGCAACGCACGCTGCTGATGTTGTCGACTGTCGCGATTGCGCGGCTGACCGATCGCAACGTGCCGGCAAGCCTGTCGCTGTGCTGGGCAGCGGCCGTGGTGGCAGTGGTCGATCCTTGGGCCGTCATGTCGGCCGGGTTCTGGCTGTCGTTTGGCGCGGTCGGGATCATCTTTATGGCCGCGCAGATGGTGCTCGATGGCCGACGTGATCGCGAGACGGAGCGTTGGTGGGCGCGTTACCAACGCGGGTTTGCCAGCTCGACGCGCATCCAGTTTGCCGTCACCTTTGGCCTGCTGCCGTTGACGTTGCTCCTGTTCCAGCAGACGTCGGTGGTCTCGGCAGCGGCCAATGGATTGGCGATTCCGATGGTCAGCTTTTTAACGACACCGCTAGCACTGGTTGGCGCAGCGTTGCCCGATCCGTTGGCCCAGCCAGTGTTGGCACTGTCCGAGGTGAGCTTTCGCTGGTTGGTGGTGTGGCTTGAGTGGTTGGCGCGGCCGAGCTGGTCGGTTTGGGTTGCGCCAGTCGCCCCTGCGTGGGCCTTGCTGCTGGCAACGGGCGGCGTGGCTTTGCTGTTGGTGCCGGGTGCCCATCGCGCGTGGGCATGGCGCGCGCAGGGCGCATTGCTGCTTGTGCCGATGGTGCTGGCACGTGTTCCGGTGCCGTTGCCGGGCGAGTTTCGTGTCGTCGCGTTCGACATTGGTCAGGGTGCCGCCGCACTCGTTGAAACAGCCAACCATCGCCTCCTGTTCGACACCGGCCCACGCTACGGTGACCACGCTGATGCGGCCGCCCGCGTCATCACACCCTATCTGCGTGGGCATGGCATCGAAGCCCTGGACGCGCTGGTCGTCAGCCACGAAGACAGCGACCACGCCGGTGGCACCGAAACGGTGATCGACGCGGTGCCGGTACGCACCATGTTGGCGTCTCTGCCAAACGGACATGCACTACACGCGACGGCCGCCGCGCACGATATCGGCCTGACGAGCTGCTTGGCTGGGCAAGCATGGACGTGGGACGGCGTGACGTTCGAGATGCTCCACCCGGCGCGGCCGCCCGCCGACGGTGCGCGTGTATCGAGCAACGCCCGCAGTTGTGTGCTGCGCATCGGCAACGGCCGGCATGCGGCGCTGTTGACCGGCGACATTGAGGCCCCCCAGGAGGCTGCGTTGGTGGCCAGCGAAACCCCGGAGCGGCTGATGGCAGACATCTTGCTAGTACCCCATCACGGCAGCAAGACAAGCTCCAGCGGTGCGTTTTTGGACGCAGTGTCACCGCAGGTGGCGGTTTTCCAGGTCGGCTACCGCAACCGGTACGGACATCCGCACCGCCAAGTGTGGCAGCGCTATGTGGCGCGCGACATCGAGCGGCTGCGGACCGACCAGACCGGCGCCGTCGTCATCGAGACACGCGGCGATGCGCTGGAGGTGCAGACGGCACGGTCGATGCGGCCGCGCTACTGGTCCTCCGCGCTGGAAGTGGAAGCCCTGGCGACAGCCGCAGACGGAATTGATGCGCTGCCGTAAAACTTGGTTGCACAGCGGGTTGGCCCCATTGTGGCGCCCAAAACCACTGTGCTATAAAAACCACATGTCGTGCAACCGTGCGACATGGCAGTCCGTCAGGGGAGAACAGCATGGCAGTCCGGTTCTACGATGAAATGCTCAACTGGCATGGCGAACGCAGTCCCCATGCCGCCGAACCGGCCCCGGCAGCCCTCGTCCAGCAGGGCGAGGTGCGCAGCCACTACGGGCGCTTCGCCGAATGGCTGGGCGCACAGTCCGCCACTACGCTGCAGAACAAGCGTGCCGAGGCCGACCTCATCTTCCGTCGCGTCGGCATCACCTTCGCGGTGTACGGCGACAAGGACGAATCGAACAGCGGCACCGAGCGTACGATTCCGTTCGACATCATCCCGCGCATCTTCCCGGCCAGTGAATGGGCCACGCTTGAGCGCGGCCTGCGCCAGCGCGTGGATGCGCTCAACCGCTTCCTGCACGACATCTACCACGAGCAGAACATCCTGCGCGCCGGTGTCATCCCGCCCGACCAGATCTACAACAACGCCCAATACCGCCCCGACATGCTCGGCGTGAACGTGCCGCGCGACATCTACGCGCACGTGGCCGGCATCGACATCGTGCGTGCCGGCGAGGGCGAGTTCTACGTGCTGGAAGACAACCTGCGCGTACCTTCGGGTGTGTCGTACATGCTGGAAAACCGCAAGATGATGATGCGGTTGTTCCCCGAGCTGTTTGCACGCAATCGTGTGGCGCCGGTCGCGCATTACCCAGACTTGCTGCTCGACATGCTGCGCAGTGTGTCGCCGCAGAACATTGCGGACCCGACCGTGGTGGTGCTCACGCCGGGCATGTACAACTCGGCGTACTTTGAGCACGCGTTCCTTGCGCAGCAGATGGGCGTGGAACTGGTGGAAGGGCACGACCTGTTCGTGCAGGACGACCATCTCTACATGCGCACCACACAGGGCCCGCAGCGCATCGACGTCATCTACCGACGTGTCGACGACGACTTCCTTGATCCGTTGGTCTTCCGCCCCGATTCCTCGCTCGGTGCAGCAGGGCTGCTGTCGGTCTATCGCGCGGGCAACGTCACTATCTGCAATGCCATCGGTACCGGCGTGGCGGACGACAAGTCGATCTACCCGTACGTGCCCGACATGATCCGCTTCTATCTGGGCGAGGAGCCGATCCTGAACAACGTGCCGACCTACATGTGCCGCCGGCCGGACGACCTGCAATACGTGCTCGATCACATGGGCGAACTGGTGGTCAAGGAGACGCACGGTGCGGGCGGCTACGGCATGCTGGTCGGTCCGGCGGCTACCAAGGATGAGATTGCTGCGTTCCGCGAGGTGGTGAAGGCGCGTCCCGACCAGTACATCGCCCAGCCGACACTGGCGCTGTCGACGTGCCCGACCTACGTGGAAGCCGGCATCGCACCGCGCCATATCGACCTGCGGCCCTTTGTGCTGTCCGGCAAGGACGTGCGCATGGTGCCGGGCGGCCTGACGCGCGTGGCGTTGCGCGCGGGTTCGCTGGTGGTCAACTCGTCGCAGGGCGGCGGGACGAAGGACACGTGGGTGCTGGAGCGCTAACGCGTCGACATCTCGCAACCGACATAATTGAATACGGATAGGGAACGCCATGCTCAGCCGAACCGCAGACCACCTCTTCTGGATGGCGCGTTATACCGAACGGGCCGAGAATACCGCCCGCATGCTCGACGTGAACTATCAGACCTCGCTGATGCCGCAATCGGCGGAAGTGGCGGAGCAGGGCTGGTGGGCGATGCTCGATATCTCTGAACTCACGCGGGTTTTTGCCGACCGCTACGGCTTACTTTCGCGCGACGACGTGATCGACTTCATGGTCCGCGACATGACCAACCCGTCGTCGATCATGAGTTGCTTGCGCGGCGCGCGTGAGAACGCCCGAGCCGTGCGCGGCTCCCTCACAACTGAGGTGTGGGAGACCATCAACACTACCTGGCTGGATGTGCAGCGTCTGATGGCCGAGGGCATGCTGCGCGATGATCCGTCGCAGTTCTTCGAGTGGGTCAAGTTCCGCTCGCACCTGTCGCGCGGCGTGCAGGTCGGCACCATGCTCACGGATGACGCCTTCCATTTCATGCGTCTGGGCACTTTCCTGGAACGCGCCGACAACACCGCGCGGCTGCTCGACGTGAAATTCCAGTCCACCCCCACGCGCGATGAAGCCGCCGCCGAGCAGGGGGATTTCTATCACTGGGCTGCCACGCTGCGCTCGGTGTCGGGCTTCGAGGTCTACCGCAAAATCTATCGCAACGTCATCACGCCGACGCGCGTGGCCGAGTTGCTGATCCTGCGCAGCGATATGCCGCGCTCGCTGCTGGCCAGCATGGACGAAGTCGTGGCGATTCTGTCCACTGTACGTAACAGCCAGTCTGCAGAGACCGAGCGACGCGCTGGTAAACTCCACGCCGACCTGCGGTACGCTCGCATCGAAGACATTTTTGCGGTTGGCCTGCACCCTTGGCTGACCAATTTCCTGGAGCGCATTGGCGATCTGGGCAACGGCATCAGCCAGGACTTCCTGGTGCCGCTCGATGCAGTGTGACGCGCGGGGCATTTTGTATCTATCAGGGCGTTGCTTTCGGGCAGCGCCCGCGCCATCGTGAAATACCAAATTCGACATACGACGGTCTACCGTTATGCCGAGCCGCTGCGCCACAGCGTGCATGAGCTGCGATTGACCCCCCGCAGTGGGCCGCTGCAACAGGTGGACAGCTGGCAGATCCACGCCCCCGGCAACCTCACACGCGCCACCGACGGCTTCGGCAACGTGGTGCACCACTTCACCCTGGGCAACCGTGCGGACGACGTCACCATCGACGCCCGCGGTATCGTCGAGGCCTTCCCGTCCGCCGCGCCGGGCAGCCGCGGCTTTACCGATGCCCCCGGGGAGGGGCGCTACCGCGTGTCGCCGCTGTACTTCCTGAGCACCACGCCGCTAACATCCGCGCCGCCTGAGATGAGCGACTTCGCACGCGAGCATGCACTGGTGCGTGGTGATGCCGATTCGGCACTGAGTCTTGCCTGTGCCATCGCGCAGCGTGTGCGCTACAAGCCCAACTCCACCGATGTCGGTACGACCGCCGCCGAGGCATTCAACCTGAGCGCCGGCGTCTGCCAGGATCAGGCGCAAGTGATGGTGGCGTGCTGCCGCGCGCTGGGAATTCCAGCGCGCTACGTCAGCGGGTATTTCCATGCTGTTGGCGAGGAAGATCTCGCCAGCCACGCCTGGGTCGACGTCTGCCAGGATGCCGAATCGCATACTTGGTGCAGCATCGACGTGACGCACCAGTGCTTTACCGACGGGCGCCACATCCGCTTGGCGGTCGGTCGCGATTATCAATCCGCCGCGCCAATCCGTGGCATTCGCCAGGGTGGCGGTGCCGAGACGCTGGACGTCAGCATCTCGATCGAGCCCTTGCCTGCCGAGGCCGCCTGAGTGAACTGAACACCGCTTCCAAGCGTGCCAGTGCATTGCGATTGGCACGCTAGAATGCGCTCAACCCACAGATTTCGTTTGTTGCTGCTCCCATGACTTATTGCGTTGCCATGCGCCTGGACGCTGGCTTGGTCTTCCTGTCGGATTCCCGTACCAACGCGGGTGTTGACGCCATCTCGACGTTCCGCAAGATGACCGTCTTCGAGCGCGAAGGCGATCGCGTCATGGTGCTGCTGACCGCCGGCAACCTCGCCATCAGCCAGGCCGTGCGGCAGGTGCTGACGGAGGCGCGCGACAAACCACGCTCGCTGTGGACCGCCCGCGATATGTTCGAAGCCGCCACCATCGTCGGCGAGGCCGTGCGCGAGGTATACGACCGTGAAGCCGATGCACTGGCCAAGGCCAAGATCGACTTCAACGTCAGCATCATCTTCGGCGGGCAGATCGGTGCAGAGCGTCCGCGCCTGTTCAATGTGTACGCCGCCGGCAACTTCATCGAAGCCACGCCCGAGAATCCGTACTTCCAAATCGGCGAGGCGAAGTACGGCAAGCCGATCATCGACCGTGTGGTCTCCCCTGGGCTGCCATTGGATGAGGCCGCAAAATGCGCCCTGATCTCCATGGATTCGACGCTGAAGTCGAATATTTCGGTGGGGCTGCCGCTGGATCTGCTGGTCTACGAGACCAACTCGCTGCGCGTGACGCGCTTCGTGGCCATTGACGAAGAGAACCCGTATTTCACGATGATCCGCGGCACGTGGGGCAAGCGTCTGCGCCAAGTGTTTGCCGAGATCGACGACCCGGACTGGGAGACGGATACCAGTCCGACACATCCCCTGCGTCGCGAAGGGCATCCATCGACCAAGGTCGCGCCCGTGCGCATTGCCCCGCCCGTGGCGGACGCTCCGGCCACGCCGGAACGCGCGCCTGGCCCCGTGTTCGAGCAGGTGTCGACGCTCCAGCGCGTGGCTGGCAGTGGTTCGCAGGAATCTCACTGAGCGCCGGGCGGGGACGGGTTCGATGCGCGACGCGATTCTGTTTTCACATGCCAACGGCTTTCCGATCGGTACGTATCGCAAGATGCTCGGCGTGCTGGGTGACGAATTCGACATCCACGCCGTTGAGCGCTTCGGGCATGACCCGCGCTTTCCGGTCACCCGGTCGTGGCCGGGGCTGGTCAAAGAGCTGCTCGCAGAGATCGACGCGCAGCCCGAGCCGGTCTGGCTGGTCGGCCATTCGCTGGGCGGTTTCCTGAGTTTGATGGCGGCGCTGCGTCGGCCTGAGCGCGTGCGCGGTGTGCTGATGCTCGATTCGCCCATCATTGCGGGCTGGCGCGCCAAGCTGCTGCGCGTTGCGCAGTGGCTCGACATCGACGAGAGCCAGTCGCCAGCAGCCGCCACCAAGAACCGGCGCAACCTGTGGCCGGATCTCGATTCTGTCTGGAGCCACTTCAAGGCCAAGCGCAAGTTCGACCGCTGGGACGAAGACGTGTTGCGTGATTACGTTGAGCACGGTACCGAACCCACCGGCCGCGAGCGTGAACGCACGCTGCGTTTCTCGCGCGAGATCGAATACCAGATCTACCGCACGCTGCCGACCAACATGGGCCGCAAGGTCGCTGGCGGCACGCCGTTCCCGGTCAGCTTTGTGGCTGGCACGCGATCACGCGAAATCCGCCAAGTCGGCCTGGCGGCAACCCGGCGCATTGTCGGCAGCAAGCTGCGCTGGATCGAAGGCAGCCACCTGTATCCGATGGAAAAGCCGCTGGAAACGGCCGAGTTGATCCGCCAGTTGATCAATGAAATGCGCGCGAACGCAGGCGCCATGCCGGTTATTACGAGGTGTGCCGCATAAGCAAGCCCCCGGTCGGTCAAATTCCACCGTTCTGTCACGGATCGGGCAAGGCACCTTTGCTATAATCCGGCTTTCCCCGGCAAGCTAGGTCATGACCAAGTTCGTATTCGTTACCGGTGGCGTAGTGTCCTCACTCGGCAAGGGCATCGCCGCCGCCTCGCTCGCGGCCATTCTTGAGTCGCGCGGCCTCAAAGTCACCCTCCTCAAACTCGATCCCTACATCAACGTCGACCCGGGCACCATGAGCCCGCTTCAGCACGGCGAGGTGTTTGTGACCGAAGACGGCGCAGAAACCGACCTCGATCTTGGCCACTACGAGCGCTTCGTCTCGGCCAAGATGCGCAAGTCGAACAACTTCACCACCGGCCAAGTCTATGAATCCGTGATCCGCAAGGAACGTCGCGGTGAATACCTTGGCAAGACGGTGCAAGTCATTCCGCACATCACCAACGAAATCCAGGCCTTCATCGAGCGCGGTGCCGCGGCGTCGCACGATGGCAAGGCTGACGTGGCGATCGTGGAAATCGGCGGTACGGTAGGCGATATCGAATCGCTGCCGTTCCTGGAAGCCGCGCGTCAGATGAGCCTGCGCCTGGGCCGTAACCAGGCGGCGTTCATTCACCTGACGCTGGTGCCGTTCATTGCCAGCGCCGGCGAGCTGAAGACCAAGCCGACGCAGCACTCGGTGCAGAAGCTGCGCGAGATTGGCGTGCAGCCGACCGCGCTGCTGTGCCGCGCCGACCGCCCGATCCCCGACGATGAGCGCGCGAAGATTTCGCTCTTCGCCAACATGCCGCAAGACGCGGTCATCTCGGTGTGGGACGTCGACACCATCTACAAGATCCCGCAGATGCTCAACGAGCAAGGGCTGGATCGCATCATCTGCGAAGAGCTGCGCATCGACGCGCCGCCGGCGGACCTGTCGGTGTGGGCACACATGGTGCACACGCTGGAGAACCCGCAGCACGAAATCACCATCGGCATGGTCGGCAAGTATGTCGACCTGACCGAGTCGTACAAGTCGCTGATCGAGGCGCTGCGCCACGCCGGCCTGCATACCTCAACGCGCGTCAACATCGAGTACATCGATTCCGAAGAGCTGGAATCGGGTCACATGGACGTGCTCAAGTCGCTGGACGCGATCCTCGTGCCGGGCGGCTTCGGCAAGCGCGGTACGGAAGGCAAGATCCGCGCAATCCAGTACGCCCGTGAAAAGGGCGTGCCATACCTGGGCATCTGCCTGGGGATGCAGCTGGCCGTGATCGAATTCGCCCGCCATCTGGCCGGCATGACCGACGCCAACAGCACGGAATTCAACGACGAGACCCAACACCCGGTGGTGGCCCTCATCACGGAATGGCTGGATCGCGACGGCGCGGTGGAAAAGCGCTCGGCCGACTCGGACATGGGCGGCACCATGCGCCTGGGTTCGCAGCGCGTGCCGGTGCAATCGGGCACCAAGGCAGCGACGATCTACGGCGCGGAAGTCAACGAGCGCCATCGTCACCGCTACGAGGTGAACAACCACTACGTGCCGCAGCTGGAAAAGGCCGGGATGATCATCTCCGCCCGCACGCCGTCGGAAAACCTGCCCGAAATGATGGAGTTGCCGGCGTCGATGCACCCGTGGTTCGTCGGCGTGCAGTTCCACCCGGAATTCACCTCGACGCCGCGCGATGGCCACCCGCTGTTCAAGGCCTACGTGGAAGCCGCGCTGGCACATCACCAGCAGACTGCGGCACAACGCGCCGTAGCCTAAGGGCTAGCGCACAGGAAATACGATGAAACTCTGCGATTTCGAAGTCGGCCTCGACAAACCGTTCTTCCTGATTGCCGGCACCTGCGTGATCGAATCCGAGCAGATGGCGATCGACACCGCCGGCACGCTCAAGGAGATCACGGGTGCGCTGGGCATTCCGTTCATCTACAAGTCGTCGTTCGACAAGGCGAACCGCTCGTCGGACGCGTCTTTCCGCGGCCTGGGCATGGAAGAGGGCCTGCGCATCCTGGCGGAAGTCCGCCGTCAGGTAGGCGTACCGGTGCTGACCGACATCCACGAGATCGACGAGATCAAGCCGGTGGCCGAAGTCGTGGACGTGCTCCAGACGCCGGCGTTTCTGTGCCGCCAGACCGATTTCATCCGCGCCTGTGCGCAGAGCGGCAAGCCCGTCAACATCAAGAAGGGCCAGTTCCTCGCGCCGCACGACATGAAGAACGTCATCGACAAGGCGCGTCATGCTGCCCGCGATGCCGGCCTGCCGGAAGACAACTTCATGGCCTGCGAACGCGGTGCCTCGTTCGGCTACAACAACCTCGTGTCGGACATGCGCTCGCTGGCGATCATGCGCGAGACGGGCGCGCCAGTGGTGTTTGACGCTACGCACTCGGTACAACTGCCGGGTGGCCAGGGCACCAGCTCGGGCGGTCAGCGCGAGTTCGTGCCGGTGCTGGCGCGTGCTGCCATCGCTACGGGCGTGGCGGGCGTGTTCATGGAAACGCACCCCGATCCCGCATGCGCAAAATCAGACGGCCCGAATGCCGTACCACTGCGCCGCATGAAAGACTTGCTGTCAGTACTGAAAGAACTGGATGCGCTCACCAAGCGCAACGGTTTCCTGGAAAATCAGTTCGACTGATTTTTTCGACGACCGGCGGCTCCACCAGCCGCCGCTGTCGTTTCCAATTCAGTTTTCGATTCAGCTTCCGGAGAGAGACACATGGCCGCTGGCTACATCCTCGCGTACGTGGACGTGACGGACCCCGTGCAATACGAGCAATACAAAGTGCTGTCGACCAAGGCCATGCAAGTCCATGGCGCCGAGCCGCTGGTGCGCGGCGGCAAGACCGAGTCGCTGGAAGGCGAATGGAGCCCCACCCGCATCGTCGTGCTCAAGTTCCCGAGCTATGACGCCGCCAAGGCGTTCCATGACAGCGAGGAGTACCGTGCCGCCCGTGAAGCGCGCTCCAAGGCTGCCAAGATGAACATGATCGTGGTCGAGGGCATCTGAGCCTGGTCACCCGCCTTACCTGCTTTAAAGACATCAAGAGGGATTTTCATGAGTGCCATCGTAGATATCATCGGTCGCGAAGTGCTGGACTCGCGCGGTAACCCCACCGTCGAATGCGACGTGCTGCTGGAATCGGGCGTGATGGGTCGCGCCGCGGTGCCGTCGGGCGCCTCCACCGGCTCGCGCGAAGCCATCGAACTGCGTGACGGCGACAAGTCGCGCTACCTGGGCAAGGGCGTGCTCAAGGCTGTCGAGCACATCAACACCGAGATCTCCGAAGCCATCATGGGCCTGGACGCTTCGGAACAAGCCTTCCTGGATCGCACCCTGATCGACCTGGACGGTACTGAGAACAAGAGCCGCCTGGGCGCCAACGCCATGCTGGCCGTGTCGATGGCCGTGGCCAAGGCTGCTGCTGAAGAAGCCGGCCTGCCGCTGTACCGCTACTTCGGTGGTTCGGGCGCCATGCAGATGCCGGTGCCGATGATGAACATCGTCAACGGTGGCGCACACGCCAACAACAGCCTGGACATCCAGGAATTCATGGTGATGCCGGTCGGCCAGTCGAGCTTCCGCGAAGCGCTGCGCTGCGGCGCCGAGATCTTCCACGCGCTGAAGAAGATCCTGGCGGACAAGGGCATGAGCACCGCCGTGGGCGACGAAGGCGGTTTCGCACCGAACTTCGCCAGCAACGAAGAGTGCCTGAACACCATCCTGTCGGCCATCGAGCAGGCTGGCTACAAGGCCGGTGAAGACGTGCTGCTGGCGCTGGATTGCGCCGCGTCCGAGTTCTACAAGGACGGCAAGTACCACCTGGAAGGCGAAGGCCTGCAACTGTCGTCGGAAGACTTTGCCAACTACCTGGCAAACCTGGCCGACAAGTTCCCGATCGTGTCGATCGAAGACGGCATGCACGAGAGCGACTGGGCCGGCTGGAAGGCGCTGACCGACAAGCTGGGCAAGAAGGTGCAGCTGGTGGGCGACGACCTGTTCGTCACCAACACCAAGATCCTGAAGGAAGGCATCGAAAAGGGCATCGCCAACTCGATCCTCATCAAGATCAACCAGATCGGTACGCTGACCGAAACGTTCGCCGCCATCGAGATGGCCAAGCGCGCCGGCTACACGGCCGTGATCTCGCACCGCTCGGGCGAAACCGAAGACAGCACGATCGCCGACATCGCCGTTGGTACGAACGCTGGCCAGATCAAGACGGGCTCGCTGTCGCGCTCGGACCGCATGGCCAAGTACAACCAGCTGCTGCGCATCGAAGAGGACCTCGGTGATATCGCCAGCTACCCGGGCAAGTCGGCGTTCTATAACCTGCGATAATCCTTCGCAGTTTCGCCTCGGATGACCGTGCGACCGCCACTGTGGCGGTCGCGTGGTATTTGGGGCTGCGAGTTGCACCGCTCCAACGCCTGACCGTATGCGCCTGATCACGCTGTTCCTGCTGCTGCTGTTGCTTGCTATCCAATACCCGCTCTGGCTGGGTAAGGGCGGTTGGCTGCGCGTCTGGGACATGCAGAAGCAGGTGACTGCGCAGAATCAACGCAACGTTGAGCTCAAGCAGCGCAATACCAAGCTTGAAGGCGAAGTGAAGGACCTGAGGGATGGGACGGGCGCTCTCGAAGAGCGCGCGCGCTATGAGCTGGGGATGGTCAAGGACGACGAGGTTTTCGTGCAGTTCGTGGCGCCGGCGCCGAAGACCAGCGACACACCTCCGCCCCCGCCGCCCCCGGCAGGGCAGAAAACCCACCATTGAGCTCGCTTGGCGAACGCGCCATTCTGGCCACGCCCGCTTCTTCAGGCATCACTTTCTGATTTACCAGTAGTACGGATAGCCCCAGACGGGCGCGCCGTAACTGACACCCCAGCCACCACGGTGGCGCCATCCACTGCCGTAGTAGACCGAATAGCCGCCGTAGTACGGATACGGATACGGGGCGTAGTAGGGCGTTGCCGCGTAGGCGCGCGCTTCGGCATCGCGCTTGACCGCCTGGTCGGATTCGCGCAGCGCCTTGGCGTTCAAGTCATCCAGTCTCTTGCGGTCTTCCGCCGACAGTGCCGCAGGCGCAGGCGTTTGTGCATCCACCGGCAGGCGCGCGGTGTAGGGCGTGCCACCCGGGCCGCGTGGAACGGCAACGCATGCCGATGCCAGCAACGCTGCCACCACGGGCAGCACGAGCGCGCCAGCGCGAGGCAGGTTCAACGACTGGGTGATGGGCTTGGACATGATGCGCTCCGCAGCAAGCGGCAGATGAGGGAACTGGCGACTTAGAGCGCGGGCGACACCAATAAGTGCCGCGCGCCACGCTTCTTCATACTATGTCGCCGTACTCAATGGCGTTGGCCGGACGCACCTTGAACAGCCTGTACGACGGTCTCCTGCGCGAAGAGCTGCGCACAATCGACAGCGTCAAAGCTGTAGTGCTGGCCGCAGAACTCGCAGTCGATTTCCACCTTGCCTTGCTCTTCCAGGATGCCTTCGATCTCCGGCTGGCCGAGCGTGCGCAGCATGGCGCCCACGCGCAGGCGCGAGCACGAGCAGCGGAAGTGCGGCGCCAGCGGCTCGAACATGCGGATGCCGGCAGCTTCCATCTCTTCCCAGTACAGGCGCTTGATGAGCGTGTCGATCGACTCTTCGAGCAGTTCTTCGCGGCGCAGCGTCTTGCCGAGCTGGCAGACGCGTTCCCACGTATCGAGGTCCTGCTCCTGCACGTCCTTGTGCAGCGGCTGACCTGTCTCACCCACCTGTGCGGGCTCGCGATCGGGGCGGCCTTCCATGGTGCCGCCGTACGAGGGCAGGCGCTGCAGCAGCATGCCCGAGGCAACCTTGTTGTCGGCAGCCAGCCAGAGGCGCGTGTCGAGCTGCTCGGAGGCCTGCATGTACTGCTCAAGCACCTCGGTCATGCTGGTCAGCGGTCCGGTTTCGTCCGACAGCGGCACGATGCCTTGGTAGGGCTGCTGGCCCGGCAACTTGTCGTGCGGATCGAGCGTGATGGCGAAGCGGCCACGGCCGTGCACGTTGACCATCGAGGCCAGCGTGGCGTCGTCGGCAATCTCGGCGCCTTCGGCAATCTTGGCGGTCGCGCGCATCGACAGGTCAGAGTTGCACTCCACCACCAGCATGCGCACCGGACCATCGCCGTGCAACTGCATGACCAGCGCGCCGTTGAACTTCAGGTTGGCCGACAGCAGTGCGGCCGCAGCCATCATTTCGCCCAGCAGCGTGCTGACCGGGGCGGGGTAGCGGCGGCGGCGCAGAATCTCCTGCCAGGTGCTTTCCAGGCGCACCAGTTCACCGCGTACCGGCGCGGCGTCAAATACAAATTTCTTCAGCTCGTCAGTCATCCATCAATCCGTTTCAGTTGCTGCTTGTACATCGCCTGGCGCACCGCATATGTCTCGGTGTTCAGGTGCATCTTGGCGATGTCGTCTTCCGTCAGTTTGCGCACGGCCTTGGCGGGTGCGCCCAGGATCAGCGTGCCGTCTTCGAAGACCTTGCCTTCGGTGACGATCGCACCCGCACCCACCAGGCAGTTCTTGCCGATCACCGCGCGATTGAGCACCACCGCCTGGATGCCGATCAGCGAGCCTTCGCCGATGGTGCAGCCGTGCAGCATGGCCTGGTGGCCGATCGTCACGCGGTCGCCGATGTTCAGCGGGCAGCCCGGGTCGGTGTGCAGCACCGAGCCTTCCTGCACGTTGCTGGCCTCGCCCACGGTGATCGGTTCGTTGTCGCCGCGGATGACGGCGCCGGGCCAGACGCTTGCGCGTGCCTTGAGCTCCACGCGGCCGATGACGGTCGCTTCGGGGGCCACGTAGGCGTTTTCGTCAATGGTCGGGGCAACGTCGCCGAGTTGGTAGAGGGCCATGCGATCGGTCTCCAGAATCTATCTAAATGGGGAAATTGCGCGCGTCTTCAAGCCTGCCGGCGAGGCGGGCCCGACACGTCGAATTAAAATGGCGGAAAGCCCGAATTGTACGCTGATGAACCTTGCTCAGTCCCCCGCCCAGTCGCCTGCAGACAGCTTGCGCCACGCCGCCCTGGTCGCGTTGTGCCTCACCGATCCCGCCAGCAAAGTGGACGCCACCTTGCGCCTTGGCGAGCGCGCGCAACGTGCCGAAGGCGCCGCCTGGGGCGCCGACGAGGTGATTGCCGCGCCGGCCACGGGTATCCCTGGCCGGCCTGATGCGCCGGTTCTTGTGCCGCCCGCCAATGTGCCGCGCCGCCGTGCGATCGATACGCCGCGTGGACGTGCTGCGTTGCTGCATGCGCTGGCGCACATCGAATTCAACGCCATCAACCTCGCGCTCGACGCCGTGTGGCGCTTCGCCGGCATGCCGGTCGCTTTTTACCAGGACTGGATGCGCGTGGCCGCAGAAGAGGCGACACATTTCTCGCTGCTGTCGGCGCATCTGGCCACGCTGGATTGCCGGTATGGCGATCACCCCGCCCACGACGGCCTGTGGCAGATGACCGAAAAGACCGCTGCCGACCCCCTCGCGCGCATGGCGCTGGTGCCACGCACGCTGGAGGCACGCGGGCTCGATGCGTCGCCGCCGATCCGCGCGAAGCTGGCGCAGGCGGGCGACATGGCCGCCGCCGGCATCCTCGACATCATCCTGCGCGACGAGATTGGCCACGTGGCCGTGGGCAACCGCTGGTATCGCTACCTGTGCGAGCGCGCGGGGCTTGATCCGCTGCCGACGTATCGCCAGCTGGCCGAGCAGTACGGCGCACCGCGCCTGCGCGGGCCGTTCAACCTCGATGCGCGCCGCCAGGCTGGTTTCGACGATGACGAAATCGCCGCGCTGGAAGCCTTGTTCTAAGCGGCGCGCGGTCGGGCAGTCGTCGCTATAATCATCGGAAAAAGAACGATCGTTCGATTATTTGCTGATTCGATGACGGAAACCATGAACTCGACCACGCCGCCGGCCACGCGCCAAGCCTCCCGCTCGACCTACCTTGATGTACGCGGCCTGCGCTATCACGTGCGCGAATGGGGCGAGCCAGGTGCGCCCATCCTGTTCCTGTTCCACGGCTGGATGGATGTGTCGGCGTCGTTCCAGTTTCTGGTGGATGCGCTGCGCGAGCGCTGGCACATCGTGGCGCCGGATTGGCGCGGCTACGGCGAGTCGGCCCGTCCGACGGACGCCCCCGGCGTCGAGAGCTATTGGTTTGCCGATTACGTGGCCGATCTGGAAGCTATCGTCGATCACTACCAGCCGGAAGGACAGGTGATGCTGGTCGGCCACAGCCTGGGCGCCAACGTGGTGTGCCTGTACGCCGGCATCCGGCCCGAGCGCGTGCGCCGCGTGGTCGATCTGGAGGGCTTCGGTATGACGGCCTCCAAGGCCTCGCAGGCGCCGCGCCGGTATGCGCGCTGGCTGGATGAGCTCAAGGACAAGCCGCGCCTGAACACCTACGCCACCGTCGAGGACGTTGCCGCACGCCTTCAGAAGACTAACCCGCGCCTGCCGGCCGACAAGGCCGCATTTCTCGCGCAGCATTGGTCGCATCAAGGCGCTGACGGCCGCTGGGAAATCCTGGGCGATCCTGCGCACAAGATCATCAACCCGCAGCTCTATCGCCTGGACGAAGTGATGGAAGTCTGGCGCCGCGTGACCGCGCCTGTGCTGCACATCGAGGCGGTCGACTCGCCGACGCTCAAGGCGATTGCGGGCGAGATGCCATTGCCTGAGTTCAAGACGCGCTTTGCGGCGTTTCCTGATTTTCGCGAAGTGCTGATCGCAGATGCGGGACACATGCTGCATCACGATCAGCCCGAACAGGTGGCCGCGCTGATCGAGGAATTCTGCCAGCACGCCTGACCCGCGCTGGCCTCAGTCGAGAAACCGCTGCGCTGCGCCGGGCGGCGGCAGGATGCAGGTATCCGAACGTCCGAACCACCGATAGCGGTTGCGCGCGACGCAGCGGTAGAGCGCGTCACGCAGCGGCACCGGCATCAGCCAGCCGATCCACGCCAGCCGCCACGGCCAGCCGAGCACATGCAGGATGCGCAGCACGGCGGCGCTTTCGCGCCATGCATGGCCATCGCGTACGAAGAGCACCGTATCAACGTCGTCCGGATCGACGCCGGCCTGCGCGAGCAGTTGCCGCCCGGTTGCGCCCTGCATCGATGCAAAGCGCAGCACGCCTTGTCGATCGTGTCGCAGCAGGAATTGTGTGAAGCCGCTGCACAGCAGGCAGTGCGCGTCATAGACGACGATCATGCGGGCTCCGTCGTCGTCAGATCCAGGTAACCGCGGTACGCAGCAACCACGCCGAGCAGCGGCACACTGGCGCGTACGTTGAAGTGGAAGCGGTTGCCATCGCCGGTTTCTTCGGCCACGACGGCAGGCCGCAGCCACGCAGGGCACGGGATGCCGAGGAAGCGCAAGCCTTCCAGGCGCATCCGCAGCATGCCGTGCTCCGCTTCCAGCGCAAAGAACAGGCGGACTGCGCCGAGCCGCTCCATGATGCACCCCTGGTGCAGCGACAGCGTGGAACGCATCGTCTGGCGCGGGAAATGGCGCGTCCAGGTTTCCTCGGCTGCGGTGGCTTCGAGTGTGAAACGGATTGGGCCGCGCGTCGGCGTGCGTGGCGTGCGGATGCACCAGGCGAGCCAGCGCGCCATGCGGGTGGCAGGCGGTTCCGTCTCGACCTCACCGCGCAGCGTCGCCAGCCCTGCCATCCGGTGAAAGGTCTGCACGGCGGGCGCAAGCTGCGCGTACTGTGTGCCGAGCACCGTTTCGTAGAGCGAGGCGGTCATGCGCGCGCCTCCTGCATCGTGATCGCCAGGCCGTCGGTTTCGCGCACGAAGTCGTTCAGCGTCAGCAGCCCGACGCACGGCATCGCTCCGCGCTGTGGCAGCGCGCCTTCGAGGAGCCGGCGGACCAGCGCCGCGGCGGCGAGTGTGGGCACGTAAGGGCCGTCGCCGCGAATGGCCAGCAAGTGCCACAGGCGCGAGCGCAAAGTGCCGTCGGCATCCAGACCTTCGACACGCAGATGCATGCCGCCCACATCGGAGCCCCAGTGCAGGAACCAGTCGGACGCGGCTTTCAGCCAGCGCGTGTGTCGCGACCAATCTTTGATGATGCCAGCCCGCACGAGTGCGGCCATCAGGTTCATGCCGCGATGGAGGAAGCGCAGCTCCAGCCCGGCACCAAAGCGAACCCGCGGCGTGCCCGCATACCGCTGCGGAAACAGCGCCAGGTCCGGCACATCGCACGGCGACATCAGCCGTTCACCTACCGGCGCGGGATACGTGTGGCGCCACGTGCCGCTCCAGCCGAAGACCGGCTCGCCCGCAGACGGCAGCGGCTTGCCGCAATACGTCAGGATTGCCTGGATTGTCGACAGTCCACGCTCGGTGCGATTGCCCGGGCTGATGCCGATGTCGATGGAGCGCACCGATGCCATGTCGCGTGTCAGGTGGTCAACCGCCGCGCCGGACAGCGCCGGTACCGAGCTGGCCCCGCTGACAACGAGTACACCAGCCTGTGTGGCGGCGTCGTTCAGCGTCGTGATGTTCTGCACGAAGGCACGGCCGTCGGCCAGGTCGATGTAGTGCAGGCCTGCAGCAATGCACGAGCGCGCCACGCGGTAGTCCTGCCCTTGAAACGGCCCACCCGTGTGGATCAACAGGTCGGGTGACAGGGTTTGCAGATGTCGGTCGAAGTCGGGCGCGTGGATGTCAATAGCTGCAGCGCGCAGTGTGGCGCGCGCCTTTGGCTGCAACGCATCGGCCAGGGCCTGTGCCTGTGCCAATGACCGCCCAGCAATCGTTACCGTCAGCGATGCGTGGACGGATAGGCGCTCGACCAGCCGCTGCCCGAAAAAGCCGTAACCGCCGATGACGACGACATGCACTTCACGTGGGCGCGCGGTCATTCAACCCGCCGCCACATGCAGCTTCGTCTGCAGCCCTGCGTCGTTGCTCGAATGGGTATGTACCAGCGCCTTGTCCGGATTGGCGTAGCGGTATGCGCGGCGCAACGCCATCGCCACCTCGTGGAAGCCCGAGAGGATCAGCTTCTGCTTGTTCGGATACAGCGCGATGTCGCCCGCGGCAAAAATGCCGGGGCGCGACGTTTCGTACGCCGTGGTTTCCACCGCAATGCGACCCGCGCGCATTTCCACGCCCCAGTTGGCGATTGGGCCGGGCTCGGAAACCAGCCCATACAGTGCGATCAACTCATCGCAAGGCAGGGTGACTTCACCCTCGCGTCCACGGATGGCGACGCCGGTAAGCGTGCCATCTGGCGTGCTGTCCAGTCGCGAGAGCATGCCGAGCACGAAGTCCATTTCGCCAGCGGCAACGGCGGCGCGCATCTCGGCAACGGAGGCATCCGCGGCGCGGAAGCCCTCACGCCGGTGCACGAGCGTGACGCGCGCAGCAGTCTTGCGCAGCGCCAGTGCCCAGTCGAGCGCCGAATCCCCGCCGCCGGCAATCACGACCCGCTTGCCGGCGAAGCGCGCGGTGTCGCGCACGGCGTAGTGCACGTGACGACCTTCGAGCGCCGCAGCCTCGGGCAGGGACACGCGTTGCGGGGCAAAGGCGCCATTGCCAGCCGTAATGAGCACGGCCGCACAGTCGAATACGTCACCGGCACTGGTGGTGACGTGGAATCGCTGGCCGTGCTCGCCTTCGATGGTCTCCACCGTTTCAGCCCGCCGGCCACACAGGATGGGGTAGCCGAACGGCGCGCACTGTGCCAACAGACGGTCGACGAGTTCCTGCGCGGTGCACGACACCAGCGCAGGGATGTCGTAGATCGGTTTTTCCGGATACAGCTCGGTGCACTGGCCGCCTGGGCGGTCCAGCGCATCCACCAGCACGCACGACAGCCCCAGCACGCCTGCCTGGAACGCCGCGAACAGGCCAACCGGCCCGGCGCCCACCACGAGCACGTCGACGCGCTGTTCGACTGGCTGAGCGGTATTGGCGGGGAGGATGGCTGGGCTTGTCATGGCAAAGCGAAGAGAACGAAACAATGCGGCCACTATAGCGTGCGGCGGCCCATCGGCTGCCAACACCGTCACGGGCAGTCGGGTCTTCCCGGTTTTCTCCGGATCCGCGCTGAGTGGTGCGGGCGGCCCCCGATTCCGCGTCGCAGCAGTAAAATGACGGAATGCCAAACATTTCCACCGCCTCCGCCCGCAACGCTGATCTGCACTGTCATTCCACCGTGTCGGATGGCCTGTTGGCGCCACAAGACGTGGCTGCGCGCGCCGCTGCACATGGTGTGACGCTGTGGGCGCTGACCGACCACGATGAAGTGGCGGGGCAGGCCGCCGCACGCGAGGCGGCCACGTCGCTTGGCATGGCGTATCTGTCGGGTGTGGAGATTTCCGTCACCTGGGCAGGGCGCACACTGCACATCGTTGGTTTGGGCATCGACCCGGACAACGCCGAGCTGGTGCAGGGGCTGGAGCGCACGCGTTCGGGCCGCTGCGCTCGTGCGGAAGACATGAGCGAAGCGCTCGCCAAGCTGGGCATCGAAGGTGCCTATGCGGGCGCGCTGGGCTACGCCGGCAACCCGGACATGGTCTCGCGCACGCACTTCGCGCGCTTCCTGGTCGAGCACGGCCATTGCCGCGATATCTCTGAGGTGTTCGACCGCTACCTCGGTGACGGCAAACCGGGTTATGTGCCGCATCGCTGGGCACGCTTGGCAGACGCGATCAGTTGGATTAAAGGCGCCGGCGGCGTCGCCGTGATGGCGCATCCGGGCCGCTACACGCTCTCGCTGGTTGAGCACAGCGCGCTGTTCGACGAATTCAAGGACCTGGGCGGTGAGGGCGTCGAAGTCATCACCGGCAGCCATACGCCCGATCAATACGCGCTCTACGCCGACGTGGCGCGCCGCTACGGCCTGTTGGCCTCGCGCGGCTCGGATTTCCATGGCCCCGGCGAAGGCCGCATCGAACTGGGCGAGCTGCCGCCGTTGCCCGATAACCTGACGCCGGTGTGGAGCCGGTGGATGTCTTAACCCTATCGTCCACCCAATCCTACCCAGCGCCCCGCATGTCTCAGTTCTTCCAGATTCACCCGACCACGCCGCAAGGGCGCTTGATTCGCCAGGCAGCGGAGATCATCCGCGCCGGCGGCCTGGTCGCACTGCCCACCGATTCCTGTTACGCACTGGCCTGTCATCTGGACGACAAGTCGGCCGTCGAACGCCTGCGCCGCGTGCGCGGCATCGACGAGAAGCAGCACCTCGCGCTGATGTGCCGGGATCTTTCTGAACTGGCCATATTTGCACGCGTTGACAACAAGCAGTACCGCGTGGTGAAGGCAGCCACGCCGGGCCCATTCGTGTTTCTGCTCGAAGCGACCAAGGAGGTGCCGCGCCGGCTCTCGCACCCCTCGCGCAAGACCATCGGCCTGCGCGTGCCGGAACACGCGATTCCCCTGGCGCTGATGGCCGAACTGGGTGAGCCGCTACTCACCTCCACGCTGCAACTGCCCGGTGATGACGCGCCGCTGAACGAAGCCGAGACCATCCGCGAGCGGCTGGAAAAGCAGCTGGAACTCGTCATCGACGGCGGCCCGGCCCCGGCCGAACCCACCACCGTGATCGACTTGACCAGCGGCGAGCCGGAACTGGTGCGCCTCGGGCGCGGCGATCCGGCCCGCGTCGGCTTGTAGGCAAGTGCCGATGCGGTATGTGCGGCCGGCGTGCCGCCGCGCGTGCTTGCTACAATAGCCCGCCTATGGACCCCACACTGATCCAGAACATCGCGGTTTACGCGATCCCCGTCCTGTTTGCCATCACGCTGCATGAGGCGGCGCACGGCTATGTCGCCAAGCATTTTGGCGACGACACGGCCTATGTCATGGGCCGCATCAGTATCAATCCGCTGCGGCATATTGATCCGATCGGCACGATTGCGATGCCGCTGCTGCTGTATTTCGCCACCAAGGGTGCGTTCGTCTTCGGCTATGCCAAGCCGGTGCCGGTGCGCTTCGGCCGCCTGCGCGATCCGCGCTGGCATGGCATGTGGGTGGCGCTGGCCGGGCCGGCCTCCAACTTCGCCCAGGCGATCGTCTGGGGCGTGCTGGCCGTGCTGTTTGCCGTGGGCGGCGTGAACGAGCCGTTCCTGATCGGCATGGCGCGCGCGGGCATTCTGGTCAATATGGTGATGGCGGCGTTCAACATGTTTCCGCTGCCGCCGCTCGACGGCGGGCGCGTGCTGGCTGCACTGCTGCCGCCTCGGATGGCGCTGGGCCTGTCGCGCATTGAGCCGTTCGGTTTCTTTATCGTGATGGCGCTGATCATTTCCAACGTCATCACCAATGTCTGGATGCGCCCGATCATGGCGCTGCTGTTTCAACTGCTGCAGTGGATCCTGAGCCCGCTGCAGATGCTGTTTTCCTGAGTCTCCAAATCCATTTCCCACATGTTTCCTGACCGCGTACTTTCCGGCATGCGTCCGACCGGTGCCCTGCACCTGGGGCACTACCACGGCGTTCTGAAAAACTGGGTCCGGCTGCAGGCCGAATACCCGTGCTACTTTTTCGTCGCTGACTGGCATGCGCTGACCACGCACTACGAGTCGCCTGAGGTGATCGAGGAATCCGTGTGGGAAATGCTGATCGACTGGCTGGCTGCAGGAGTTGACCCGTCGCAGGCCACGCTGTTTATCCAGAGCCGCGTGCCGGAGCATGCGGAACTGTTCCTGCTGCTCTCGATGGGCACGCCGCTGGGCTGGCTCGAGCGCGTGCCGACCTACAAGGACCAGATCGAGAAGCTCAAGGAGAAGGACCTCTCCACCTACGGCTTCCTCGGTTACCCGCTGCTGCAGGCCGCCGACATCCTGATCTACCGCGCCGGCTTCGTACCGGTGGGCGAAGACCAGGTGCCGCACGTCGAGATGACGCGTGAGGTCGCGCGTCGCTTCAACTACCTGTACGGCCGCGAGCCGGGCTTCGAAGAGAAGGCGCTGGAAGCCGCCAAGAAGCTCGGTGGCAAGCGCGCCAAGCTGTATCTGGAACTGCGCACCGCCTATCAGGAGCGCGGCGAAGACGAAGCCCTGGAGCAGGCTCGCGCGCTGCTGGCCGAATCGCAGAGCCTCTCGTTGGGCGACCGCGAACGCCTGTTCGGTTACCTGGAAGGCGCACGCAAGATCATCCTGCCCGAGCCGCAGGTGCTGCTGACCGAGGCATCGCGCATGCCTGGCCTCGATGGCCAGAAGATGTCCAAGTCGTATGGCAACACCATCCGCATGCGCGAGGACAAGGAAAGCGTCGAGAAAAAGGTTCGTACCATGCCGACCGACCCGGCTCGCGTGCGCCGCACTGACCCGGGTGATCCGGACAAGTGCCCGGTGTGGCAGCTGCACCTCGTCTACTCCGACGACGACACCAAGCAGTGGGTGCAGAAGGGTTGCCGCAGCGCCGGCATCGGCTGCCTGGAGTGCAAGCAACCCGTGATCGAAGGCATCCTGCGCGAGCAACAGCCAATGCTCGAACGCGCGCAGAAATACATGGACGATCCGTCCTTGCTGCGCGCCATCATCGCCGACGGTTGCGACAATGCCCGCAAGGTCACGCAAGAGACCATGCGCGAGGTGCGCGAAGCGATGGGCTTGACCTATAGCTAACGCCTTTGATGTCCGCTGCCATGCTCGACCCGCATAGGCTCGCCGCGCCGTCCGCTTGGGTAGCGCGCTGGGCGGCCGAGTTGCCATCCGGCGCGTCCGTGCTGGATGTGGCCTGCGGTAGCGGCCGCCACGTGCGCTGGCTCGCTGCGCGTGGTTTCCGCGTGACCGGTATCGACCGCGATGCCACAGCGCTGGCTGGCCTGTCGGGCATAGCAGAAACCATCGTTGCCGACATCGAAGGTGGCCCCTGGCCGTTGCCGGCCGACGCGGCTTTCGACGCCGTGGTGGTCACCAACTACCTGCATCGGCCGCTGTGGCCGCAATTGCTGGCGGCCGTCGCGCCGGGCGGGCGCCTGATCTACGAAACCTTCGCCATCGGAAACGAAACCGTCGGTAAGCCGTCCAATCCCGCATTCCTGCTGTTGCCGGGTGAACTGCTCAGTGCCGTGCAGGGTCAATTGCGTGTCATCGGCTACGAAGACGGCTTCATCTCGTCGCCTCGAGACGCTTACGTGCAGCGGGTTTGCGCGGTGCGCGAGCGCTCGGATGACGTGGCGCCCCGGTACGCACTTTGAAGTTGCTGACGACTGCGGCTTACCCGTCTCTTGGCGGGCATCCGATGTGGCGAATTCGCTTTGACGATCCGGTACAATCCGACTGTTTACGTTGACGCTTTTGTTTGCTTTCGAAACCATGACCCAGATTTCCGGCAGTCTCGTCGCCATCGTCACGCCCATGCACGAGGACGGCAGCCTTGATTACCCGTCCCTGCGCAAGCTCATCGACTGGCACATCGCTGAGGGCACCGATGGCATCGTCATCGTCGGCACCAGCGGTGAATCCCCGACGGTGTCGGTGGAAGAGCACCGCGAGCTGATCCGCGTGGCGGTCGAGCAGGCCAACAAGCGCATCCCGATCATCGCCGGCACCGGCGGCAACTCCACCGTGGAGGCCATCGAACTGACGGCCTATGCCAAGCAGGTGGGCGCCGATGCTTCGCTGCAGGTCGTGCCGTACTACAACAAGCCGACGCAGGAAGGCATGTATTTGCACTTCCGCAAGGTGGCCGAATCGGTCGACCTGCCGGTCATCCTGTACAACGTGCCGGGCCGTACCGTGGCCGATATGACGGTCGAGACCATGCTGCGTCTGGCTGAAGTGCCGGGCATCATCGGTGTGAAGGAAGCCACCGGCAACATCGACCGCGCTGCGCAACTCATCAAGGGCGCACCGGCTTCGTTCAAGATCTACAGCGGGGATGATCCGACTGCCATCGCGCTGATGCTGCTGGGCGGTCATGGCAACATCTCCGTCACCGCCAACGTGGCGCCGCGCGCCATGCACGAGTTGTGCGTTGCCGCCATGCGCGGCGACGTGGAGACGGCCCGCCGCATCCACATGCAACTGCTGTCGGTACATAAGAACTTGTTCGTTGAATCGAACCCGATTCCCGTCAAGTGGGCCCTGCAAGCCATGGGCATGATGGAAGGCGGTATCCGCCTGCCGTTGACGCCGCTGGCACCCCAGTATCACGAAGTGGTGCGCGCATCCCTCAAGGATGCCGGGCTGCTCTCCTGATGTTCACCGGCTCTTCCTGGCCCACTAAGGCCATCGTTCTCGTTTGAAGGATCGCAAGTCAATGAAACTGCTCCAAACCCGTCGCGGGGCTGTGGCGACGTCCGCTCAACTGTTGCTGGCCGCGTTGTCGGTTGCCATGATTTCCGGTTGCGATACCGTTAATGAGGTGATGCAGCCCGACCGCATCGACTACAAGTCGCAGGCCAAGAAGGGCCCGACGCTGGAAATCCCGCCTGATCTGACCAGCGTCCAGGCTGACCGCCGTTATGCTGCACCGGACACGGGCACGACCACGCTGTCGGCCTATACGTCGACGGCCCCCAAGGTCACGACGCCCGGTTCGGGTCCGGACACTGTGCTGCCTGCCGTGTCGGACATGCGCATTGAGCGTGACGGCAATCAGCGCTGGCTGGTCGTGAAGACCACGCCGGATGCCCTGTGGCCGAGCCTGCGCACGTTCTGGCAAGAACTCGGCTTCCTGCTGGTGATCGACTCGCCTGAGACCGGCATCATGGAAACCGACTGGGCCGAAAACCGCGCGAAGATTCCGCAGGACATCATCCGCCGTACGGTCGGCAAGGTGTTCGACGGTCTGTATTCGACCGGCGAGCGCGACAAGTTCCGCACCCGTATCGAGAAGGGCCCGAACGGCACGGTCGAGGTGTACATCTCGCACCGCGGCGCGCAAGAACAGCTGGTTGGCTCGTCCAAGGATCAGACTGTGTGGACACCGCGTCCGGCAGATCCGGAGCTGGAAGCCGAATTCCTCTCGCGCCTGATGCAGCGTCTGGGTGCCAGCAAGGAAGCTGCGCAGCAGAAGCTCGCACAGACGCAGGCCGCGCATCCGGTGGAAGAGGGCGCGAAGGCAACCGAGGGCGTGCAGGCTGCACGTGCTGCGGGGCCGTCGCTGCTGGCGCAAGCCAATGGACAACCGGTGCTGAACGTGCCGGAACCGTTCGATCGCGCCTGGCGCACCGTGGGCCTGGCACTGGATCGCGTGAACTTCACTGTGGATGACCGCGACCGCTCGCAAGGCGTGTACTTCGTCCGCTATGCCGACACCAAGGCTGAAGCGAACGCGCCGGGCTTCTTCTCGCGCCTGTTCTCGGGCACGAAGATCGAAGACCTGAAGCGTGCCAAGCGCTATCGCGTGGTGGTCAAGGACGGCGGTGCCTCGTCGACCGTGCTGGTGCAGAACGACGATGGCTCGGCGCAGACCGGCGACATCGGCAAGCGCATTCTGTCGCTGCTCGACGAGCAACTGCGGTAATCGGCATCATGCAGTACGGCTGCCTGGGTTTGGCGATGATCGGGCGATGACACTGAGATTCGCCAGCCTTGGCAGCGGCAGTGAAGGGAATGCGCTGCTTGTCGAGTCCACGGATGGAACGACGAGCACGCGCATCCTGCTCGACTGCGGATTCGGTATCCGCGAAACCGTGCGCCGGCTCGAACGCCTTGGCTGTGCGCCGGAATCCCTCAACGCCATCCTCGTTACGCACGAGCATGGTGATCATGTTGGTAGCGCCTACGCGGTTGCTGCCAAATACAACATCCCCGTCTGGACCAGCCACGGCACGTATCGCGCCACCGTGAACTTGCGCGGTGCCGATCGAGCCGCCGTGCGCTTTTGCCGCGCAGACGACGTGTTCAGCATTGGTGATCTACAGATCCTGCCGTACACCGTGCCCCACGATGCGCGTGAGCCGTTGCAGTTCGTCTTCAATGATGGTGCGCGCTGCCTTGGTGTCCTGACGGACGCCGGCATGTCGACTGAATACCTGTGTGCGCATTTGGAAAACATGCACGCGCTCGTACTGGAGTGCAATCATGACCGCGAGATGCTGGCCAACTCGGCGTATCCATGGTCATTGAAGCAGCGTATCGGCGGCGATTTTGGTCATTTGGCCAATGACATCGCCAGTGGAATTCTCACGCGCGTAAGGCATGCCGCCCTGCAGACCGTGGTAGCTGCGCATTTGTCCAAACAGAACAACACGCCCCTGTTGGCGGGTCAGGCGATTGCTGTGGCGCTGGGCATTGATGCCAGCGATGTACCAATCGCCGATCAGGAAGAGGGGCTGCCTTGGTGCACGGTCTAGTGCTGGAGCGCGCGCCTTGTAAGATTCAGATACAACTTCGAGTGGCAACTGAAGCCGGCAACGACATTGTCGTAGTCACGCGCCCATAAAAAAAGCCGACCCGAAGGTCGGCTTTTTTGTCTCGCGAGAAACGCGATTATTGCTTGGCAGCCGGAGCCGAAGCGTCCGAGGCAGCAGCCGGAGCAGCAGCAGCGTCCGAAGCAGCAGCAGCCGGGGCAGCAGCAGCGTCCGAAGCAGCAGCCGGAGCAGCAGCAGCGTCCGAAGCGGCCGGAGCGGCAGCAGCCGGAGCCGAAGCTTCCGGAGCAGCAGCCGGAGCAGCAGCTTCTTCCTTCTTACCGCAAGCGGCCAGAGCCACAGCAGCCATCAGCGAGGCGATCAGGAGAGACTTTTTCATTTTTCGATCCTTAAACTGGATATGGAAAGCAGACAACACAAAGGGCGATGAATAATTACCGGTAATTATCGCTCTGGAACGACACCTTCTTCTGTGCTTCCAGCCAAGCTGCGCAAAGGCAGTCCCGGCCAGCAAGCTAGCAACGGATTATAGCGACCTTTACACACCCTGTGTAGCCGAGTCCGGCCTACAGCAGACGCGATTCATGCGCTTTTGTAACGATCTGTTTCAGCGCGAATCAGCGCGTCCCAGGTCCTGCCAGACGTAGCCAACCTTCTTCATACCAAGCATGCAGCGTATCCATCAGGTCTGGCAGATCGGCGACTGCATCGACGGACGCTCCGCTGGCGCTGCGTCGGTCAGATAACGCAGATAGCCACGCAAGCAGCGTACCCGGCGGCTCAAATGTGTCGCCGTTGATCCAGAAGTGCTGACTGCTGTAGAGCGCTTGCGTGCGCGCGTCCAGTACAACGCCTTCCTTGCGTGCTCGGGCAGTGAAGCGCGCGAGCGGTAAGCGCGGCTGGGTGATGAAGTCGATATGGTCTTTCGGCTCGGTCAGGTAGGCGCCGAGGAATTCGCCGACGAGCTCGGGTGTCCAGCGCAGCGCGTTGAGTTTCTGCGTGAGCGCCTTGACCATGGCGACAGGCAGTTCGCCGGGGTGCTCCGTGGGCTTCTGCTCGGGATCGGTGTAGCGGCCTTCAAAGTTGGGATCGTCTTCGAGCGTTTGAGAGAGGAAGCCGAGGAAGTGGCCGGCCAGTTCGCGGTACGACGGGGAGCGGAAGCCGATCGAATACGTCATGCAGTCGCCCTCGGCCACACCGTCGTGCGCGTAGTGTGGGGGCAGGTACAGCATGTCGCCGGGCTCCAGCACAAATTCTTCTTCAGGCTGGAAGTTGGCGAGGATCTTGAGTGGCAGGTCCGGCACGAGCGTGAGATCGTCCTGCGCCGAAATGCGCCAACGGCGTTTGCCGTGGGCTTGCAGCAGGAACACGTCGTACGAATCGAAATGCGGGCCGACACCGCCGCCGTCGGTGGCGAAACTGATCATCACGTCGTCGAGCCGCGCGTCGGGGATGAAGCGGAAACGCTGCATCAGCGCTTCAACCGCCGGTTCCACGAGGTTCGCACCCTGCACAAGCACGGACCAGTTGCGCGTCTTGCGTGAGGGCAGGGGCCGCTCGTCAAACGGGCCTTGCGTGAACGACCAGCGCCCGCGCGATTGGGCGATCAGCCGGGATTCCACGTCCGGACGTTGCGCCAGCGCCAGCACCCGTTCGGGTGACAATGGAAAGTGCAGCGCACGCATCTCATCAGGGGAGAGCGCCTGGCGGATCAGCAGAGGCTTCTTTTGCCAGTGTGTGCGCATGAAATCGCGTGGTGACAGACCGCCCAGCAGCTGTGCCGGACGTCCCGCCGGAAGGGCAGTTTGGTCGCTGCCTTGGACGCCGCCATCGGCAGCGTATAATGGGACTTCGTTCATGGAGTGCGCAATTGAAAATCGCGAAGAATACGGTGGTGTCGGTGGCTTACAAACTGTCCGACGCGCAGGGCAACGTCATCGAGGAATCCGATGAGCCGATGGTGTACTTGCACGGCGGCTATGATGGCACGTTCCCCAAGATCGAGGAAGCGCTGGACGGCCAGGAGCAAGGCTTTGAGACCAAGCTGCAGCTGGAACCGGACGACGCTTTTGGCGACTACGATCAGGAGCTGATCAAGATCGAGCCGCGTGACCGTTTTCCGGAGCCGCTCGAAGTCGGCATGCAGTTCGAGGGCGTGCCTGAAGACGGTGACGAGGAAGACGCCGTCGTCTACACCGTTACGGACGTGGCGGAAGACAAGGTTGTGCTGGATGGCAATCACCCGCTGGCTGGCATGGCGCTGCGCTTCGAGCTGAAGGTGACGGACGTGCGTGAAGCCACTGCCGAAGAGATCGAGCACGGCCACGTGCACGGCGAAACCGGCCTCGAAGTGGTCGACGAGGATGAAGACGACGACAAGCCGCACACGCTGCACTGATCGTCTGATTCTGCAGCACACATGAGAAACGGGAGCCTTGGCTCCCGTTTTTTATTGCGCGGGTATGGACTGTACGGGTGTGGGAACCGCCTCCGGCGGCGGTTCGCTGGCGATGCGGCGACCCCGCACGTGAAACAATGGCGTGCGGCCCGGCGTGACTGACACTTCCAGCCATTGATCGAGCGTGGGCGAGCCATACGTGCGGGCACGCATGACATGCGGGTCCGGGCGGCCGTCTTCATCCTTGAGCGGACGATCGAGCAGGAAGGTCTGGCTGGCACCGTGGATGAGCAGGACGGCGCCATCGTAGTCACGCGTGAGCGTGCGCAACTGGCGCTTGAGTGCCAGATAGCCGTCGTGCGGGCGGCGGCGCAGCAGACCGTCGAGCAGGTTTGGCGCGCGACGCCGCTCCCAGCCATCTTCAAACAGCGGGTCAGCTTGCATCATGATGACCACGCCAGGCGCCTTGCGCTGGCGGGCCACGCCGAAGGCGCGCGCCAGCCACTGGCGATTGGCTTCGAGGCGGTCTTCATATTCACCGTTGCGCCCACCCGCGGTCTTGTAGTTGTTGTTGTCGCCGGGCACGTTGAGGGTGACGAACAGCACGCCGTCCGTTTCCCAGCGCGTGTTCTCGCGGTAGCTGCGGAACTTGGCCTGATCGGACTGGCGCATGATCGTCATGGCGCGCTGACCGAGCGTGTTGTCGTCGGGGTAGAACAACTCGCGCAGGCGCAGCAGGCGTTCGATCGGGTCGAAGCGGCCGGCAGCGGGGCGCTGGCAGTCGCTCCAATCGTGGTCACCGGGTATGTAGATGAGCGGTGCGCTCAGGCTGTTGAGCAGATCGTGGCGTGCTTCGAGCAGGGTGTCGGCGCAGGACTCATCGCGGCCCTTCAGGTTGCCCAGGTGGACGACAAAGGCCGGGTGTTCGGCATCGATGGCGTCGAGCAGCGTGCGCGCTGGAGCTTCCTCATCAGCGCGTTCAGGCACGTTGCCGATGATCGCGAAGGTGAAGCTGGACGGGGCGGCCGGCTTGGGATCCTTGGGCGCGGACGTGGCTGCCATTCCGGCAGCCGGCACCAGCATCGCCAACACGATGGCGATGCCTTTGAGCGTGCGCGAAATCGAGCCGGGCCGGGGCATCAGGCAGATGGGGTGGACAGCGCCTTGAGCCGGTACAGCGCGTCGAGCGCTTCACGCGGCGTCATGTCGTCGGGATCGATGCCTGCCAGGGCCTCGGCCAGCGCGCTGTTGGCCGCCTCCGCTGGTGCTTCGTCCTCATCTTCATCAGCGATGGGCGTATCGGCGGCGAGCGCAAACAGATCGAGTTGTGGTGTGGCGCCAGTGTCGGCGGAATGCTGCTCCAGCCATGCCAGCCGCTTGCGCGCGGCGCGGATGACCGGCTGCGGTACGCCTGCCAGTTGCGCGACCTGCAGGCCATAGCTTTGGCTGGCCGGGCCTTCCTGCACAGCGTGCAGGAAGACGATGCCATCGCCATGCTCCACGGCCGAGAGGTGTACGTTGGCGGCCTGCGCGAATTCCTGTGGCAGTTGCGTCAGCTCGAAATAGTGCGTGGCGAACAGCGTGTGGCTGCGGTTGTGCGAGAGCAGGTGGCGTGCAATCGCCCAGGCAAGCGCCAGACCATCGAACGTGCTCGTGCCACGCCCGATCTCGTCCATCAGCACCAGGCTGTTGGCGGTGGCGCGGTGCAGGATGGCAGCGGCTTCGGTCATCTCGACCATAAAGGTCGAGCGGCCGCCCGCCAGATCGTCTGCTGCGCCGATACGCGTGAAGATGCGGTCGATCGGGCCGATGGTGGCGGCCTCGGCAGGCACGAAGGCGCCAACATAGGCGAGCAGCACGACCAGCGCGGTCTGCCGCATGAAGGTCGATTTACCGCCCATGTTCGGGCCGGTGATGAGCAGCAGCTTGCGTGCTTCTTGGAGTACGCAGTCGTTGGCGACGAACTGTTCGACTTGCTGTTCGACCACCGGATGGCGCGCACGCGTCAGCTCGATGCCGGGGGCATCCGTCAACGTCGGGCGCGACCATGACAGCGCATGCGCGCGCTCGGCCAGCGTGGCCAGCACGTCGGCCTGCGCCAGCGCGGCGGCGATGCGCTTGAACTCGGCCAGATGTGGCAGCAGCTTCTGCAGCAACTCTTCGTAGAGAAGTTTTTCACGCGACAGAGCGCGGTCCTGCGCAGAGAGCGCCTTGTCCTCAAACGCCTTCAGCTCGGGCGTGATGTAGCGCTCGGCGTTCTTGAGCGTCTGGCGGCGACGGTAATCATCGGGCACCTTGGCGGCCTGGCCGTTGGTGACTTCGATGTAGAAGCCGTGCACGCGGTTGTACTCGACACGCAGGTTGGCGATGCCGGTGCGTTCGCGCTCGCGTGCTTCCAGGTCGACGAGGAACTGGCCGCAGTTTTCGGAGATGTCGCGCAACTCATCGAGATCGGCATCGTAGCCGCGGGCAATGACGCCGCCGTCGCGCACCATCGCCGCCGGTTCGGCCATCACGGCGCGCTGGAGCAGGGCGTGGGCATCTTCGGGCAGCGTGAGCGCGGCGTACAGCTCGGCCAGCAACGGGGCGGCATCGCTCGCATTGTCGTCTTTGGGCAGCTCTTCGCGGATCTCGGGCAGGCGTGCAAGCGTGTCGCGCAGTGAAGAGAGATCGCGCGGGCGGGCGCTCAACAGCGCGAGCCGCCCGGTAATGCGTTCCACATCGGATAGCGTGCGCAGCGTCGCGCGCAGCGTCTGCCAATCGCTGCCGAGCAGCACCTCGATGGCCTGCTGACGCGCCTGCGGAATCGCACGGTCACGCAGCGGGTGATGCAGCCAGTGACGCAGCAGGCGGCTGCCCATGCTGGTGGCGCAGGTGTCGAGCAGCGAGAACAGCGTGGGCGATTCCTGCCCGCGCAGTGTTTCCGTCAGTTCCAGATTGCGGCGCGTGGCGGTGTCCAGGCCGATGAATTCGCTTTCGTGTTCGACGGTCAGGCCGATCACGTGCCGCAGCGATTGGCCCTGCGTGGCCGCCGCGTAGTTCAGCAATGCGCCGGCGGCGGCCAGTGCCGCCGTCAACGTGTCCGCGCCGAAGGCGACGAGGCTTGCGACGCCCAGTTGCTCGCGCAGGCGGCGTGCGCCGGCTTCCACGTCGAAATGCCAGTCGGGCAGGCGTGTGCGGGCGACGTCGAAAGTGATGGCGTTGAGCGTCGCATCATCGGCCAGCACTTCGGCGGGACGGATGCGTTCGAGTTCGCGGTCGAGCTGGTCGGGGCTGCACTCCATCAAGCGCAGCTCACCGCCGACAAGGTTGAGCCACGCCAGGCCGATCAGCGGGGCTGCACCGCGCTTGCCCGGCAGGTGTGCGATGGCCAGCAGGTGGTTGTTGACCTTGTCGGAGAGCAGCGCCGCATCGGTGAGCGTGCCGGGCGTGACCACGCGCACGACCTTGCGTTCGACTGGGCCCTTGGTGGTGGCCGGGTCCCCGATCTGCTCGCAGATGGCGACCGATTCCCCCAGCTTGACCAGCTTGGCGAGGTATTGCTCGGCGGCGTGGAACGGAATGCCCGCCATGCGGATCGGGTGCCCGTTGGAGCTGCCGCGCGCGGTGAGCGTGATGTCGAGCAGGCGGGAGGCTTTCTCGGCGTCTTCAAAGAAGAGCTCGTAGAAATCGCCCATGCGATAGAAGACAAGCGTGTGCGGATGCCCCGATTTGAGCCGCAGGTATTGCTGCATCATCGGGGTGTGCTTGTCGAAGGGGCCGTATTTCGGGTCGATCTCCAGAGCCGGAGCGGAGTGTTCAGCCATGCGGTGCAATGAGTACTAAGGCGCGGCGCGCGATCCGATGTAATGCGATGGAATCGCGCGCGGAAGGTGTTGAATCGCGCAATTGTTGCACAGGTGGGCAGCCGCTTCCTGGCGAATTGTCCGCAACGTTATGCGTAAAACCCAGGGTGGTAGGTGACTATGCCGTTGGGCAGCGTGCCCCGGAAGGTCAGGGCCTGGAAGTACTCTGCCGGCACCCCCGGAAACACGAGCGAAGGTTCTGCACGAAAGCCGAAGCGGCCGTAGTAGGCCGGATCACCGAGCACGACGCAGCCCGCCGCGCCCAGCGTGCGCAATTGGTCCAGCGCGGCGCGCGTCAGGCCCGCGCCGATGCCGCAGCCTTGCTCAGCTTGCAGTACGGAAATCGGCCCGAGCCCAAACCAGCCGGACGTGCCATCGGCAACCAATACCGGTGAAATGGCGACGTGTCCGACCACCGCACCATCGCGCTCGGCAACCAGCGAAACGGTGAGTGCACCTGCCTCGCGCAACGCGCGGACGATGTCCTGCTCGTTGTGGCTTGTGTGCTCCGCATCACGAAAAGCGGCGATGGTGACGACTTCAATGGAGGCCGTGTCGGCGGGGGCTTCGGGGCGAATCAGCACGTGTGCAGACGTCATGGGGTCAGGAGGCCAGTCGCGCTTCCAGAACATCCAGAAAGCACGCAATCCGTGAGGCTAGTTGTGTGTTTCGGTAGTAGACCGCGTGAATGGGTTGCAGCACCTCAACAGTGGCATCCGGCAGAACTTGTACGAGATCACCTGTGCGGCGGTCTTCGGCGGTCATGAAGTCGGCCAGGCAGACGATGCCGGCGCCTTGCAGGGCAAGCTGGCGTAGGGTCTCACCGCTGGATGCCTTGAGCGCGGGCTCGATGCGGAAATGATCGCCGTGCGGGCCGCGCAGGGGCCACTGGTTGAGCGATTCCGGCTGCGCGAACCCGAGCAGCGTGTGTTGGCGCAAATCGTCCACCGAGCGTGGCCGGCCATGTGCCTTGAGATAGGCGGGGCTTGCCAGCACGCGCAGCCGGCGTGTGCCAAGCAGCCGCGCGCGCAGCGTGGAATCACGCAGCGTGCCGATGCGGATGGCCACGTCGGTATCTTCTTCCAACAGGTCGATGATCAGATCGTTGGTGTTCAGCTCCAGTTCGATCTGAGGATACTGGGCGCGAAAGTCGGGCACCAACGGCGCGATCACGTGCAGCATGAACGGCATGGCGGCGTTGACCCGCAGGCGCCCGGCGGGTTGCTGGCGGCGCAGGGCGATCTGCTCCTCGGCTTCATCCACGGCAGACAGGATCTGCCGCGCCTGCGCCAGAAACACCGTGCCTTCGTCGGTCAGCGACAGACGGCGCGTGGTGCGCGACAGCAGCGTGGTCTCCAGCTTTTCTTCCAGTCGGCGCAACGCACGGCTCACGCCCGAGACGGTCTGGCCGAGCTGCTCGGCAGCAGCCGTCACGGAGCCGGTATCCACCACCGTGCGGAAGGCGAGCAGTTCTTCGAGCGTGGTTTTCATCGTCGATTATCAATTTTCAGTCAAAAATATTCTGCACAACATGGCCCTTTTTGCAAAGGCTTGCTCACCTTGAGCATGCAGACCACCGGGGCGCCGGCAGCCAGCGCCTGACGATCTGCCTATGCGGGCTACTCAAGATTGGTGAACACGTTGCCGATAGACCATCCGGAACGCTAAAACCATAGAGAGACGCATTGCGCACATTGCGCCATCGGTTCCCACCCTGGAGACTCTGGAATGAGCAATCTCAGCTTCCGCCAAAAGCTTTGGCTGCCGCTGGTCATCAGCCTGATCGCGCTGACCTTGATCTCGGTGTTCAACGCCTATCAGGCGCGTGAGATCCGCATCGAGGAACGCAAGAACAACCTCGTCAGCGTGACCACCATGGCGATGAATCTGGTCAAGCAGTACGACGACCTGGCCAAGAGCGGCGCGCTGACCAAGGAAGAAGCGCAGAAGCAGGCGCTGGACCGCTTCAAGGCGCTGCGCTACGACAAGGACGGCTACTTCACCATCAACAACTCGAACTATGTGGTGGTGCAGCACCCGATCAAGTCAGAGTTCAACGGCAAGGATCAAACCGGTTTCAAGGATGCGCAGGGCAACGCGGTCTACGTTGGCCTGACCAACGCTGCGAAGGACCCGAAGGGCGGCTTCACCAGCTATGTGTGGCCGAAAGTCGGCGGTACGGAGCCGGTACCCAAGACCGCCTTCGCCATGCGCTACGAGCCGTGGGACTGGGTGTTTTCGACCGGCGTCTACATGGACGACATCAACGCCGCGTTCATGACCTCGCTGTACCAGACCGGTGGCCTGCTGGCGCTGGTCGCGGCATTGCTGGTCTTGCTGGGCAGCGTGGCCAACCGCAGCCTGCAGCGCACGCTGGGCGGCGACCCGTCTTACGCGGCAGACGTGGCCAACCGCATTGCCGGCGGTGACCTGACCGTGGAGATCAACACCCGCCCTGACGACCAACACAGCCTGCTCTACGCCATGGGCCGCATGCGCGGTGCGCTGGTGCAGACCATCGGCCGCATCAAGGGCGCATCGGACACCATCGGCACGGCCACGCGCGAAATCGCCAGCGGCAACCTGGATCTGTCTTCCCGCACCGAGCAGCAGGCCAGCTCGTTGGAAGAGACGGCGTCGGCCATGGAAGAGCTGATGTCGACCGTGCAGCAGAACGCCGACAACGCGCAGCAGGCCAACCAGCTTGCCGTGTCCGCGTCTGACGTTGCTGTGCGCGGCGGCGAGGTGGTGACGCGCGTGGTGGAGACGATGGGCTCGATCAACGCCTCGTCGCGCAAGATCGTCGACATCATCGGCGTGATTGACGGCATTGCTTTCCAGACCAACATCCTCGCGCTCAATGCCGCTGTGGAAGCCGCGCGCGCAGGTGAGCAGGGCCGTGGGTTTGCGGTCGTGGCAGGTGAGGTGCGCAGCCTCGCGCAACGCAGCGCGGCAGCGGCCAAGGAGATCAAGGCGTTGATCGACGATTCCGTCAACAACGTGGATGCAGGCAGTGCGCTGGTGGAAGAAGCCGGCACGACCATGCGCGAAATCGTTGCGAGCGTGAAGCGTGTGACCGACATCGTGGGCGAGATTTCCTCTGCGAGCCAGGAGCAGCGCTCGGGCATTGAAGAAGTGAGCCATGCCGTCACGCAGCTTGACGATGCTACGCAGCAGAACGCCGCGCTGGTGGAAGAGGCGGCCGCTGCCGCCCAATCATTGGAAGAGCAGGCGGTGAGCCTGACGCAGGTGGTGGCGCAGTTCCGCCTCGATGCCCATGCACTGCGTGCGCCTGCGATGGTTGCCAAGGTTGAGCCAACCATTGCACACGTCTCGCTGGTAGCGCCGGTAGCGCTCAAGGCCGAAGCCCCGCGCCGCGAACCTGCCAAGCCGAGTACTGAAGCCGCCAAGCCCAAGCTGACGCCACGCAAGGCACCGCTGCTGCGCAAATCGGCTGACAAGCCAGTCGACAAACCGGTGGTTGCAGCGCCGGTTGCCGTGCCCGCCAGCCTGACGAAACCCAAGCCTCTGGTGGCCGCCGGCGACGATGCCGACTGGGAAACCTTTTAACCTCTTATTCACCTTGCTGACCCGGCGGGCGGCATAGCACGCCTGCTTCCGGCGCGGTGCAATCGTGTGCTGGCCGGACTACGGAGACAAAGATGGACCGTGTTCTGAAGAACACCAGCGTGCGCGCTGGCCTGCTGGCGATTCTGATCACGTTTGCGTTGATGATCGTGGTTGGCGCAGCGGTTGGCGTGCTCGCACTGCGCACGACCAACGCTGCAACCGAGCGTGTGCATGACATCTCGGATCGCAGCATGCTCCTGAATGACGCCTACAAGGACATGCAGCGCGCGCGCACCGGCATGTCGCGGCTGTACAGCGTGCTGCGCGAGAACATGGACGACGCGGCCAAGACCGCCGCGCTTGAAAGCTCGGAGAAGGGCCTGAAGAAGGCTATCGCGCAGGTGGAAGCGTTCAAGAACGCGCCGCCCATCGAGGGTGTCGACGACGTCTTGCGCCAGTCAATCGTCCAGGCCGCGCAGACGCATATCGAAGCCGTGCAGCGCGCTCTGGCGGCCCTGCGTGCAGGCGATGCCGCGGCCTATGCGCCCCTCAACTACAAGGATGTGACGGACACGGGCGCAGCGTGGTCGGCGCAGATCGAAAGCTTCCAGCAACGCGTCAAACAGTTGGCAAAGGACCAGACCGATGACGGCCTCGCGCGCTACCAAACAATCCTCAAGTTCGTTGCGCTGGGCATTGCGCTGGCGCTGGCGCTGATCGTGGCCGTGTTCTATGCGCTCAAGGCGTTCGTGATCTCGCCGCTCAATGAAGCGGTGACGGTGCTCTCGCGCGTGGCTGAAGGCGATCTGGCGGTGCATGTCGAAACCGGTGGTCGCAATGAGCTTGGTCGCCTGCTGGCGGCGGTGGCGCGCATGCGTGAGAGCCTGGTGAACACCGTGCGCCAGGTGCGCAGCAGTTCCGATTCGGTCAACACCGGCGCGCATGAAATCGCCAGCGGTAACCTGGATCTGTCCACGCGCACGGAGCAGCAATCGGCATCGCTGGAGAAGACGGCGGCCAGCATGGAGCAGATGACCTCCACGGTTAGCAATAACTCCGAGAGCGCGCGCCAAGCCAGTGCATTGGCATCGAATGCCGCCGATCTGGCATCGCGTGGCGGCGAGGTGGTGCGTGGCGTGGTGGCCACCATGGATGACATCAGCGCGGGCTCGCGCAAGATGGCTGACATCATCGGCGTGATTGACGGCATTGCTTTCCAGACCAACATCCTCGCACTCAACGCGGCGGTGGAAGCCGCGCGTGCCGGTGAGCAGGGCCGTGGGTTTGCCGTGGTGGCAGGTGAAGTGCGAGCACTGGCGCAGCGCAGCGCGGCCGCGGCCAAGGAGATCAAGACGCTGATCGACGATTCGGTCTCTCGCGTGCAAGCAGGTCACACGCAGGTATCGCAGGCGGGGGAGACGATTGCCGAGACGGTGGAAGCCGTGCGCCGCGTCGCCAACATCGTCGAAGACATTGCCGCCGCATCGACGGAGCAGACGCAGGGCATCATGCAGATCGGCCAGGCGGTGTCGGAGATGGAGCAGGTGACGCAGCAGAATGCCGCGCTGGTGGAAGAGGCCGCGGCGGCTGCGCAGTCGCTCGAAGAGCAGGCGAAGAACCTCACGCAGGTGGTGTCGCAGTTCCGCCTGGATGGCGCCGAGACGGTCGCGTTCGCAGCGCCTCAACTGGCGCAACCCGCCAAGCCAGCGGCTACTGCAAAAACCGTGGCCGTCAAGCCGGCCAAGCCCGTCAGCTCATTGAGCCCCGTGGTTCGCAAGCGTGAGCCGAAGCTGGCCGTTCAGCCGGCGGCCTCCGCGCCTGCAGCGCCCGCAATCGCCAAGAATCAGCCGCTGGCGGTGGCCGGCGGCGGATCTGACGCCGATTGGGAAACCTTCTGATCAGGCCGTTGTGCTTGCTGGGCCATCGATGCGCTTGGCCCAGCTTTCCACTTCACCGCGCATGAGGCGGCCCTGCACGAGCTTGCGCCATGACGGCGTGAGCGGCAGCGCCAGCATGTCCTCCAGCGCGGCGCGATCCAGCATGTTGCGATAGAGCACGTCCAGCACGCGCGCCAGCGGCCATTGCGGCCATGGGCGTTCGAGCCATGCCAGCGTGTCGCCCACGCGCAGCGTGCCGCCTTCCAGTACGCGGTAGTACCAGCCGGTGCGCCCTGTGTGTTGCACGCGGCGTGCCATGTCGCGCGTGTCAAAGCGGTCGTTGAGCTTCCAGCATGGTTGGCGTAGTTGCGACACCTCCAGCACTACGTTGCCCACGCACAAGCGATCCCCCACGCAGATGTCCGCTTCGGTCACGCCGGTGGTGCTCAGGTTCTCGCCAAACGCGCCTGGTGTCGCGAGCACTGGCAGCGCACCGATGTCTGCCTGCCACGCGGCGTAGTGGTCAAACGGGTAGTGGTGGATCGCCTTGTCGGGGCCGCCGTGCACGCGTGGGTCACCTTGTTCGTCGCCGATGATGCCGTTGATGTCCACCTGCACTGCATCGGCCACAGGGCGCTTGTCGATGGCGCTGCGTGAGCCGGGGCGCGTGTAGTCGACCGCGCGGCCAGTGAGGAGGGTGTCGATGCGGATGGGGGTGGGCAACGTCATGCAGCCTCCGCGCGATCGAGCCAGGCAGTGAACACATCGCGAGCACGCTGTGCCAGGCGATCCGCGATTGCCGGCGCTTGCGCACGCAATGCACGCGGATCGATGCCCGCCGCGCCAAGTTCCGCCGCATGCCCGATCAACCACGCCTCCAGCTCATCCAGATTCGCTTCCAGGTGGAATTGCAGGCCGAGTGCGTGATCGCCGATGGCGAAGGCCTGTTCCGCGCAAGTGGCCGTTGAGGCGAGCCGGCGCGCGTCGGGCGGCAGGTCGTAACGGTCTCCATGCCAGTGCAGCACCGGCGTGCCGTCGGCCAGCGGCGCGAGCGGTGAATTGAGGCCATCGGCGGTGAGCGTGACTGGTGCAAAGCCGATCTCCTTCACCCCCATCGGCGTGACTGCCGCACCCAGCGCCCGCGCCATCAACTGCGCGCCGAGGCAGATGCCGAGCAGCGGCCGGCGTGCGGCCAGTCGTTGCGCAATGGCCTCGGCCTCGTCGCGCACGAACGGATACATCGCGTCGTCATACGCGCCGATAGGGCCGCCCAGCACGATCAGCAAATCGGCCGTGGCCATGTCGTCGGCCGGCACGGATTGCACCCCAACGTCCACATAGCGCACGGCATAGCCGCGTGCTTCCAGCAGCGGCTGCAGGATGCCGAGATGTTCGAACGGAACGTGGCGCAGGGCGAGGGCGGTTTTCATGGCCAAGCGTGAGATATCGACAGGGTTGCATTGTATGACACACGGTGTCCTATGTGACAATCATGGCGATATCAATGACACGATCGTCCCCATGACCGTACGCCTGAAACCGCTGCGCAAGAACCACGGCTGGACACTCGAGACCCTGGCCGAACGCACCGGCCTCACCAAGAGCTACCTGTCCAAGGTCGAGCGCGGCGTCTCGGTGCCGTCGATTGCCGTGGCGATGAAGTTGGCGCAGGCACTCGGCGTGCCTACCGAAGACCTGTTCGGCGAATCCGCCTCATCTGCTGCCATCACCATCGTGCGGGCGGGGGAGCGCACGCGCGTCGGCAGCATCGGCACGCAGCCGCGGTACGAAGGGATCGCCACGCAGCGCAGCGGCAAGACATTGCTGCCGTTCGTGATCTTTCCGCCGGCCGATTTCAGCGCGTCGCCGTTCAAGGAGCACGACGGCGAGGAGTTGCTGTTCGTCCATCGCGGCGAGGTGGAAGTCGCCTTTGCTGGCCAGACAGTGCAGTTGGCAGCCGGGGATTCGGTGGTGTTCGATGCGCGCATTCCACACCGGACGCGCTCCGTGGGGGCAGAGCAGGCGGAGGTGTTGGTCGTTGTCAGTGCCCCGGATGCTGCAAACTAAACATCACTTAAATCTGCTCTTAAAAACTTGTATCGCCCTCCCCACCAAAAATCCGGTCCGGGGGGATGCCACTTTTGCAGCACTTCACTAAGATCGCTCCCCACAAACGCCGCGTCAACGTCACGCGGCACCCATAACAAACTCAGGGAGTGAGTTGTGCGAAAGCCAATGATGCATTTTGCTGCGGTATGCATTGCCGTAGCCGCCCTTGGCGCGTGTGCGCCGATGGTATCCACCGCGCCGGCTGCGCTGACCGCCGATAGCGCGACAGGCGCGTCGCGCCTCCAACTGAAAACGCCAACCGAGATTCGCCTGGAGACGGGCTACACGCGCACGCTCGCGGCAGGCTCGAACTGGCAGCGCGTGGGCACGGTGCCGCAGGGCGTGGTTTATCGCCCGGTTGGCACGATCTTCACGATCGAAGGCCGCCAGGTTCACGAGGCCTATCTCGTCATCGCGGATCAACGCCTGGTGGGTTTCTACCTGCCGGGTGAGCAGGCGTATTCCCCGCTTTCCACAGCTGTTCCAATCACAACAGGAGAACCACAATGAAGGGAGTTTTGCGCGCACTGGCTTCGGCCATTGGTATTACCGTCCTCATGGCAGGGTGCGCTTCGGGCGTGAAGTATTCCGAGATGGCCTCGACCATCCCGACGATCAAGCAGGATCAGGGCCGCGTGTACTTCTTCCGTTCGTCGTCGCTGATCGGCGCAGCACTGCAACCGGACATCAAGCTCAACAGCGAAGTGGTGGGGCAGTCCAAGCCGGGTGGCTTCTTCTTCGTCGATCGTCCGGCCGGCAAGTACGTTGTGTCGACCGCAACCGAGACCGAGAAGACGCTGAGCTTCGCGCTGGACGCGGGTGAGACCAAGTACGTGCGCACCTCGCCGTCGCTGGGTCTGATCGTGGGTCGCGTGGTGCCGGAATTGGAAACGCCGGAGAAGGCGCAGTCCGAACTGCCGTCGCTCAGCTTCGCACCGAACGAGCCGCCGGCCGCCAAGAAGTAACGAGAGCGCTGCAACTAAAAAAGCCCGCTTTTTGGCGGGCTTTTTCTCTTTCAGGCTGGGCAGACTTATTCCGATGCCTTCGATCGCGAGAACGGCGACGTAATCTTGAGCATCTGCACGAAGGCCTTCGGGTTGCCTGCCAGGATTTCGCCTTGGTCCAGGTAGCCGGCTTCGCCGCAGTAGTTGCCGACCAGGCCGCCCGATTCCGTAATCAGCAGCGAACCGGCGGCCATGTCCCACGCATTGATGCCTTGCTCGAAGAAACCGTCGAGGCGGCCGCATGCCACGTAGGCGAGGTCTAGTGCGGCAGCGCCCGGGCGGCGCAGGCCAGCGCAGTTTTCCGTCATGGTGGCAAACAGGCGGGTGTAGTCGTACAGACCTTCCATGTCGCGGTACGGGAAGCCGGTGCCGATCAGACAATCGGCCAGCTTGTCGCGGCGCGTGACGCGGATGCGGCGGTTGTTCAGGAAGGCGCCCGCGCCCTTGGAGGCGGTGAAGAGCTCGTCGCGCGTCGGGTCGTACACCACGGCCTGCGTGACCACGCCGCGCTGCATCAACGCGATCGACACGCAGTACTGCGGGAAGCCGTGGATGAAGTTGGTGGTGCCGTCCAGCGGGTCGATCACCCAGACGTTTTCGCTCACGGTTTCGCCGTCGGCCCAGGACTGGCCGGACTCTTCCGCTAGAATCGCGTGATCGGGGTAAGCAGTCTTGATGACTTCGATGATCGCGGCTTCGGCTGCGCGATCGACTTCGGTGACGAAATCGTTGTGTTGTTTGCGCTCGGTGCGCAGGCTATCGACGTCGAAGGACGCGCGGTTGATGATGGTGCCGGCCTTGCGAGCAGCCCGGACGGCGATATTGAGCATCGGATGCATGACGGATCTCCGCGCCAGTGCGCCGTTTCTTCGGAAAGGCGACTGACGAACAACACAGCGAATTGTAGAAGAACGAGCGGCGGGCCAATCACACGATCCTGCCCGCCGTCAAAAGAGTGGCCGTATTGTATATGAACCCCGCCTCCAGCGCCCTGGAAAACACACCGAACACTGCCCCCGCTGACCCGGAAACGTTGCGCCAGCGCGCTGCGCGCTGCCGTTTCGTGCTGGTCGAGACCAGCCATCCCGGCAATGTCGGCTCCACGGCGCGCGCGCTCAAGACCATGGGGTTTGGCGAACCGGGCAGCTTTGTGCTTGTGCGCCCGCGCGAGGCCGATGCCCAATCCCACGCCGATGCTATTGCCATGGCAAGCGGCGCACATGACGTCCTGGCCGGCGCCCGCGTGGTCGACGACATTGGTGAAGCGCTGGCAGGTGCTTCGCTCACCATCGCCCTGACGGCGCGCCCGCGCGAATTCGGCCCGCGTCGCATCGGCCCGCGCGCCGCCGCGGAAGAGGTGGCTGCTTTGCTGGCCGCGCCGGACACGACCGTCGCTTTCGTCTTCGGCAACGAGCGTTTCGGTTTGCCGAACGAGGTGGTGGACCGCTGCCATGTCGTCACGCACATTCCGGCCAATCCGGCGTATGCGTCGCTGAACCTGTCGCAGGCGGTGCAGTTGATTGCGTACGAGGTGCGCATGGCGTTGCTGACCGACACCGGCACGGGCGACACCCGCATGGACGGCGTCGGCTTTGTCGGCGAGCCAGCCACCGCCGAGCAGATCGACGGCATGTTCGAACACCTGGAGCAGGGCCTGGTCGAGATCGGTTTTCTCGACCCTGCCCAACCGAAGAAGCTGATGCCGCGCCTGCGGCGTCTGTTTGCCCGCACGCAGTTGGAGGCCGAGGAGGTCAACATCCTGCGCGGGATCGCCAAGCGCATGCTTGGCCGCCGTGGTGAGGCGGTTGGCGTGACCAAGACGCCCACTGGCGCCGCCGACGACTGTCGCTGATCGCCCAGAAAGCCGCCCGTTGTTGATCAAGCGGGGCGGCATCCCCCTGCATGTTTGGCCAAAACCCTTGCCGTAGAAGGCTAAGGGAATGCCTTACACTGCCCTCAGCGCATCGCGCATATTGATATAACGATCCACACACGAACCAAGATGTTCACACGCATTCGCGAAGATATTGGCGCCATCATGGAGCGAGACCCAGCCGCACGCAGCCGCTGGGAAGTGCTGACCTGCTATCCGGGTCTGCACGCCGTCATCGTCCATCGGGTCGCGCATGCGTGTTGGCACGGCGGCTTCAAATTGTTGGGGCGGTGGTTCTCGCACCTTGGGCGTTTTTTGACCGGCATCGAGATTCACCCGGGCGCGAGCATCGGCCGTCGCGTGTTCATCGACCACGGCATGGGCGTGGTGATTGGCGAGACGGCCGAAATCGGCGACGACTGCACGATCTACCAGGGCGTGACGCTGGGCGGCACTTCGCTATACAAGGGCGCCAAGCGGCATCCGACGCTCGGCAAGGGCGTGGTGGTCAGTGCAGGCGCCAAGGTGCTCGGCGGCTTCGTCATCGGCGATGGCGCGCGCGTGGGGTCCAACGCCGTGGTGCTCAAGCCGGTGCCGCCGGGTGCGACGGCCGTCGGTATTCCGGCGCGCATCATCGAACGCGATGCGGCCACCGAGGCCAAGTCTGCGCTCAAGCAGGAGTTCTCGGCCTACGGCATTACGCCGGATGCGGATGATCCGGTGTCGCTGGCGCTCAAGCGCTTGATCGACCACAGTGAGCTTCAGCAGGAACGCATCGAGTCGATTCGTTCTGCACTGGATCGTCTGGGCGCGCATCTTGAAAACTCGCCGAACGATCCGTTCGATGCGAGCGAGTTGAAGCGGATGCTGAAGTAATCGTGCGAGTGGCGGCGGCCTACGCCGTCACTTGCTCGACCGTCAGCGCGCCGTTTTCCAGCTTGAGGAAGCTGCCCCTTCTAGCGCTCGGCTGCGCCTGATCGAAATCCCAGTCGGAGAGGACCCAGCGTTCACCGCTCGGCTCGTGGTGCCGTTGCGGACGGTGCGTGTGGCCGTGGATCAGCGTGGGGGTGCCCGATGTCTTGAACAGCGCATCGACCGCTTCGGGTGCGACGTCGCCCATCATGGCGGCGGCCCGTGGTTCACCCGCCACGTTGGCCGATACGGCCCGGCCGGCTTCGCTCTCCGCGCGCATCTTCTGCGCGATCTTCATGCGCCAGCGCAGCGGCATCGTCAGGAAAATCCGCTGTACCCAGCGCTTGCGCGTCCAGTGGCGAAAGCGCATGTAGGCCGTGTCGCGCGTGCAGAGGGCATCGCCGTGCGCAAGCACGATGCGTTGTCCATCGACTTCCAGGATGCTGGGATCGGGCAGCAGCGTCGCATGTGCGGCAGCCAGAAAGCGTTTGCCGAGCAGGAAATCGCGGTTGCCGTGCATGAACAGCACGCGTGTGCCGGCGCTCGCCAGTTCAGCGAGCAGATTGGCAACGTGCTGGTGGAACGGATCGGCGAGCTCTTCATCGCCGACCCAGTATTCGAAGAAGTCACCCAGGATGACCAGCGTGTGTGCCGCGCGAGCGCGCGTGCGCATGAAGCGCTCGAACGCGGCGGCCGTGGCCGGCATGGTCGCCGTCAGGTGCAGATCCGAAATAAAAAACACCGGCCCGGAAACCCGGACCGGTGTCTTCAGCGCGGATGCCGGTGAGGCGTGCGCTGCGTCGCTCATTCGATCACGTCGGCGCTTTGGATCACCACGTCTTCCATCGGCACGTCTTGGTGGAAGCCGCGGTTGCCGGTGCGCACGCCACGGATCTTGTCGACCACGTCCATGCCTTCGGCGACCTTGCCGAACACGGCATAGCCCCAGCCTTGCGGCGTGGGGGAGGTGTGGTTCAGGAAGTCGTTGTCGACCGTGTTGATGAAGAACTGGGCCGTGGCCGAGTGCGGATCGTTGGTGCGTGCCATGGCAATGGCGCCGCGCTCGTTCTTCAGGCCGTTGTTGGCTTCGTTTTCGATCGGGGCATCGGTCGGCTTTTGTTTCATGTCCTGGCCGGCTTCGAAGCCACCACCCTGGATCATGAAGCCCTTGATGACACGGTGGAACACCGTGCCGTTGTAGTGGCCCTTCTTGACGTAGTTGATGAAGTTGGCGACCGACTTCGGTGCCTTTTCAGCGTCCAGCAGCAGGGTGATGTCGCCGTGGTTGGTGTGCAGCTTGACTGTGGTCATGATGATTTCCTTGGGGGATGCGGATACGTTGTTCCGGTGTTGCTCGGGCGTTACTTGGAGACGACCGTGGCCGATTCAATCAGGATCGGCTTCACAGGCACATTCTGGTGCGGGAACTTTGTGGTGGTTTCCACCGCCTTGATCTTGTCGATGGTGTCGGTGCCGTCGACTACCTTGCCGAAGACGGTATAGCCGTAACCGTCCTGACCAGGGTAGTTCAGCATGCTGTTGTCGACCACGTTCACATAGAACTGCGCGGTGGCGGAATTCGGGTCCATGGTGCGGGCCATGGCGATCGTGTACTTGTCGTTCTTCAGGCCGTTCTTCGATTCGATCTCGACCGGCGCCCGGGTGTCCTTCTGCTTCATATCGGGCGTGAAGCCGCCGCCCTGGATCATGAAGCCGTCCATCACGCGGTGGAAGATCGTGCCCTTGTAGAAGCCGTCCTTCACGTACTGCAGGAAGTTGGCGACGGTCTTGGGGGCTTTGTCCGGGTAGACCTCGACGGTGAAGTTGCCCATCGACGTCTTGAACTGCACGCGCGGTGCCGGTGCGGCCGCTGCAGCAGCGGACACGGCCAGTGCGCATACGAGCCCGGCAAAGAGAGAGCGGATACGGAGCATGGTCTGAGGGAGAGAGCTTGGGGGTGGGAAAACGGGATCGGCCGTTTTTTGTGGTTACTTGGCCGGTTTGTCGCTCACGCTGCTGGCGGCGGGCACCAAAACAGCAGGAGCGGTGGGTTTTGCGGGCGCGGGCGCCGGACGCACGCCAGGCACATTGGGCAGGGCATCGAGGCGCGCGCGCGCAGTGGTGTTCTTGGGGTTGAGCTTGAGCGCGCCCTGATAGGACTGCGCGGCCAGGCGGACGTAGACATCGCCGAGGTTGGCTTGCGCCTGGGCATTTTCCGGCGCCACGCGGCTCGCCATGATGAGGCTCTCGCGAGCGCGCTGCAGCTCACCGCGTTCCGCATAGAGCGCGGCCAGGTTGATGTACGGCTCGGGCAGTTCGGGGAAATCCTGCGTCATTTGGCCAAACGCAACGATGGCGTCGTCACCACGACCCAGGCCGGCAAGCGCCACGCCGCGCTGGAAGCGGGCCTGAGCATTGCGCGGTTGCTCGGTGATCTCCTTGTCCAGTTCCGTCAGCGCCTGGGTGTATTGCTTCTTGGCCAGCCAGTCGTCGATGCGCTTCTGGCGCGCGACCTGCGGCTGCTTCTGGGTGCTGGGCGTCAGATCGGCCGGCAGGGCAATGCCGGCGGTCTGGGCAAGGGCGGGCGCGGCTGACGTGACAAGCAGGGCGCTCACGATGGCAGCACACAGGGTTGCAGCGTGCGGGGTTGCAGCGCGATCTCGCAGCGGTCTGTTCATGAGAATCGGTTCCGTTATACTCCGCCGCATTCTAACAAACCGTCTTTGTGCGCAGCAGCGGCAATGCGCACCGGAAAAGGTTCTTGACGCAGAGCATGCCGGGTGCATTGACAGCCCGCACTGCCGCCGACGTTGATGCAGTTCCGGTAAGATATGCCGATAGCTTTACAGTGCGTCGCCAGCCGACGCTCTGCGCCCGCCGGCATCCAGCCCAGTACCTCAGTACGTGGCGGCGCACCGAATCTCCCGACACCGCTTCATGGAATCACTCAAGATCTACAACACGCTCGCGCGTGAGAAACAGACGTTCGTCCCCATCGAGCCCGGCCGCGTGCGCATGTACGTGTGCGGGATGACGGTGTACGACTACTGTCACGTCGGGCATGCGCGGGTGGTGGTGGTGTTCGACATGGTGCAGCGCTGGCTGCGCGCGTCGGGCTACGACGTCACGTACGTCCGCAACATCACCGACATCGACGACAAGATCATCAAGCGTGCGGTCGAGAACGGCGAGACCATGAGCGCGCTCACCGGCCGCTTCATCGATGCGATGCACGAAGACTTCGCCGCGCTCGGTACGCAGCGCCCCGATCACGAGCCGCGCGCCACCGAATTCGTGCCGCAGATGCTGAGCATGATCGGCAAGCTGCAGAACAACGGCCTGGCCTATCAGGCCACCGACGGTGACGTGAACTACGCGGTGCGCAAGTTTCCGGGCTACGGCAGGCTCTCGGGCAAGTCGCTCGAAGACCTGCGCGCGGGCGAGCGTGTCGATACCAACGACGCCAAGCGCGATCCACTGGACTTCGTGCTGTGGAAATCCGCCAAGGTTGACGAGCCGGCCGAGAGCCGTTGGGCTTCACCGTGGGGCGAGGGTCGTCCGGGCTGGCATATCGAGTGTTCGGCCATGAGCTGCGAGCTGCTTGGCGAGCATTTCGACCTGCACGGCGGTGGCGCCGACCTGCAGTTCCCGCACCACGAAAACGAGATCGCACAGTCCGAAGGCGCGACCGGCAAGACCTTCGTCAACACGTGGATGCACAACGGCTTCGTGCGCGTGAATGACGAGAAGATGTCGAAATCGCTCGGCAACTTCTTCACCATCCGCGATGTGCTCAAGGTGTACGACGCTGAGGTCGTGCGCTTCTTCATTCTGCGCTCGCACTACCGCAGCGACCTGAACTACAGCGACGCCCATCTGGACGATGCCCGACACGCGCTCACGCGCCTGTACACGGCGCTCAAGGATGTGCCCGCTGCTGCTGATGCCCAGCCTGACTGGAATGAGTCGCACGGCAAGCGCTTCCGTGACGCGATGAACGACGACTTCAACACGCCGGTGGCGGTATCGGTGCTGTTCGAGTTGGCCAGCGAAGTGAACAAGACGCGCTCGCCGGAGTTGGCCAATCAACTGGCCGCGCTGGCTGGAGTGATGGGCCTGCTGGGGCGTGATCCGCATGCCTTCCTGCAAGGCGGCGTGACGGCTGATGGCCTGGATGCTGCTGCGGTGGAGGCGCGCATTGAAGAGCGGCGTGCCGCCAAGGCGGCGCGTGACTTTGCCCGAGCGGACGCCATTCGTGCGGATCTGCTGGCTGCCGGCATCGTGCTGGAAGACAAACCGGGTGGCCTGACCGAGTGGAGACGCGCATGAACGCGGTGGCCAAGAAAGCCAGCGCAGTGCGCAGTACGGTTGCCAAGAAGGCGCCGGCCGTGAAGGCACCTGCGAAGAAGGCGGACGCCAAAAAGGTGGACGGCGTTGCCGGCAAGGCAGTGGTTACCAAGAGCGCCGCCATCAAGGTTGCCGACAAGGCGCCGGCCAAGCGCGCGCCTGCATCGAAGGTGCCCTTGCCTGAGACGCTCGCCACCCATGAGCCGGTGCCGGCTGAGGTGGTGCTGTCCGGTCCGCCGGAGTATTGGCAGGAGGCCTGCGCAGACTTGATGAAACGCGACCGCATCCTGCGCAAGATCATTCCCGCGTATGGTCCGGCGCACCTGGCTTCGCGCGGCGACCCGTTCGTCACACTGGCGCGGTCGATTGTCGGCCAGCAGATTTCGGTCAAGGCGGCGCAGTCCGTGTGGGAACGGGTGGTGGCCACATGCCCCAAGCTGGTGCCCGCACAGTTCCTGCGAGCCGGCCAAGAGAAGCTGGCGGGCTGTGGCCTGTCCAAGCGCAAGGCCGAGTACATCCTTGACCTTGCCGATCACTTCCGCAACGGCACTTTGCACGTCGCCAAGTGGGCCGAGATGGACGACGAGGATGTGATCGCCGAGTTGACGCAGATCCGTGGCATCGGCCGCTGGACGGCGGAGATGTTCCTGATGTTCAACCTGATGCGCCCAAACGTGCTCCCGCTGGACGACATCGGGCTCATCAACGCAATCTCACAGAATTATTTCAGTGGCGAACCCGTCACTCGCAGCGAAGCGCGCGAAGTGGCGGCTAACTGGGAACCGTGGCGCACAGTGGCCACCTGGTATATGTGGCGCAGCCTCGACACGGCGACCACCTATTGATCTGTTAATTTCGATGAAACGCGCAGCGTCGATCGGCGGTCAAAATCCGGTAGAATGCGCGCCTTCAAGAGCCTTTCAGAAGATCCATGAAAACAACCTTCCTGGAGTTCGAGCAGCCGATCGCAGAACTTGAATCGAAGATCGAAGAACTTCGATTCGTTCAAGACGATTCCGCTGTCGACATTTCTGAAGAAATCTCCCGCCTGGCCTCCAAGAGCCAGCAACTCACCAAAGATCTGTACGCCAACCTGACCCCCTGGCAGGTCGCACAGATCGCCCGGCACCCGCAGCGTCCGTACACGCTCGATTACGTCCGCGAAATCTTCACCGACTTCCACGAACTGCATGGCGACCGCACCTTCGCGGACGACCTGTCGATCGTGGGCGGTCTGGCACGTTTCAACGGCCAGCCTTGCATGGTGATCGGTCACCAGAAGGGCCGCGACACGAAGGAGCGCGCGCTGCGCAACTTCGGCATGTCCAAGCCCGAGGGCTACCGCAAGGCCAAGCGCCTGATGGAACTCGCCGACAAGTTCGGTCTGCCGATCTTCACCTTCGTCGATACGCCGGGCGCATTCCCGGGCATTGACGCTGAAGAGCGCGGCCAGTCGGAAGCCATCGGCCACAATCTGTTCGTCATGGCCGGCCTGAAGGTGCCCCTGATCGCCACCATCATCGGTGAAGGCGGTTCGGGTGGCGCACTGGCCATCGCCATGGGCGATTCGGTGATCATGCTGCAGTTCGCCACGTATGCCGTGATCTCGCCGGAAGGCTGCGCGTCGATCCTGTGGAAGACCGCCGAGAAAGCGCCGGAAGCCGCTGAGGCGATGGGTCTGACGGCACACCGCCTGAAGGCGCTGGGCCTGATCGACAAGATCGTCAACGAGCCGCTGGGTGGTGCGCATCGCGATCCGAAGGGCATGGCCTCGATGCTCAAGCGCGCACTGGCCGAATCGCTGCGCCAGTTCCAGGGCATGAAGACGTCGGAGTTGCAGGCGCGCCGTCACGAGCGCCTGATGGCCTATGGCAAGTTCAAGGAAATCGAAGCGCGCTGATTCGTCTGCCCCGCTGGTCACGCTTGTCGATAAGGTCGCACAACGCATTGCCGCGTGTGCGGCCTTTGTTGTTTCTGGCGGGGGCGGAGTGCCGACCGTGGCGGTGGCTCTGTCAGGCGGTCGTGACTCCGCAGCGCTGCTGCACGCGTGCGCCGCGTGGCGCGATGCCGGCGTGCGTGTGCGCCTTGTCGCCTTGCATATCCATCATGGCTTGCAAGCAGATGCGGATGCCTGGGAGTCCGCTTGCGCTCGCATGGCCCATGCTGCGCGTGTTGAATTCCATGCGCGCCGTGTGAACGTTGCCACCGATGCGGGGCGGGGCGTGGAAGAGGCGGCGCGCGAGGCCCGTTATGCCGCATTGGACGACCTGTGCACGCAGACCGGCGCGACGATTCTGCTCACTGCACATCACCAGGACGATCAGGCCGAGACCGTCTTGCTGCAACTGATGCGTGGCTCAGGTCTCGAAGGCCTTTCCGCCATGCCGATGAGCCGCGCTGGCGGCGTGACGTTGCTGCGTCCATGGCTGGATGTGCAACGCGCTGATATCGAGCAGTACGCACAAGCCAACGCGCTCGAATGGGTCGACGATCCTTCCAACGAAGATGCGCGGTACGCACGCAATGCATTGCGGCCATTGCTGGCCGGCATGGCGGGGCATTTTCCGGCCTATCGTGACGCGCTTGCGCGCAGCGCGGCCCATCTGGCGGATGCCGCGGCGTTGATCGACGAGATTGCGCAGGCAGATCTGACGCAGATCGCTTCGGTGGGTGAACTCGATGTGGCGGCATTGGCTGCACTCTCCGCGCCGCGCCAGCGCGCGGTGCTCCGTGCATGGCTGGCCCAGGCGGGTATGCGTGCGCTGTCCACGGGCCGCCTCGAGGATCTGCGCACGCAATTGATTGACGCGCGCGACGACGGCGCACTGTGCATTGCGTTGCCGACGGGGCAGGTCAGGCGCTATCGCGGGGCTGCATGGATTGAGTCCGGTGTTGGTGGTGGGGCCACGCCAGCGCTTGTTGCAATTAGTGCTGGGCAGTTCGACCCAATGTGCCGGACCGATCAGCGCGTGAATGTCGCTGAGTGGGGTGGGGTGCTGGTGTTTTCACCTGTGGTAGCAGACGGTATTGCGGTGCGAGCCTTGCAAGCGCCGCTGTCCCTGGCGCCTCGCTGTGGTGGCGAGCGCATTGTGCTGCGCCCTGGCGGGCCGTCGCGCGCGCTCAAGCAGGCCTATCAAGAAGCCGGTATTCCCGCCTGGGAGCGCCAGCGTTTGCCGTTGCTCTACGCGGGCGATGCGTTGGTGTTTGCCGCTGGCCTAGGCATGGACCGGACGGCTGCGGCCAGCGGCCCCGGCTGGCGGATCGCCTGGCTTGCGACCGCCCAGGGTGCGCCCTGACACACATCTTCACCGGGCTTCGCCGGCCAATTTCTTGCCGATCGATGCAAATTGCTGTATTTTCAAAAGCTTTTGCACCGTTCCGCCTCCTCTCGATCTTTCCAAGATGGCTCTCATCGTTCACAAGTACGGTGGCACCTCGATGGGTTCAGTTGAACGCATCAAGAATGTCGCCAAGCGCGTTGCCAAGTGGCATCGTGCCGGTCACCAGATCGTGGTCGTTCCGTCGGCCATGTCCGGCGAAACCAACCGCCTGCTGGGTATGGCCAAAGAGATTTCGGCCCAGCCTGACCCGCGTGAACTCGACATGATTGCCTCGACTGGCGAGCAGGTGAGCGTGGGCCTGCTGGCCATCGCGCTGCATGCCGAGGGCATCGATGCCCGCAGCTACACCGGCTGGCAAGTGCCCGTGAAGACCGATTCGGCCTACACCAAGGCCCGCATCCAGTCGATCGACGACGAGCGCGTGCGCGCTGATCTCGACGCTGGCCGCGTGGTCGTCATCACGGGCTTCCAAGGCATTGATGGCGAAGGCCACATCACCACGCTTGGCCGTGGCGGTTCGGATACTTCGGCCGTGGCGGTTGCCGCTGCGCTCGAAGCCGATGAATGCCTGATCTACACGGACGTGGACGGCGTGTACACGACCGACCCGCGCGTGGTGGACGACGCCCGCCGCCTGGACAAGATCACCTTTGAAGAGATGCTGGAAATGGCCAGCCTCGGCTCGAAGGTGCTGCAGATTCGCTCAGTGGAGTTTGCCGGCAAGTACCGCGTGAAGACCCGCGTATTGTCGTCGCTGACTGACCCGCTGATGTCGCTCGACGTCGAGATGAACTCGGGCACGCTGATTACTTTTGAGGAAGATTCGAACATGGAAGCCGCCGCCATTTCCGGCATCGCCTTTGCCCGCGACGAAGCCAAGATCACCGTGATCGGTGTGCCGGACAAGCCCGGCATCGCTTACCAAATCCTGGGCCCGGTTGCCGACGCCAACATCGACGTCGACATGATCATCCAGAACCAGTCGGTCGAAGGTAAGACGGACTTCACCTTCACCGTGCCGCGCGGCGAATACCAGCGCGCCCTGGCGATCCTCAACGACAGCGTGAAGGGCCATATCGGCGCTGCCAGCGTGTCGGGCGACCCGAAGGTGTCGAAGGTGTCGGTGGTGGGCGTGGGCATGCGCTCGCACGTGGGCATCGCCAGCAAGATGTTCCGCACGCTGTCGGAAGAGGGCATCAACATCCAGATGATCTCCACCTCGGAAATCAAGATCTCGGTGCTGATCGACGAGAAGTACATGGAGCTGGCCGTGCGCGCGCTCCACAAGGCGTTCGAGCTGGATCAGGCGTAATCGACTGAACTGGTGCCGGGTGGCGACCCGGAGCCACAGATTCTCACCACGGTGTCATGCAGTTGTCGTTGACCGGGTGGGGTGAAGTGGCTAGAATACGCGCTTCGTTGCACGGGCTCCTTCGTGTGACGCAAGTTTGGGAGACGTGGCCGAGAGGTCGAAGGCACTCCCCTGCTAAGGGAGCATCCGGGCCAAAACCTGGATCGAGGGTTCGAATCCCTCCGTCTCCGCCAGTTTGGCGCTTCTCGCGGGAAGCGCATTTAAACAGGCGGATGCGAGTCGAGATGACGTGACGGCTCGCATTGCACTGCACGTCAAAAAGCCCGCATGGTTTGCGCCATGCGGGCTTTTTCTTTGTCTGCTGCCTTGGTGGGCTTCACATGCATGCGCCACCCGAAGATGGCGCACACATGTATCCGTACATCAGCCTTGGCCGACGCTCTCCGGCACACCTGCGGTCACGTTGAAGCCGCAGTCGACGTAGGTGATCTCGCCGGTCACGCCGCTGGCGAGGTCCGACAGCAGGAACGCCGCCACGTTGCCGACTTCTTCGATGGTGACGTTACGGCGCAGCGGGGCCACGTCTTCCATGTACTTCAGCAGCTTGCCGAAATCCTTGATGCCCGAGGCGGCCAGCGTTTTGATCGGGCCAGCCGAGATGCCGTTGGCACGAATGCCCTTCGGGCCCAGCGCGCCGGCCAGGTAACGCACGCCGGCTTCCAGCGAGGCCTTGGCCAGGCCCATCGTGTTGTAGTTCGGGACGATGCGCTCGGCACCCAGGTAGGTCAGGGCGAGCAGCGAAGCGTTGGGCGACAGCATCGGCAGCGCAGCCTTGGCCAGCGCCGGGAAGCTGTATGCGGAGATGTCGTGTGCAATGCGGAACGACTCGCGCGACAGGCCATCGATGAAGTTGCCGGCAATCGCTTCGCGCGGCGCAAAGCCGATCGAGTGCACCAGGCCGTCGAAGTGGCCCCAGTGTTGGCCGAGGTCTTCGAACACCTTGGCGATCTGCTCATCGCTGCCGACGTCGCAGTCGAACACCAGCTTGCTGTCGAACTCGTTGGCGAATTCGGTGATGCGGTCCTTGAAGCGTTCGCCGACGTAGGTGAAGGCCAGTTCAGCGCCTTCGCGCTTGCAGGCGGTGGCGATGCCGTAGGCGATCGAGCGGTTGGACAGAAGGCCGGTAATCAGAATGCGCTTGCCAGCGAGGAATCCCATGGTTTCTCCGTACAAATGTGGGGCAACGTCGCGCCCGTATGTCACTGCGGTCACTCAGCGGCGGTATCCGGGGCACGAGGCAATTAGGGTCGGCGCGATCATACCGGAAAGCGCTGGGCGTCTGCGCTTTTGGGCGTCGCTGCATGTGCTGCATTCGTTGCCGGGTCAGCCTTGTCAATGCGGGACGATCCTTGGGCCAGAATTGACGGGAAAGCGCGAAGAGGGCGTTAGAATCGCCTGAAACAGGTTTTCATACAGTGATCAATCTGGATCAACGCATGCAGGGACAACGGGGGCTAGGGGCGCAATGAGCGCAATGGGCGTACTTGCAGCGATACATCAGCCGTACTGGCGACGACATCGACAACGCCTCGCAGCACTGGCCTGCCTGGTGGCGACCTTCTGCGCGGCACCGGCCTGGGCGGCGCATGGTTATGCGGAATACGGCGATCTCAAGTATCCCGCCGGTTTCCCGAACTTCGGCTATCTCAATCCGAAGGCGCCCATTGGTGGCATGCTGCTGCTGGGCAACCCCGACCGGCGTACGAGCTTCGACAAGTTCAATCCGTTCACGATCAAGGGCACGTCTGCGCCGGGGCTGACGCAGCTCGTCTTCGAGACGCTGCTCATCACGAGTTGGGACGAGACTGCCAGCGGCTACGGCCTGCTGGCTGACGACGTGACGGTCGCACCGGACGAACTCTCGGTCACGTTCCACATCAATCCGCGCGCACGTTTCTCCAATGGCGATCCGGTGCGTGCGTCTGATGTGAAGTACTCCTACGACATGCTGATGGGCAAGGGCGCAAGTCCGGCTTATCGCAGCATGACCGCCGATGTGTCCAAGGTGACAGTGGTGGACGCCGCCACTATCCGCTACGACTTCAAGCGCCGCAACAAGGAGTTGCCGCTGATCGTTGGCGGCCTGCCGGTGTTCTCGCCCAAGTGGGGCAAGGGCAGCGGCAAGCCGGACGATCCGGATGGGGGCAAGGACGTGAAGTTCGACAAGCTCACGTTTCAAGACCCGATTGCCAGCGGTCCCTATGTCATCGAGCGCTTTGACCCGTCTCGCGGCATCACCTTCCGCCGCAATCCGGATTACTGGGGCCGAGACTTGAACGTGCGCCGTGGCTCGTTCAACTTCGAGCGCATCCAATACAAGCTTTATAAGGACCAGACCGCACGCCTGGAGGCATTCAAGGCCGGCGAGTACGACGCGATGGTCGAGTACCTCGCGAAGAACTGGGCCAAGAGTTACGTGGGCGTGAAGTTCCGCAGCGGCGAACTCATCAAGAGCGAGTTCCCGCATCGCAACGGCGCGGGCATGCAGGGCTTTCTGATGAACCTGCGCCGGCCGCTGTTCCAGGATGTGCGGGTGCGCAAGGCGCTTACGCTGGCGCTGGACTTCGAGTGGCTCAACCGCCAACTCTTCTATGGCGCGTATCGCCGGCTCGACAGCTATTTCACCAACAGTGAGCTGGCCGCCTCCGATTCGCTGACCGGCATGCCGAGCAAGGGCGAGCTGGCTCTGCTGGAGCCGCTGCGCAGCCAGCTCGATCCGGACGTGTTCGGCATCCTGTCTGCGCCGCCTTCGACGGACCCGCCCAGTTCGCTGCGTGACAACCTCCGCCAGGCGCGCCGCTTGCTGGCCCAGGCCGGCTGGACGTATTCCGACGGTGCGCTGCGCAACACCCGTGGCGAACCCTTCGTCTTCGAGATGCTTGATGACGGCGGGGCAATGAGCCGTGTCATGGCGGCGTATGTGCGCAACCTGGAGAAGCTCGGCATCCAGGTCAACCAGCGCATGACCGATTTCGCGCTGTACCAGAAGCGGCTCGAAGAGTTTGACTTCGACATGATCTCGCTGCGCTTTCCCGATTCGCAGAGCCCCGGCAATGAGTTGAAGGATCGCTTTGGTACCGCGGCGGCGGATGAGCAGGGCTCAGACAACGTGATCGGCCTGAAGTCACCCGCTGTGGACGCGTTGATCGACGACGTGCTGCGTGCCAACAACCGCGATGAGCTGGTCACCGCCTCGCGCGCGCTCGATCGTGTGCTGATGCATGGCTACTACGTGATTCCACACTGGTATTCGGCCGTACATCGCGTCGCTTACAACAAGAACCTGATGTATCCGGACCGTCTGCCGTACTACTACTCGGCCGAGGCCTGGGTGCTGACGGCTTGGTGGCGTACGCCAGACTCCACCAAATGACCGCATCGGTGAGACCATGTTTGCCTACCTGATCAAACGGCTGCTGCTTCTGATTCCGACGCTCATTGGCGTGGTCACGCTCACCTTTGCGGTGATCCAGTTCGTGCCCGGTGGCCCGGTAGAGCAGATGATGATGGAGATGAAAGGGCGCAACGGCGCTGGCGAGGCCAGCGGTGGCGGTGCCTTCGACTACCGCGGCCGCCGCGGTGTCGACGCCGAGAAGATCAAGGAGATCCGCGCGCTGTACGGTTTTGATAAAGGTCCGGTCGAGCGCTACTTCCTGATGCTGGGCCGCTTTGCCCGTTTTGATCTGGGCGAGAGCTACTTCCAGCACCGTAGCGTGTGGGAACTCATCAAGTCCAAGTTGCCGGTATCGATCTCGATCGGGCTGTGGACGTTCTTCCTGACCTATCTGATAGCGGTGCCGCTCGGCATCGCCAAGGCGGTGCGGGCGGGCAGTCGGTTCGATCTGGTGACGAGCATCATCGTGCTGGTCGGTTACGCCATTCCAGGCTTCGTGCTGGGTGTGCTGTTGCTGGTGCTGTTTGGGGGCGGAACGTTCTTCCAGTGGTTCCCCATTCGCGGTATCACCTCTGACAACTGGGATCAGCTCAGTTTGCTTGGCAAGGTAACGGACTACCTCTGGCACATCGCCCTGCCCGTGACGGCATCCGTGGTGGGCAGCTTTGCCGTGATTACCATGCTGACGAAAAACGCGTTTCTGGAGGAGATCCGCAAACAGTACGTGTTGACGGCGCGCAGCAAAGGCCTGTCGGAGCGACGCGTGCTGTGGAAGCACATCTTCCGCAATGCCTTGCTGCCGCTGGTGACCGGTTTCCCGGCGGCCTTCATCGGCGCGTTCTTCACGGGCTCGCTGCTGATCGAACAGCTGTTCTCGCTCGACGGCATGGGGTTGCTGTCGTACGAAGCGGTGATGCGCCGTGACTACCCGGTTGTGCTCGGCACGCTGTACCTGTTCACGTTGATTGGTCTGGGGGCGCGATTGATCTCTGACGTGTGCTACGTGCTGGTTGATCCGCGCATCCACTTTGGCTCGGTCGGGCGATAGGCGGGCAAGCAACATGACTCAGTACTCCCGCGCTTCCGCACATCCGTCAAACATGGCGACGCCGCATGCGGTGCGGCATTCGCTGTCGCCGCTCAGGCGCGCGTGGCGACGCTTCAAGCAACACCGGCTGGGTTACTGGAGCCTGATTCTGTTCGTGGTGCTGTTTGTGCTCAGCATGGGCGGCGAGCTCATCTCGAATGATCGGCCGCTGGTGGTGAAGTACCACGGCACCTGGTATTTCCCTATCGTGAAGACCTACCCGGAGACCACGTTCGGCGGCGACTTCCCGACCCCCACGGACTACCTCGATCCGTATATTCGCGACAAGTTCAAGGAGCCGGGCAGCTTTGCGATCTACCCGCCCAATCCGTATTCGTACGAGACGCTGAACTACTTTTCGAAGGAGCCCAACCCGGCGCCACCCTCGGCCGAGAACTGGCTCGGCACGGACGATCGTGGCCGCGACGTGTTTGCGCGGCTGCTGTACGGTTTCCGAGTGTCGGTGCTGTTCGGGCTGGCGCTTACGCTGATCGGGGTGGTTGTCGGCACGCTCACTGGCGCGCTGATGGGCTTCTTTGGCGGGCGCTTTGATCTGTGGGCGCAGCGGCTGATCGAAGTTTGGAGCTCCATGCCGGAGCTGTACCTGCTGATCATCTTTGCGTCGATCTTCACGCCGAGTCTCGGGCTGCTGATCATCCTGCTGTCGCTGTTCGGCTGGATGAGCCTGTCCGACTATGTGCGCGCCGAGTTCTATCGCAACCGCTCGCTTGACTATGTGAAGGCCGCACGAACGATGGGGCTCTCCAGTTGGCAGATCATGTGGCGCCACATCATGCCTAACAGCTTGACGCCGGTCATCACGTTCCTGCCGTTCCGCATGAGCGCGGCCATCCTGGCGTTGACCAGCCTCGATTTTCTCGGTCTGGGCGTGCCGCCATCCACGCCTAGCCTGGGTGAGTTGCTCGCGCAGGGCAAGGCCAACTTGGATGCATGGTGGATTTCGCTGTCGACCTTCGTGGTGCTCGTGTTGACCCTCGTGTTGCTGACCTTCATGGGCGACGCACTGCGCGACGCCTTCGACACGCGCCTGTCGTTCGCGCAACTGCGCGCGCGCCAGAAACCGGCGGGGGTGAAATGACCCGCGTTGATCTGCGCTCCTCCGCGCCCAAGTACGACGGCCCGCTGTTGCGGCTGGATGACCTGTGCGTGCACTTCGAATCCGAACACGGTGAGGCCACCGAGGCTGTCAAGAATGTCTCGCTCGACCTGCATGCCGGCGAGCGCTTTGCGCTGGTGGGGGAGTCGGGCTCGGGCAAGTCGGTCACGGCGCTGTCGATCATGCGCTTGCTGGCTGACGCGCACTACAGCGGCCGCATCCTGCTGGAAGGTCGCGACCTGCTGGCCGCCAGCGAGCGCGAGATGCGCGGCCTGCGTGGCGCCGACGTGGCCATGGTGTTCCAGGAGCCCATGACGGCGCTCAACCCGCTGTACAGCATCGGCAACCAGATCGTCGAGACACTGGAACTGCACGAGGGCCTGGACAAGCGGGCCGCCAAGGCACGTGCGATCGCGTTGCTGGAGCGCACTGGCATCGCCGAGGCACCACGCCGTTTCGATGCCTTCCCGCACCAACTCTCGGGCGGCCAGCGACAGCGTGCAATGATCGCCATGGCGCTGGCGTGCTCGCCCAAGCTGTTGTTGGCGGATGAGCCGACCACCGCGCTGGACGTCACCGTACGCATGCAGATCCTGCAGTTGCTGCGCGAGCTGCAGGGCGAATTCGGCATGGCCATCATGCTGATCACGCACGACCTGAACATGGTGCGCGCTTTTGCCGAGCGGGTTGGTGTGATGGAGCGGGGTGTGCTGGTTGAGTCCGGTGATACCGCAACCGTATTCGCGGCCCCGCAACATCCGTACACCGTGCGCCTGCTGGAAAGCCGACCGCAGCGCGACGTGCTGCCGCTGGTGCCACTCGCGCCCGTGCTGCTCGAGGCAGATAAGCTGACCGTCACGTACGAGCGCCATCGCCCGGGGTTTGCGGGCTGGTTCCGCAGCGATCCGTTCACCGCGGTCGACGCCGTCTCGCTGCAATTGCGCGAAGGTGAGACGCTCGGCATCGTTGGTGAGTCTGGCTCCGGCAAGACCACGCTCGCGCAGACGCTGCTCGGGCTGCAAACGCCTAAGGGCGGTGAGTTGCGCTTTCTCGGCAACTCACTGCTGCACATCTCGCGCGATGAGCGCCGCGCGGTACGTGCGCGCATGCAGGTGGTGTTTCAAGATCCCTACGGCTCACTCTCACCCCGCATGACGATCGAAGAGATTGTCGGCGAGGGTTTGGCGCTGCATCAACCGCACGTGAACCCGACCGAGCGCCGGCATCGCGTGATCGAAGCGCTGCGTGAAGTGGGGCTGGATCGCACCGCGCTGGGGCGTTATCCGCACGAGTTTTCTGGCGGACAGCGCCAGCGCATTGCCATTGCGCGCGTGCTCATCCTCAAGCCGCAGGTGCTGGTGCTCGATGAGCCGACCTCGGCACTTGATGTGTCGATCCAGCAGCAGGTGCTGTCGCTGCTGGGCGCCCTTCAGAAAAAGTACAACCTGTCGTATCTATTCATCAGCCATGACCTCGCCGTCATCCGTGCGATGTCACATCGCGTAGTCGTGATGAAGGACGGCAAAGTGGTGGAAGAGGGCGACACGGAAGCGGTTTTGGCATCACCTTCCCACCCCTACACCTGCAAACTGATGGCCGCCGCGTCGCTCGTCCCGTCGAGGGATAACCCGTAAAAACGGCCGGGAATGCCCCGGAAAAGTGCAGTTTTGAAAGGTCTGCATTGTAAGGGTGCGCTTCTAAAGTCATGTCTAAGTGCCTGATTCGCATATGAATTCAGGCAAATTTGTAACGACCTTTGACAAGTCAAAGTGTGACTTTTATTATCCTGCGAGATTGTTTTGAGCAGGATTCGGACGCGTCTCATTTGCATTCACGCATAAAGAGCCGATCATTCCGACTTTCCCAGGAGAACCGATGCAGCACTTCGTACTTCATTCCATGGCGCGCCTGGCGGTAGGGGTTGTGATCGGCTGCAGCGTGATCGTGTCGAGTGCAGTGCAGGCTGATACGGTCTTCAAGGACACGGAAGTTCGTGCCGACGCGAAGCCGGAAGCCAAGCCTGGTCTTATCTCCAACGTCATGACCAAAACCGGCGACGTCGTCATGAACGCGCTGGGCATGATTGGTCTGCGCTACCGTTTCGGCGGCAATACGCCGGAATCGGGCCTCGACTGCAGCGGCTTCGTCCGCTATGTCTTCAACGACACGTTCGGTTTTCTGCTGCCGCGCCGCGCTGTTGAAATGAGCCGCGTTGGCACCAGCGTCGAGACGGCTGAACTGCGTCCGGGCGACTTGGTGTTCTTCAACACCATGCGCCACACGTTCTCGCACGTCGGCATTTATATCGGCGACAACAAGTTTGTACACGCGCCCTCCACGGGCAGCAAGATTCGCGTGGATGACATGACCGCCTCGTACTGGGTGTCGCGCTACAACGGTGCACGTCGCATCGAAGGCAACTCCGGCACCCCGATCAAGGACGGTGCCGACAACTTTGTCGAGCAGCTCAAGCGCGTGGATCCAAACGCTGCCGGCAAGCCGCTGGCACTGTATGGCGGCTGATCCGCTCGACTCCAAACAAAAAAGACCGCCACGGCGGTCTTTTTTGTTGCCCATCGAGTCAGCGTCAGTGTGCGGTTACGGCGGTCTGCGGCAAGCGCAGCTTTTCGCGCAGCAGCGGCATGGCGGCCTGTGCGGCTTGCTCGCCGGCGAGAATGGCCTCGTTGCGCGCGGTAAAGTCGCTGCCCTTCACAAACGGCAAGGATGGCGTGATCACCACGTCGGCTTGCGCCAATTCGGTCTTGTTGATGCTCTGGCCCATGATGGCCGTTGTCTGCAGCAGCATGCTGGCCTGACCCGAGACCGCCTGGTTGGATGGGTCTGCGGAGATGTTCACCGCAATCACGAACGTTGCACCCATCTGCTTGACGTACGAAACGGGCACTGGCGCCACCAGTCCGCCATCCACATATTGGCGCCCGCCGATCGTCACCGGTTGGAACACGCCGGGGATGCTGCACGACGCGCGCACCGCCTGACCAGTATTGCCGCGGCGGAACAGGATCGGCTTGCCGCTGGCTAGATCCGTGGCAACGATGCCCAGCGGAGTGCGCATCTGTTCGATGGTCTTCTGCTTGACGAGGCGGTTGATGTATTTCTCCAGCGCCTCGCCCTTGAGCCAGCCGCCAAAGCGCGTGCCGAACGGCAGTGCCCAGTCGGCAATCATGGCCTCGTCCATCTTGAGTGCCATGCGATTCATCTCCAGGCCGGACATGCCCGACGCGTAGATGGCCGCCACCACGCTGCCTGCGCTTGTGCCGGTAATGAAGTCGATCTGGATGCCTTGCGCCTCCAGCATCTTGATAACGCCGATGTGCGCGAAACCGCGCGCGGCGCCACCGCCCAGTGCCAGCCCGATGCGTACGGGCTGGGTGGCAGGCTGTGCCGTGGGCGGCAGCACGGCCGTCGGTGGCGTCACGGGGGTTTCAGTCTTGCCGGACGAAAAGCCCGTCACGGTGCAGGCAGAGAGCAGGGAGGCGCCGGCGGCACCCAGAAAGAGGCGGCGTTGCATGGATCGATTTGGAGAGCCCAGGTGCCGCGCGAAGGTGCGCGGCCGGTCGCCATTGTGCCAAAGATCGAGGGCAGGCTGAGCGCACCGCTGCCGTCAGTCGTGAAGCCAGAGATGGAATTGCCCGTCTCCTGCTTTGACAACGCGTGCTTGGATGGGCGGGCCATCCTTGAACCGGGCGTTTTTGCGCCAGTCGTGCACATCCGCGACATTCGGCTGAGCCTTTCACTCAAGGTCTCGCAAATCTTCAAGGGCTGCCTGGATGACCTGAAGCTGACGATCGACTCGATGGAGCCCATCGAAGCTGACCTGTTGCTCCTGCTGGCGACGCTGCGTTTTCGCCTGGAGCCTCGGCTGGAAGGCTCCGGCATCGCCCTGCGGTGGGAGGTGTAGGAGCTTCCAGCGCACTGCATGTCCTGCGCATCGTGAAGGAGAGCATCGTCAACATCCTCCATCACACCCGCGCCAGCGAGATTCGCGTGGCCAACGCCCGCGAGGGGGAGGGCGTGACGGTGAGCATCGACGATAACGGCCAAGGCTTCGACGTCAGGCAGGCGCTGGGCACCGCCACCGCGCGGGGTTTGCACCATCAGCAACGCCGCGCCCATGCCATCGGCGGCAGGGTGGATTGGCTTTCAGGGCCGACGGGCACACACTTCATGCTATGGCTGCCGCTGGCCCGCTGAGTCATCCCGCCGGCAGTACCAACCGGGTGGCCCCCACGCGAACGCGACGGCAAGAGAGCAGGGCGCGGTTGCTATAATTTGCGTTTTGACAGAGGCCGCTGATGATCCCGTTGCGCGGCCTTGTTCATTTCGCCCTTCCTATGACTCAGCGCGTCCGCACCCGTTTCGCCCCCAGCCCGACCGGCTTCATCCACCTCGGCAACATTCGCTCGGCTCTTTATCCGTGGGCCTTCGCTCGCAAGATGAAAGGCGATTTCATCCTGCGTATCGAAGACACCGATGTTGAGCGCTCCAGCCAGGAAGCCGTTGATGTGATCCTGGAAGCGATGGACTGGCTGGAAATGGACATCGACGAAGGCCCGTTCTATCAGATGCAGCGCATGGACCGTTACCGTGAGGTGATCGCCCAGATGGTCCAGCAGGAGTTGGTCTATCCCTGTTACATGAGCACGGAAGAACTCGACGCTCTGCGCGACGCACAACGCGAGCGCGGCGAAAAGCCCCGCTACGACGGCACGTGGCGCCCCGAGCCGGGCAAGGTTCTGCCGACCCCGCCGGCTGGTGTGCAGCCCGTGATGCGTTTCAAGAACCCCATTGGCGGCAGCGTGGTGTGGGACGACGCCGTCAAGGGTCGGATCGAAATCTCCAATGATGAGCTGGACGACCTCGTCATCGCGCGCCCGGATGGCACGCCCACGTACAACTTCTGCGTGGTCGTCGACGACATGGACATGCAGATCACCCACGTGATCCGCGGTGACGACCATGTCAACAACACGCCGCGCCAAATCAACATCTTGCGCGCATTGGGTGGCACGCCGCCGGTTTATGCCCACTTGCCAACCGTGCTCAATGAGCAGGGCGAGAAGATGAGTAAGCGCCACGGCGCCATGAGCGTGACCGGCTACCGCGATGCCGGCTACCTGCCCGAAGCCATCGTCAACTACCTGGCCCGCCTGGGCTGGGCACACGGCGATGCCGAGATCTTCTCGCGCGAGCAGTTTGTCGAGTGGTTCGATCTGGAACATCTGGGTAAGTCGCCCGCGCAGTACAACCCTGAGAAGCTCGCTTGGCTGAACAACCACTACATCAAGCAGGCCGACAATGCCCGTCTGGCTGAACTGGTGAAGCCGTTCATTGAAGAACTGGGCGGCAAGGTTGATGGCGGCCCCGTCCTAGCGGATGTGATTGCGCTAGTGAAGGATCGCGCCAACACGCTGCGCGAAGTCGCACAGACTGCGCTGCTGTTCTACCGCACGGATCTGACCATCGAGCCGGAACTCGCCGCGCAGCATCTGACCGACGACGTGCGTCCTGGTATTGCCGCACTGACCGAAAAGCTCGGCGCGTTGCCTGAGTGGAAGCGCGAGGCCATCGGTGCGGCTTTCAAGGAAGTGCTGGCTGCGCAGGGCTGGAAGATGCCCAAGCTGGCCATGCCGGTGCGCTTGCTGGTGGCTGGTCAACTGCAGACGCCGTCGATTGACGCGGTGTTGGAACTGTTCGGCCGCGATGTCGTTCTGCGCCGTTTGGCGGCGTGACGGGTGCACCGCAAAAAAATTTGCGAAAGGGTATTGCCAAGCGCTAAACAGTTCCCCTATACTCTTGTTTTCGCTGCAACACGAAGCGAATTGCAGTAAGAAGCAAGCAGTAAAAGGTAGTAACCCAGGCAGTACCCAAAGCAGTGCATCGGGGCTATAGCTCAGCTGGGAGAGCGCTTGCATGGCATGCAAGAGGTCAGCGGTTCGATCCCGCTTAGCTCCACCAAAATGCCGGAAGATTCGATTCAAAAATAAATTTGAAAAGAAGCTTCCAAAACGCAAAGAAGTACGTTATGATAGCGGACTTCGCAGCGTAAGACAGAAAGCGTTGCAAAACAGTTTCTGTCCCCTTCGTCTAGAGGCCTAGGACATCACCCTTTCACGGTGAGTACAGGGGTTCGAATCCCCTAGGGGACGCCATAACAAGAGCTTAACCAGAAGCTCATTCGCAAAGCCAGTCTCTAGCTGGTTTTGCAACCGACACGGAGCGGTAGTTCAGTCGGTTAGAATACCGGCCTGTCACGCCGGGGGTCGCGGGTTCGAGTCCCGTCCGCTCCGCCAAATCAAAACCCGCTGCTTGCAGCGGGTTTTTTCTTTTCTACTTCCCATTCAATTGCGGTAATTGCCCTGACTCCGTGTTTTTAAAGCCGGAGGTCATCCGTCGTTTAACGCATGACTTTAATAGGCAGTGCGGCTGACGCGGTTGAAATAGCTAACCAGCAGGGCGCCGGCCACCATCAAGCTCAAGCCATTGGCTGCCCAGAAGCCTGCAGCCCCGCGCAGTGCTGCGGCACCGTCTCCAAAAAGCCCGAAGCCAAGCACATAGCCACCGCCCAAACCAACGCCCCATAGCGAGAGCGCGTAGATGACGGTTGGGATCAGCGCGATCTTGTAGGCGCGCAGAATGAACGCGGCCATCACCTGCAATGCATCGAACATCTGGTAGAACGCGATGAAGGGCAGCAGCGGCACCGCAATCGCCAGGACGGCCGCGTCATGCGTGTACAGGCTGACCAAATCGTGACGGAGCATCAGCACTGCGGCACCGACAATCGCCGCACATATCACTGCCAGCTTGATGCCGTTCAACGAGATGCGCCGCGCGGCTGTGCGATCGCGGGCGCCGATCGATTGTGCTGCCAGCGTGGAGGTCGCAATCGACAGCGACAGCGGCACCATGTACGCCACCGCCCCGAGGTTGGCGGCAATCTGATGCCCGGCGAGTACCACCGTGCCCAGCCGCGCAATGAAGATCGCCATCAGCGTGAACGAGGTGATCTCAATCAGGTAGGTGAAACCCATCGGTACGCCCAGGCGGATCAACGCCCATAGCCGCGCACGATTCGGCGGCGAGAACTGCGTGAAAATCTTGAATGGCTTGTATGCCGGATTGCGCATCAGGATGGCCGCGCCGGCGGCAAACCACAGCCAGCTGATGATCATGGAGGCCAGCGCACAGCCCGGGCCGCCCATTGCCGGAATGCCCATGCCGCCGTATAGGAACAACGCGTTGAGCGGGAACTTGAGCACAAGGCCGCCGAGCTGCAGCACCGTTACCATCACCGGGCGCGACAGCGCGTTGTTCAGCGCCGAGTAGATCCGGAAGCCAAGCGCCGCAGGCAGTGCGAGTGCTTCATAGCGCAGATAGGCGGTCGCCTTTTCCGCCAGTTCCGGCGAGGCGTTTGCCAGATGGAGCAGCGGGGCTGGAAACCACAGAAGCAGCATGCCGATGGCTGCCAGCGCCAGCCCAAGCCAGATGGCCTGGCGGACTTCTTCACCGATCTCGCTGTGCCTTTGCGCGCCGTACAGTTGTCCTGCGATGGGCGAGAGCGCCTGAAGCACGCCCATCAGGCTGATGTAGACGGTGACGTAGATCGACCCGCCGAGTCCGATGGCCGCCAGATCTGCTGCCGATGCGCGCCCGGCCATCGCCGTGTCGAGTACTCCGAAGGCGATGACGGCCAGTTGGCCAATCAGAACCGGCCAGGCGAGTGCGGCAATACGGCGGACATCCGTGGCGAACATTGGGCGCTGCAGTGCTGTTACTCGCGCAGCTTGCGCCGGCGCGTGGTGGATGGGGTTGGTGGTGGATGTGTTGCGGCGCCAGCTTCCGTCAGGCGGTACATGCGGAAGTGCTCGTCTCGGTCGGCGGGGCGGCGGCCTTCCCAGATCAGATTCCACTCATAGTTCGAGACGCGCGAAGGTGCGCCGTAGTCGTACGGGTCGTGGCGCAGGAGGATGTCGCAGCTGTCTTCCGGGCTACCGAAGCGGATGTGGCCGAAGTAGGCGAACGACGCGAGCTGTGCATCGCCCATGCGAATCGGCTGCACGCAGGTATACGTGCGCGGCAGCGCGAGTGCGGCCGATTGTGCGACATCGCGATAGGTCTTGGCGTAGTTGATGGTGGGCAGCCACAGCGTCATCATCAACACCCACATCAGGGTGGTGCCGGCCGCAGAGATCACCACCGCGCGCCAGATGGCCTTGGGTGCGCGCGACGTGCGCCATATGACGATGAGCACCCACGCGGCCGTCACCAGCAGTGCGCAGGCCAACGCTGTCCAGCTGAACTCTGGCCGATAGCCAGGCACGATGCGGTACACGTTGCGCGCAAGTTGCGGCGGAAAGCCCGTCATCTTGGCGATCCACAGCAGCCATACCGTACCGCCCAAAACGGTGAAGGCCAGCAGCGCAAACCAATCGATTGCGCTGATGGCGCCACGCTTGAGTGTTGGCAGGGCAAACGTGGCCATCACGGCCATCGGCGGGATCAGCAGCAGGAAGCCGTCGTCACTCGGTTGCTGCTGCAACAGAAGCAGCAACAACTGGGGGGCAAGCATGGCCAGCGGCAGCACGATATGCGGCGCCTTGCGCATGCCGCCCCAGCTTTTCCAGGCCCATGTGGCCAATGGCCATACTGGCCACGCGAACAGCGGCAGGTTGCGCGCAATGTAGCCAAGCGAATGCGCGGTTGGGCCAGCATACTGGTGGCGGTCGAAGCGTGCCCACTCGCGAACGAAGGCGACGGCGTCGTTTGGGTTGGTGGCCAGCAGGTAGGCCGTGGCTGGCCACGAGCAGCCGAGCACCACCGACACTGGCAGCGCCACGGTCAGCAGCGGGCGCAGCGGCAGTACGCGTGTTGCCCGCGCGGCGGCAAGCACGGCGACGGTGATGCTGAGCGGCAGGATCGGTCCGCCCGCAAGCGCCAGGCACCCAACGCCGATGCCGTAAGTCAGGCTGCCTTGGATGGGCTTGTCGAGCGCGCGGATCAACCCGTACGCCGTCACCGCGACAAAGCATAGCGAGCCGACCAGCGGCGTGGTCTCGTGGCCGCGCTGCGCCAGGCCCACGCAGGCGAGAAAGATCAGCAGGGCGCCGTCGGCCAGCGTGCGGCCGTAGTCGCGTGAGTTCGGTTGTCCGCCGAAGACGAATTCGAAAGGCTGGACTTCAGCGCGGCGGCCGAGCAGGTAAGCGCCGTACCAGATGCAGGCACAGGTGACAAAGAAGAAGAGTGCCGTCGCCAGGCGCGACGCATCTGACGGGCCAAACCACTGGCCGAATACGCGGATGAATGCGCCGCCGATCCAGAACACCAGCGGGCCGGCTTGCGCGACCGGGCGGCCGACGATGTTCGGCATCAACCAGTCTTGCGCGTTGCCGGTGGCTAGCGTCCACATCGCGCCGAAGCCGGCGGCGTCTTCGTTCTTCCACGGGTCGCGCGAGAACAGGCCCGACAGGCCGTAGATCACGCAGATGGCAAGCAGCAGCCAGCGCGGCAATTCACGGGTGGCGGCGGCAGTCAGGCGGATGCGCGAGACGCGTGTGGTGTTCATCGGGTGTCAGACCAGGCGAGCCCGGCCGCGGTTGCACGGCGGCGTGCAGATCGTAAGAAGGGGCAGGTAAGAGGCCTGCCATTGTGCCGAGAAACAAAAAAGGCAGCCGGAGCTGCCTTTTTTTGACCAGTGAGACGGGCCATGAGGTGAGCCGTCTCCGGCGCTGGTATTACTTGGCAGCCTTGCCGATCTTGCTGCCGAACTTGTTGCGGAACTTCTCGACGCGACCGGCCGTATCCAGAACCTTTTGCTGGCCCGTGTAGAACGGGTGCGATTCGGACGAAACTTCGATCTTGGCCAGCGGGTATTCCTTGCCGTCTAGCGTGATCGTTTCCTTGGTCTGGATCGTCGAGCGGGTGACGAACTTGAAGTCGCTGGACATGTCCTGGAACACGACTTCGCGGTAATTCGGGTGAATGCCTTCTTTCATGATGGGCCCTGGTGTTGAGGTAGCCAACTCGAGACGCGCTACAGGTGCTTTGGTGAGAAATCGCACCGTGCGACCAGCCGTCGAATCACTTGCCGGGTGGAGAAACGGCGATTATGCCAGAGAAACAAGGGCTTGGGCAACGCGCCGGTTGCAAAATACGTGGCCGCTACGCACCGAAAAGCGCTGCATTGGTCGCTTTTTTTGCCGCCCGTGGATCAAGGCGTAGCCAAGCACTCGATTGTGAGGGTGCCGCGCCCGTCCGGGTCGAGGGTTTGCTGTCCCCCATGCGCAGCGAGGTGTCCAGATTCACGGTCCAGGCGTCGATCTTTGCGGGCGTCAGGGTGTCGGGGCGGACGGATCTGCTGACAGCGTCCACCCTTTGCGCTTCCGATTGACCGTCGAGCTGTGACATCGCGCTGAAATTGAGCGGCGTTGCCGATTGAGTAAACATGGCACCTGCATCGAAGCACAACGAGAGCAGAAACAGAACAGCGTGAAGCACGCGACGTGTCGTCATGTCGGGAACCCCTCCTGGCGTTGCTCGGCAAGCAGCATGCGGCGTGCCGGATCCTGCAGGTAGAACGCCTGCAGCAACGCATACAGCGTGGGCAGCGTATCGAGCAGTGCGGTGGGTTCGACAAAGAACACCTCGGAGGCCACCGCGAAGAACTCCGCCGGATGCTGTGCGCCGTACGGATCGAGCAGAGAGAGGATGGGATCGCTGTCCCAGTGATGCTCCGGGATCCGCTCGCAGCGGTCTGCAAACGCGTCGTATTCGGCGTAGAGGTCGTCGGCCCATTGCTCGCGATCGATGCCGGCATGCAGGTGCGAGGAGAACGCTGGAATGCCATCCGACTCGCCGTTGAGCATGTCGAGCTTGTGTGCAAACTCGTGCATGACCACGTTGTACGGCTGCGCGCCGGATTGGGCCAGCGCGCCGCCTAGCTCGATGTCCTGCCACGAGAGGATGACTGGCCCGTGCTCCCACGCCTCGCCAGCAGCTTCTTCGCGCACGTTGTGCACGACGCCGTCTTCGTCCATCACCTCCTTGCGGATGACGAACTCGCCGGGGTAGATGACCACGCCGCGCCAGCCGCGATACCACGTGATGCCCAACTCCAGGATCGGCACGCTGGCCTGTACTGCAATGCTGATCACCATGTCGTCGGTGAGCGGCAGGTCGTGGGCGGTGGTGAATTCCTTCTCGGCGATGAAGAGCGTGGCTGTTTCACGCAGGCGCACCAGGTCGGTCTCGGGCCAATCCAGCAGAAAGGGCAGGCCAGCGAGCGCGTGCGACCAATGCGTGTCGGAGATGGCGTAGCGCGCCAGACGCCGCGAGCGCGCGCGGCCGGAGAACCAGCGGAAAACGGATGAAAGCATGCGCCCAGTATATCGGCGCGTGCTTTCGTCCCTGGTGGGGTCAGGCCACAGACAACAGCCGCGCGCCGCGCTGATTGGCGACGTACACGGCTTCAGTGCGGCTGCGGACTTTCAGGCGCCGGTACAGCGTGCTGATATGCGCCTTGGCGGTGGCCTCGGAGATATTCAGCATGCGGCTGATGGTCTTGACCGGGTGCCCGCGCGACAGCAGCACCAGAATCTCGTACTGGCGCGGCGTAATGCCCAGCAGCTTGGGATCGGTTTGCGGATCACCGGCAAGCGCGGGATTGGGTGTGCCGTCTAGGCGAGACTCCGGCAGCAGCGCGCTGGCCGGGATGTACTGCCCACCCACCAGCACCAGCTCCAGCGAAGCCGCGATAACCTCGCCGGGCGAATGCTTGAGCGTATAGCCCGACAAGCCCATCTGCATGAGCGTGCGGATGATGTCGGGGGATTCGGATTCGGCCAGCACGACCACGTGGCGCGCGTGCGGCCTGTGCATGATCTCGCCGATGGCAGAGAGCTCGTCCAGATGTGGGAGCGGCAGGCCGATCACCAGCAGGCCTGCGTCGGCATTGGCTTCGATGGCGTCAAACATGCCGTCGTCCGGTTCGACGACGGTGACGCCGGTGACGCCCTTGAGCGTCCGCAGCAGGTGCGCAATGCCCGTACGCACCAACGGATGGGCTTCGATCAAAACAGTGTTCATCGTTGTTCTCGACCTGTTACCGATCTTGCGAACATCCTTCGTCGCTCCAAGCGAGAAACAGGCCGGAGCAGACCCCCGTTCCGAATCATTTTAGTGGCGTATCACGAAAATGACAGGCGCCACGGCCATGCCTCGGGACCCTCGTTGACGCATTCTGGCTACTGTAGACCAGTGTTCGCCAGGGCGCGTCATTCACTCAATGGAAGCGTTCGACCCTTCGGCCAGGTTTTGCGGCGATGGCTGTTTCGACCATGACACAAAAACACCCGCCAAACCGGAGCGATTGATCTTCCACGTGCTGAATATCCCGTAAAAACAAGGCTTTAATCGTCTTGGCACGGATGTCGCTCCACCGTCATTCGGGAGGACCGAGCCATGCCAATATCCGCGCAGCGCCGTGCTCGTCGATTGCCGTTCTGGTGGACGATCGATATGACCGGAATGGTCGCGAGTCATGCGGCCATGGTCGTCATGGTGCCGGCGCTCGCAGAAGACGGCGACATCATCAAACAGCGCACATTCGCACTGCGTATCGCCTATCGAGGCGCTCCCACCGATACGTTGCCGGTGCGAACTGCGCTCGGTCCTTATCCCACCCGCGCATTCGATCTGTCCAGCGGCCCTGTCATGTCGGTGCTCTCCGACGGCGAACTGAGTACGTCGCATGCGTGGCTTAACAATCCATCGCGTGAGGGGCAGGGCGCAATCCCCCCGGAAGTGGGGGTTGGGCGACGGGCCGGTGCCATGCTCAAGGCCCATCAGACGGATCTTCACAGTGTGTGCGGGCGCGGCACGCCAGCCATCGCAGGTGCAGCGGTTGCGGGCAAGCGCATGCGGTGCTATCGCCCGTATTTGGGGACAGTTTTGGAAGCCGCACTGTTGAGCCATCCGAGCGTCGCTTTTACGTTGATTTGCACGGTTGCAGCACGGTCACGGGGTGTCCGGTTGAAGGGCCTCTGTGACGAAGCCGATGCTTGGGGCGTGGGCGGGTGTACCGCCGTGCATCGGCTGGCGCGGCTCGAGGTACGGCCAATGTGCGTTGCAAGCGTAGCGTTGCCGCAACGTGCTTGTCGGCGCCGAGCATCCATTGCATTCACGCAGTGTCACCAGATTGAACCATCCGCCGGCGGTGCACTGCCGGACGCGGTGGCGCAGACGGGGCGTGTCACGTCCAACGCTTTCGTGCTCCGTCCCCCGGCGGGCACTTTTTTATAACGGCAATTCAGGCAGGGGAAATCAACATGCAAGCCAATCCGATTGCTTTTGCAGCCCTGGCGCCACTGCGCATACGGTGACCAGGGCTGCGTTGCGCAACAGGCTCCGAAACGGCATTGCCTGTTATGCAACTACTGCATAGGGCGACCGCCCAAAACAATCGGGGCGCAGCACGCAGGCTCCGCCCCGACACGATAAGGAAGACCGGCGATGAGATCAGGCCGAAGCCGAATGCAACGGATGTTCCGCGCGGATGCCGTGCTTCTGCATCAACCGGTACAGCGTCACGCGGGACACCGCCAGCTCGCGCGCCGTCATGCCCATATGGAACCCGTTGCGGGCGATGGCCGTGCGGATGGCATCGGACTCGGCGCCTTCGCGCGCTTCTTCCAGCGTCTGGCCCGATACGGATGCGTAGCCTTCCAGGTGCAGGTCTGCAGCGGAGATCTTGCGGTTGTCCGTCATCACCAGCGCGCGGCGCACGCGGTTGATCAGTTCGCGCACGTTGCCCGGCCACGGGTAATGCATCATCGCGTGCAGCGCGCACGGCGTGAAACCGCGGATGCGGTGCGAGGCTTCGCTCGCGTGCTGGGCGAGGATGTGTTCGGCGAGCAGCACGATGTCGCTGCCGCGCTCACGCAGCGGCGGTACCGACAACGTCAGCACACACAGGCGGTGGAAGAGGTCGGTGCGGAATCCACCGTGATGCTGGGCCGCCTCCAGATCCACGTGCGTGGCCGAGATGATGCGGATGTCCAGCGGAATCGCCTGATGCCCGCCCAGCCGCGTAATCGTGCCTTGCTGCAGGAAGCGCAGCAGGCTCACCTGGCTTTCCAGCGGCAGGTCGCCGATTTCATCGAGGAACAGCGTGCCGCCGTTGGCATGCTCGACCCAGCCGATATGGCGCTGGTGCGCGCCGGTGAAGGCGCCTTTCTCATAGCCGAACAGCTCGGACTGAATCAGGTGAGGGGGGATCGCGCCGCAGTTGATCGCGATGAACGGACCACTCGCACGTGCCGAGGCCTCGTGGATGGCCTGCGCGGTCAACTCTTTGCCCGTACCCGATTCGCCGGCGATGAAGGCCGGTGCGCTGTTCTGCGCAACCTTGCGAATGGCGCGGAACAGGTTGTGCATGGCCGGGCATTCGCCCAGCATGCGGGCATTGTTCCCTTTGGGAGCGGGCGTTGCTTCCTGCGCGAGGGACGCCATGCCCCATGCATGACGCAGGGAGTACGCGGTCTCTTCCGTGCGCAGCGGCATCTGCACATAGTCGACGCAGTAATCGCGCACGAGCTGCCGTACACGTTCATGGCTCAGCATGGCGGGCGGCAGCGCGGCGACCCAGCCCACGCGCGGCACCTGCATGCAACGCTCGAGCAGATCGAGATCGGCCGCCGAAAAGGCACTGCTGAAATCGATCAACCCGGCCTTGGGCACACCGTCTCGAATGGCGCAGCCAAGCTCGCGCATCGATGTTACGCGCCGCACGTGCCAGTCTGCTCCCAGAATCGTTTCATCGATCTCCCCCATCCCCGCACGTGACGCGACTACGACGGTTCGGCACGCACCAGTACATTCCAGCGACGCTTCTCGCATGGTTTCCCCCGTTCGATTTTTGGTGATTCCCTCCTGCTCTGGATCAAGCGGCTCGGCCCAGGCAGGTTTGCAGTATGGTTGCCGTGTTTCTCTTTTGCGATGACGTTTAAGGACGAGGGAAGCAAACGGTTGCGCGCCGCGCTCGTAATGCAAATGAACTAGCGAATTTCACAACTTTGCCGAGGAAATCCGCTGCCAAATCAAGCTGTTGACGCGGCAATAAAAAAGCGCACCGTTGCGGGTGCGCTTTTCGGTACGTGCCGGAGAAGCCTAGAGAGACTCAGCCGCCGCGTCGCATCATGTCAAAGAACTCGGCGTTGTTCTTGGTCGACTTGAGCTTGTCGAGCAGGAATTCCATCGCCTCGACTTCATCCATGTCGTGGATGAACTTACGCAGAATCCACACCTTCTGCAGGATGTCCGGCTTGATCAGCAGCTCTTCGCGGCGGGTGCCCGACTTGTTCAGGTTGATGGCGGGGTAGACACGCTTCTCGGCCAGGCGGCGCTCGAGGTGCACTTCCATGTTGCCGGTGCCCTTGAACTCTTCGTAGATCACGTCGTCCATGCGGCTGCCGGTTTCGATCAGCGCCGTGCCGATGATGGTCAGCGAACCACCTTCTTCCAGGTTACGTGCCGCACCGAAGAAACGCTTCGGGCGCTGCAGCGCGTTGGCATCGACACCACCGGTCAGCACCTTGCCCGAGGTTGGCACCACGGTGTTGTAGGCGCGCGCCAGACGCGTGATCGAGTCCAGCACGATCACCACATCCTTCTTCAGTTCGACTAGGCGCTTGGCCTTTTCGATGACCATTTCGGCCACTTGCACGTGGCGCACGGCCGGTTCATCGAACGTCGACGCCACCACTTCGCCGCGCACGGTGCGCTGCATTTCGGTCACTTCTTCCGGGCGCTCGTCGATCAGCAGCACGAACAGCTCGGCTTCGGGGTGGTTGGTCGCGATGGCGTGCGCAATGTGCTGCAGCATCACGGTCTTACCCGATTTGGGCGACGCCACCAGCAGCGCGCGCTGGCCGCGGCCGATCGGGGCGATCATGTCGATGATGCGGCCGGTGATGTTCTCTTCGGCCTTGATATCGCGTTCGAGGATGAGCGGCTTGTTCGGATGCAGCGGCGTCAGGTTCTCGAACATGATGCGGTTCTTGACCGCCTCGGGAGGCTGCGTGTTGACCTTGTCGACCTTCACCAGCGCGAAGTAGCGCTCGCCGTCCTTCGGGGTGCGGACTTCGCCTTCGATCGTGTCGCCGGTGTGCAGATTGAAACGGCGAATCTGCGACGGGCTGATGTAGATGTCATCCGTGCTGGCCAGATACGACGTTTCCGGCGAGCGCAGAAAACCGAAGCCGTCGGGCAGCACTTCGAGCGTGCCGTCACCGAAAATCGTTTCCCCCTGTTTCGCCTTCTTTTTCAGGATGGCAAACATCAACTCTTGTTTGCGCATGCGCTGCGCGTTATCAATCTCCAGCTGTCCCGCCATTTCCAGCAATTGGGACACGTGCAGGGATTTCAGTTCTGTCAGATGCATAGACGAAAGATGAGGGAAGGGCCCGAATGGGCAGCAAGGCACAAAGAGGGAGAAACGGGGGGAGGGGGAACAGGTCGAGCGAACGCTCGGGGAAACAGATTCGGTGCAATCTTAGCACAACGCTGGCAGGCTTCCAGGCGGAAGATTGCCAGCGTTGTACCTGGGCGGCGGGATGCGCTCCGCGCCGCGGTCGAATATCGACTTACAGGTGGCTATCCAGGAACGCGGTGAGTTGCGACTTGGACAGTGCCCCCACCTTTTGGGCGGCCACGGCGCCGTTCTTGAACAGGATCAGCGTCGGGATACCGCGAATGCCGAACTTGGCCGGCACGCCTTGGTTCTCATCGACGTTGATCTTGGCGATTTGTACCTTCTCGCTGTAGTCCTTGGAGACTTCGTCCAGGATCGGGGCGATCATCTTGCACGGACCGCACCATTCAGCCCAGAAATCGACGAGCACGGGTTTGTCGGACTTGAGCACATCGGCCTCGAAGGACGCGTCGCTCACATACTTGATCTGTTCGCTCATGGCGGGAACCTCTGTTATTTCGTAATAGCTGGCGACGTGCGCCGAACCCATACATTACACGATTACGCGAACCGGCGTGCATTGCGGCCACTGCCAGCGCGTATGCTGCTGATATAGTACCGGCGCCCCCATTTTCAACCGTTGATTGTCGCTATCACGCCGATAGGGACGGCCTCGGTCTTTGCACTCGCTTCATCGCCATCTTCCCTCGCCGCATGCAGACGCTTGCCTTCGCGCCCGGCCCAGCATTTCTCTCCCGCGCCGCCGATGCGACGTGGCGCTTCCTGGACGCGCACGCGCAGTCGTCCGGCGCCGGTACGGTCGTCGTGCCGACTGCCGCGCAAATCCCGGGTGTGCGCAGCGCTCTCCATGCCAGTGCTCTGGCGTCCGGCACGCCACGGCTGCTGCCGCGTATTCTGACGCTTGGCCACTGGCTGCTTGATCTGCCGCCTGAGCCGGGTTTGCCTGCTGCACGTACGACGCTCTCGCGGCTGCTGGCCGTGCAGCAAGCGCTCAAGACGCAAGCGTGGTTGCGCGAAGCGCTCGGTGCCCAGGATGATGCGGCGCTGTGGGGAGTGGCGCAGGTGATGGTCACCGTGTCAGACGAGTTGTCGCAGCGGTGGCTCACGCTTGATGCGGCCGACAGCGATGCGCAGGAGCGTCCTGACGCGCTGGAAGCCGCGCTGGAAGCCGCGCTGGCCGACGCGCTGGAGCGCACGTACGCACAGTTGTCCGAGCGCTTTCTTGGCACGGAATCGCGCATCGTGCTGACGTTCTGGCGGTTGTTGTCGGGGGCGGCAGATCCCATTCCGGTGCGGCTGCATGCCATGCGGCGTCTGCTGGAGGCATTGCGGGGGCCGATGGTCTGGATGAGTCCGACCGATCCCGAAGCCGTTGATCTCGATTTCCTTCAGCGCGCAGCTGAACACGTGCCCGTGCTGGCGATCGGTTACGACTGGAACGCGCCCGAGGTGGTGTCTCCCAGCAGTCCGGCCACGCATGCCGATTTTCGCGATCTGCTGTTGCATGCCTGGCCCGAGTGCGCCACGCCGGCACAGGCTGCGCACGAGGATTCCGATACCGAGCTTTCCTCACCGGTCTTGCACATCGCAGGTGCGGCACGTTTTGAGGACGAGGCGGCCTTTGCCGCCCACACGCTGGTCGATTGGCTGAATGCCGGGCGGCGCTCGCTTGCGCTGGTGGCGCAGGACCGCATCGTCGCGCGGCGTGTGCGGGCGTTGCTGGCGCGCGTGAACGTGCCCGTGCGCGATGAAACCGGCTGGAAGCTTTCCACCACCCGCGCCGCCGCCGCACTGATGCGCTGGGTGGACGTGGTGCAGGGTGACGGCGATACCGCGGCCTTGCTCGACCTCATCAAGAGCCCATTCTGTTTACGTGATATCAACACTGCGGCAGATGCCGGCATCGCCACGCCCGCGTGGGTGGCTGAACTGGAGCGCCGCATCCGCAGGCACAACGTGTCGGGTGGATGGGGGCGTCTGCGCCGCCTGGTGGCCGATCGCCCCGCCGAAGAGGCCGACGGCGAGCCGCAGGTCAGTCGCTTGGCTGACCGCCTAGGGCTGCTGGCCGACGAAGCTGCGTTGTGGCGTCGCGCTGGCAACGCCACGCTCGAAGCGTGGGTCACGCTGCTGGCCGGGACGCTCGACCGCCTGCACATGCGCACTGGCCTGCAGAACGATGATGCGGGGCGCCAGTTGCTCGACTGGATCGACCGGCTGCGTGCGTCCGTACACGGTAGTACGGATGCAGCTGCGCGCTTCTCACTCACGGAATGGCGCGCGCTGCTGTCGATGCTGCTCGAATCGGCTGTCTTCAGCGAGCCGGCACCACCGGCGGACCGGCGTGTCGTCATCCTGCCGTTGAACGGCGCACGCATGCGGCGTTTCGACGGCGTAGTGGTGGTCGGTTGCGACGATGCGCAGTTGCCGTCCGCGCAGCCGGAATGGCTGTTCTTCTCGAACGACGTGCGTCGCGAGCTGGGCTTGCCGGACCGCGCGCAACGTTTCGCTCAGCAGGCACGCGACTTGGCGGAGGTGCTGCTCAACCAGCCCGAAGTTGTGCTGACCTGGCAGCGCCACGGTGGGCGCGGAGAGCCCAACCGTCTTTCCGGTTGGCTGGAACGTTTGCAACGGCGGCTGGCCGTGGCGGGTGTGCGGATCGACATGCCGGTCGTTCTGCCGAACCTGCAGACCCGTCCTCAGCCGACCGGTATGCCCGCGCCGGCCGCGCCAGCGCTGGTGCCATCCACACTCAGTGCCGCGGCGTATAACAGTCTGCGCCGCTGCCCATACCAATTCTTCGTCGGCCGCATGCTGCGGTTGGGGGAGCTGGAGGAGGTGTCCGACGAGTTGGAGAAGCGCGACGTCGGCGAGGTCCTGCACGCGATCCTGCATCGCTTTCATCGGCACTTGCTGGACGCGCCGATACACGACCTTGTCGATCGACGGGCGCTGCTGCAATCCATCACTGACGAACAATTCGGCCCGATGTTGGCGGAGGATGGCAACGCGTTGCGCTTCTATCGTCGCTGGCAGGCCGTGATGCCGTCGTACCTGGCGTGGCAGGCCGCGCGCGAGGCCGAGGGCTGGCACTTTGAAGCGGGTGAGGTTGATGTCGATACATCGATCACGTTACCTGGTGGGCCAAATGCGGAGCGCCCCCTGCGCCTGCGCGGCCGCATAGACCGCATCGACGCGCATCGCGAACACGGCGTGGCTGTGCTGGACTACAAGACGCAATCGCCCATGGTGCTGGTGCGACGCGCCAAGACGCCGTTTGAGGATTGCCAGTTGCCGTTCTACGGCGTGCTCGACACGCGTGCCGATGCGGGCGGCTGGGTCTCGCTCGACGGTGAAGCGCGCGGTGATAAACGCGACGTTGCGTTGCCGGACTTCAGGCAAGTGGTGGATTGGCTGCTCGAACAGATGGAGAAGGACATGACCGCCCTGGCTGCCGGCGCACCGTTGCCGGCCTTCGGCGACGAATCGGCGTGCCGCTATTGCGCAGCGCGTGGCCTATGCCGCAAGGGGTACTGGACCGAAGGTGCCCCACGCGAACCGGCGGAGGGGCAGGTATGAGTGACCACGCTTACGAACGCGACGGCAGTCCGGTCGCACCCGAAGACTTCTCGCGCGCTGCGTGTGACCCACTGCGCTCGGTTGTGGTGGAGGCCTGCGCGGGCAGCGGCAAGACATGGCTGCTGGTGACGCGCATGCTGCGCCTGCTACTGGCCGGTGCGGCGCCGTCGGACATTCTTGCCATCACCTTCACGCGCAAGGCGGCCGAAGAAATGCGCCAGCGCTTGCTGGACATCCTCGCGCAACTCGCCAGTGCGGATGACGAGGGCGTTGTGCGTGAGCTGATCGCCCGCACTGTTGACGAGCGTGAGGCCCCACGTTTGATCGCATCGGCGCGCGGGTTGTATGCGCGCGTGTTGGAATCGCCGCAGCGCATGGCGATCGATACGTTCCACGGTTGGTTTGGTTCGTTGCTGCGTGGCGCGCCGTTGTCGTCCGGCGTGCCGCAAGGGGCATCGCTGCGTGAAGATGCCGGGCGGTTGCGCCGTGAAGCCTGGGCGCCGTTCTGGCGCGGACTGCTGGCGGAAGATCACGCCGAGCTGCGCGCCGTGTACGAGACGCTTGCGGACTTGGTGGGTGACTTTCAGGCTGGGCGCTTGCTTGACGCCATGTTCCATCAGCGCAGCGACTGGTGGGCCTACAAGGCGCAAGCCGGCGAGCATCCGCTGAACCCGCTCGATGACCTGCTCGGCGACGACGCACATACCGATCCGCTGATCGAAGCGTTGCAAAACCAAACCTTGCTGGCCGACATGCTGCGCATATCCGGCTGGTTAGGGCAGGGTGGTGCGACCGAAGGCAAACGCGCGACGCAGATTGAAATGGCAGCCACGTCCGCACGTTCGATCGATGCATCGGATGCATCCGCCCGCAAGCAGGCTTTCGATGACCTTTTCGGCGCGTTCCATACGCAAGCCGGCAAGGCGCGCGCCTGCAAGCCGACCAAGGCGCTCATCAAGGCGATTGGCGACCACCAGGCGCAAACCTTGGTTGCCCTGCATGCCGCCGTGTGTGAGGCGCTGACTGTTTATCAGGCACGCCGCCAGGAAATGCACGTGCGCGCCGTCAACGCGGCGTTATTCACCTTGGGCGATGCACTCATCGATCGCTATCAGGCCTACAAGCGCCAGGCGCGCGCAATGGACTTCACCGACCTGGAATGGGAAGCCGCCCGCCTGATGCAGGACGAAGAGACGGCGGCTTACCTGCAGGTGCGGCTTGATGCTCGCTACAAGCATCTGCTGCTCGACGAGTTTCAGGACACGAACCCGATGCAGTGGCGCATTCTGCAAGGCTGGCTTGCCGGCTATGCGGGTACGGGCACGCAACCGAGCGTGTTTCTAGTGGGCGATCCGAAGCAGTCGATCTATCGTTTTCGCCGTGCGGATGCACGCTTGTTTGACGCCGCACGCGAGATGCTCGTCGCGGACTTCAACGCCACCGTGCTGCGCACCAACCGGACGCGCCGTAATGCACCGGCCGTGCTGGAGTGGGTGAACGCCGTGTTCCTGCAGGCGCGCGCCCGGGGTGACTATCCGATCTACGCGGAGCAAAGCACAGCAGTCGATGCGCCCATCGGGCAGGCGTTGCTGCTGCCGCTGGTGCCTGTGCCTGAAGCGGCAGAAGCCGACGCAGCCACACCGCGCGACACGCTCACCGAACCGCGCGAAGAGGCCGGTGACTCCCAGCGCTATGACGAGGGCCGGCAAGTGGCTGCTTGCCTGCGCGCGCTGCACGCCGGAGAGCGCATCCGCGAGAACGGCGTCGAACGCCCGGTGCGCTGGAGCGACTTCCAATTGCTCGTTCGCCGCAAGCGCTATCTGGCCGACTATGAACGCGCGCTGCGCGACGGCGGTGTGCCGTACATGAGCCCGCGCAGAGGCGGCTTGCTGGCAACGCTTGAAGCGCTGGATCTGTGTGCGCTGCTGGACTTCTTGATGACGCCGCAAGCGGATCTGTCGCTCGCGCACGTGTTGCGCAGCCCGATCTTTGCGGCGTCTGATGACGATTTGATCCGGCTCGCGCAGGCAGTCGATGGAACGTGGTGGGCCCGCCTGAGCATGCTGGCACAGCAAGCCGAGACTGCCCCAGCGTTGCGCCACGCGCATCGTATGCTGTCACGCTGGCTGGCAGTGGCACCCACGCTGCCCGTGCACGACCTGCTCGACCATATCGTCTATACCGGCGAGCTTAAGCGCAGTTACGCCGAATGTGCACCGGCCGCCAATCGCGAACAGGTGCTTGCGAACCTGGATGCGTTCCTCAAGCTCGCGCTCGACCTGGACGGCGGCCGCTACCCGAGCCTGCCCAAGTTCATGGCCGAGCTGCGCGCCATCCGTCAGGGCGATGAAGATGAAAGCCCCGACGAAGGTATGCAGAGCGATGCCGCTGAAGCGCCAGACGCCATCGACGCCGAACTCGCAGGCGAAGGACTGGATGCTGCGCAGATCTTGACTGTGCACGCATCGAAGGGGTTGGAGGCGCCGTTCGTGGTGCTGCTCGACACCCACCACAGCGACACGCGCGCCGACAGTGCCGGCATCCTGATCGACTGGCCGCCAGGGGCTGAAGCGCCCACGCATTTCTCCGCCTTCGGCAAGACGGCTGAACGCGGCCTTGCACGCGACCCGTTGTTCAAGCAGGAAGAGTCGCTTGCCCAGCGCGAAAACTGGAACCTGCTGTACGTGGCAATGACGCGCGCACGGCAGGCGTTGATCGTCTCTGGCGTGGCCAACAAGCGCGACGGGTCTGCGGCGCAAGCAACAGACGAGGGTGACGTGCCGGATGTAGATGGCACCGCAAGCTGGTACACGTTGCTGGCAACGGCGGGTGTGGCTTCACCCGCGCCGGTGGTTGAGGCTGCTGCCAATACGGATGTCTTTGCTGCTGAAGCCGAGGTTGTCTCGTATCACGATTTCCGCGCGCCGCTCACGGTCGCGGTGCGTGTCGGTAGCGCTGTCGCACAGGCGGACGGCGCGGGCGATCCGGTATTCGATCAGGGCGCTGTCGCGCAAGGCGAATTGCTGCACGCCGTATTGGAGCGTCTGACGCGCCGCGGCGTGCCCGAGCAGACACCGGACGCAGCAACCGTCGCGCGCTGGTTCGGCGCAACCGGTGCGACGGAAGCCGATGCCGCCCGCGCTGCCGAAGCCGTGCACCGCATGCTAGCTTCCAAAGCCCTGACGCACGTGTTCGACCCCGCGCACTTCGACGTGGCCCACAACGAAATCGAGCTCTTCAGCCCCGACGGCGCATTGCTGCGCATCGATCGCCTGATCGAGCGCGGCGATGACATCCTGGTGGTGGACTACAAGTTGCGTCTCTTGCCGGTCGAGCGTGCTGCCTATGCAGACCAGTTGCGCGGCTACGTGGCCGCCGTCACACCGATGTACCTGGGCCGCACGGTGCGAGCAGGTGTGGCGACTGCGCAGGGTGAATGGATTGATTTGGAGTCGCTGCTGGAATCGCTACGCAAGCCAGCACAGTCGTCACGTGACGATAGCCAGGGCGCGCTGTTCTGACGCGGGCGACACAAACAAACGGGGGAGGGGCAATGCAGAAGGGAAAAGAGAAGGGGGACGAGCCTGACCCTCGGCACTGGCGGAAAACGGCTGTGGCTGCTTCGTTCCCGACCTGACCAGGTTGACCGCGCCACCATGCGAGGAGGCCCGTCCGACCGGCATTGTAACCGACTCGCGCATCCTCACCGGAATATCCTTGCAATTCACTCGGCGCGCACCATGTTCAAACCCTCGGAAAGCCCGTCGGAAATCCACCTCGCTTTGCTACAATCCGCCGCATGAGTTATCAAGTGCTCGCCCGCAAGTGGCGCCCTCGCGATTTCACCGCGCTCGTCGGTCAAGAGCACGTGGTGCGCGCGCTCACGCATGCGCTCGAACAGCAGCGTCTGCACCATGCCTACCTCTTCACGGGGACGCGTGGTGTCGGCAAGACCACGCTGTCGCGCATTCTCGCCAAATCGCTCAACTGCGTCGGTGCAGACGGGCAGGGCGGTATCACCGCGCAGCCGTGCGGCGTGTGCCGCGCCTGTACGGAGATCGATGCCGGGCGTTTTGTCGATTACATCGAGATGGACGCCGCGTCCAATCGCGGTGTCGACGAGATGGCTCAGCTGCTCGACCGCGCGGTCTATGCGCCGACGGTCGGCCGCTTCAAGGTCTACATGATCGACGAAGTGCACATGCTGACCAACCACGCCTTCAACGCGATGCTGAAGACGCTGGAAGAACCACCCGAGCACGTCAAGTTCATTCTCGCGACCACCGACCCGCAGAAGATTCCGGTGACAGTGCTGTCGCGCTGCCTGCAGTTCAACCTCAAGCAGATGCCGCCGGGGCACATCGTGTCGCACCTGGAGCACATCCTCGGTGAAGAGCACATCGTCCACGAAGCGAATGCGCTGCGCCTGCTGGCTGCCGCTGCGCAGGGGTCGATGCGTGATGCGCTGTCGCTCACGGATCAGGCCATCGCCTACAGCGCCGGCGAAGTGAGCGAAGCTGCCGTGCGCGGCATGCTCGGTGCGATTGACCAGAGCTACCTCGTGCGCCTGCTCGATGCGCTGGCCGACGAGAACGGCGCAGGACTCGTCGAGATTGCTGATGAGATGGCGGGGCGCAGCCTGAGCTTCTCGGGCGCGTTGCAGGATCTGGCGTCGTTGCTGCAGAAGATTGCGCTGGCGCAGGTCGTGCCGGGTGCCGTGCAGGACGATTGGCCCGAAGCTGATGATGTGCGCCGACTGGCCGAGCGCTTCGACGCGCAGTCGGTGCAACTGTTCTATCAGTTCGCCAACCTTGGTCGCAATGAGCTGGCCTTGGCACCTGACGAATACGCCGGCTTCACGATGACGCTGCTGCGCATGCTGGCGTTCCAGCCTGGGCAGTCGGGTGGGGACGCGACGCCGCCCTCGGGTGGCGGCGGCAAGCGGGTAGTGTCATCGCCGGCGGCGAGTGTGCCGGGTGCATCCCCGCGTCCGACCATGGCGGCGAGTGCGCCGGCAGTAGCGCCGGTTGCGCAGGCGACGCCTGCGGCGCGTCCGGAGCCGGTGGTTGAGGCGCCGCGCGCAACGTATCAAGTGTCCCCGCCTGCGCCTGCAGCAGTGGCGCCAGCGGTTGAAACGCCGGCTGCGGCGCCCACCAGTGCACCAGCGCGCCGTTCGCCGGCCATGGAGGCACTGGCTGCCGCCCGTCAGGCATCGAGCCGCGGTCGCGGCGGCGTCTCGGCACCGGCTGCGACGCCAGTGGCCGCTCCTGCGCCAGTCGTACGCCCTGTTGCTGCTGCGGGGCCGCGCCCGAATCCGGTGGCTGCCCCTGCGTCGCCACCGCCGCGCCGAGAGCCGCCAGCTGCATCGGCCTCATCATCTGATGATGGCCCACCGCCATGGGATGAAATGCCCGGCGAGTTTGCCTCGCCGTCGCTGGAAGAGATTGATGCCGCGTTCGCGGGCTGGGATTCGGCCTCGAGCGCGCGTCCTGATGCTTCCACACCAGTGGCTCGTTCTGCGCCGGTCGAATCACCCACTGCCGCACCAGTACCGGTGCAAGCCAAGCCCGTTGCGCTGGAGCCCGTGGCGGCCGCCACGCCCCCCGACCTGAGTGCAAGTAGCCTCACCACGTTTGATGGTGACTGGCCCAAGCTTGCGGCTGGCCTGCCAATGCGTGGTCTGGCTCAGCAGCTTGCGCACCAGAGTGAACTGGTGGCAGTGGAGGGCGTCACCGTGCGTTTGCGCGTGCCGCTGCCGGCGTTGACCGAAGCTGGTGTCGTGGAGCGGCTGGAAGCCGCACTGACGGAGCACTTCGGCACGCCGATACGCGTGGCGTGTGACATCGGTGCTGCTCGAGCGACAGCCGCTGCTGCCGATGCTGAGCTGCGCGCCCAACGCCAGCGCGACGCTGAAGACGCCATCGCTGCCAACCCGTTCGTGCAAGCGCTGGTGCGGGACTTTGCCGCGCAGGTCGTCCCGGGTTCGATCCAGCCGCACGCACACTGAACACGCATTCCCAAACTGAACACCGGCGCGCCCAATCAAGCGGTGCGCCTCGTATGACCCATTGCAAGGAGCAACGACCATGATGAAAGGCCAGATCGCTGGGCTGATGAAGCAAGCCCAGCAAATGCAGGAAAACATGAAGAAGGCGCAGGAAGCGCTTGCCCTGATCGAGGTGGAAGGCGTGTCTGGCGCTGGCCTCGTGAAGGTGGTGATGACCTGCAAGAATGACGTGAAGCGCGTGTCGATCGACCCGAGCCTGGTGGCCGAAGGCGAAGACAAGGAACTGCTGGAAGATCTGGTCGCCGCTGCGTTCAACGACGCCGTGCGCAAGGCCGAGGCCACCACGCAAGAGAAGATGGGCTCGCTCACGTCGGGTCTGGGTGGCATGGCAAGCATGCTGCCGCCGGGCTTCAAGCTGCCGTTCTAAGGTCACGCCCTAAAGGTTACGCTGATTAGGATCGCGCCATGGTGCTGGAATCTGCGCTGCTGCACGTCAAGCCCGGCCAGGAAGCCGCCTTCGAGGCGGCTTTTGGCGAGGCCCGTCACATCATCGGTGCAATGCAGGGCTTTATTTCGCTGACGCTGTCACGCTGCGTGGAAAAGCCTGGCGACTACCTGTTGCTGGTGCAGTGGCAGACGCTGGAAGACCACACCGTGGGTTTCCGGCAGTCGGCCGAGTACCAGCGCTGGCGCGCACTGCTGCATCACTTCTACGATCCGATGCCGGAAGTGCTGCACCATACGCTGGTTTGGGAGCAGGCATGACGCGCGGCGGTTCGGGCACGCCATCGGCGCTGCAGATGCTGGTCGAGGCCCTGCGCGTACTGCCGGGCGTCGGTCCGAAGTCTGCGCAGCGCATGGCGTACTACCTGCTGCAGCATGATCGTGATGGTGCGGAGCGCCTGGCGCAGGCGCTGAGGGAGGCCACCGAATCGATCCAACACTGCAGCCGCTGCAACACCTTTACCGAGCAGGAAGTCTGCGAAACCTGCCTGGATTCGCGCCGTGATGCGTCTGTGCTATGCGTGGTGGAAACACCCGCCGATCAGATGATGATTGAGCAGACACTCACGTATCGCGGCCAATACTTCGTGCTGATGGGGCGGCTCTCGCCGCTGGACAACATCGGCCCGAAGGAGATCCACCTCGAACGCCTGCTGGCCCGCGCGACTGATCCTGCACTGGGCGGGCCGTGCACCGAGGTTATCCTCGCCACCAACTTCACCAGTGAAGGCGAGGCCACCGCACACTACATCGGCGAGATGCTCAAGGCGCGCGGCATCAAGGCGACGCGTCTGGCGCGTGGCGTGCCGGTGGGTGGCGAGCTGGAATATGTCGACGCGGGCACCATCGCCCGCGCGGTGCTGGATCGGCGCCAGCTCTGATCTTCCGAACTTCCGAGGCGCTTCTTAAAACTCAGCGTGGATGCGCGCACCCACGATGGACACCGGGCCGCGATCCCGGTTGTACGCGGGGTGGACGACGTACTGATAGTTCAAGCCCAGCGTTAAGTGCTTTACGACTGCCCAGTTGTAGTACAGCTCGGCGATGCGCTCGGTGCCGTAGTTCAATGCGCCATCGCCGATCAGCACACCCATGCCGCCAGCCGCAAAGTATTGGCGTGCCGCGCCTGACAAGCCATTCACCACCACAGCCGCGCCAAACGTGTCGTTCGGGCGCCCCCAACGCGTGCCTTTGAGCGAGAGCCCGGCCGACACCGACTGGTTGATGTCGGTGAATTCGAACGTCTCCTTGCTGCCGTCGTTCATGCTGGCGCGGGCGAAGACCCCTACGTCATCAGTGACCTCTTGCTCCAGGTTCACCGCAATGCCGGGGCGCCAGGCGAGTCGCCGCACGAGGCCGGTGTCCGGTGTGGTGCCGGTCTGTTGGGCCAGGTTCACTGCATCGCCGTAGCCGCCCATCTTGCCGCGCGAGGCGAACGCCAGCAGCTTGACTTTGCCGGGGCGGCCGAACCAGTTCTGGCGCGCTTCAAATTCCCCCACCCACTGGTATTGCTTCCATGTGGTGTCGATGGTGATGCTGTTGGGCACGTTCGACAGTGCGAACAAGCCGCCGCGCAGCGTCCACCACGATTGCGTCCACTCCACCGCCAAGCCGTGCGTGTAACCCCAGGCGTCGGCCGCGTAGTCAAATGCGCCTGCATCGACCACCGACCAATTCAGGAAGTCACCGCGCGGGTCGTGCGCATAGGTGTTCGTATCAAAGATGTCGACCACCGAGAACTTGCCGACGGTGATGGTCAGGTTGTTGGCCGAATGGCTGCCGGCAAGCTGGTTGGGCCCGCTCTCTACTGCCTGTTGCTCGCCACCCAAATCGATGACTTGTCGCAGGAACAGGCGCGGCAGCTTGCGATACGGGGTGTTGTTGCCAACTTTGTAGGCTTCCGCACTGGAGAAGCCGGCCAGCCCGACCGTGTTGTTCAGGCCGAAACCCTGGTCGACTTCGGGGTTGGCGTACAGCTCTGCGCCTTTCCATAGACGCACGCCAAGATAAAGCGTGATGTCGGCCGTCTCTTTGTTATTGGTCTCTGGTGTCAGGCTGTTTGTGCCGCTATACGGCGCGTGGAACGACGGGTGCCATTGCGTCACATTGGTGAACTGCCCGTGAATGTTCCAGCGTTCGGGCTCTGGGATGTCCGCAGGCGGGGTGTCGGCATCTGCTGCCAGGGCAATCCCCTGCAGGCCCAGCGTTAGCATGACGGCCATCAGGGCCTGCCGGGCGGTGCCGGCACGCTTGGTACGGTGAAAAAAAGACCGGGGTGCGAGGCGAAGAGGCGAGGATGGCATGGGCGCAACGTAGAGGGCAGCCGCTAGAATTCCAGGGTTGTGCGCTCGGAATAGGCAAAAACCCGGCGATAGTAAACGCCGTGTCATGACCAACCGGTGAAAACCGCGCCGTTTGCACGAACCTGTCGCATTTCTCCAACTCCGCCAGATGGCTTCACGATGAACCTTGCCCGCTTCGATCTCGTCACCCTCGGCCTGTTTGTGGCGGTGGCCCGGCTGGGCAGCATTTCTGCTGGGGCGCGGCAATCACACCTGGCCGTGGCCGCGGCAAGCAAGCGGATTTCCGACCTAGAGGCCGCAGTGGGCGCGCCGCTGCTGTATCGCCATGCCGCTGGCGTGGAGCTGACCGAGGCTGGCCAGGCATGCTTTCGCCATGCCGTGGGCATTCTGCAAGACGTCGAACGCATGGCCGGCGCGCTGTCGGACTTTGCCGCCGGCACACGCGGGCAGGTGCGTGTGTGGGCCAATACCTCGTCGATCACGCAGTTCCTGGCCGATGACCTGGCTGCTTTCATGCTGGCCAATCCGGCCATCCGCATCGCGCTGGAGGAGCAGGACAGTGGCGATATCGTCGCCGCGCTGCGCGAGAACCGTGCGGACCTCGGCATCTTCGCCGCCGGCACGCCATGCGATGGGTTGCAATCGTTTGACTACCGCGAGGACGATCTCGCCCTTGTCACACCGCGCAACCACCCGCTGGCAGGCCGCAAGCAGGTGAGTTTTGCCGATGCGGTGGAGTTCGATTTCGTCAGCCTGCCGCCGGGCACGTCGCTGGCCGCGCAACTGCTGGAAGAGAGCCAGCGCCTGGGCAAGCCGCTGCGCTTGCGCATTCAGGTGCGCAGCTTCGAGGCGGTCTGCCGCATGGTGGCCTCGGGTCTGGGCGTGGGGGTGCTGCCGCGTATTGCTGCACAAGGACATGTGTCGGGCCTGCCGGGTGCGGGCCTCGCATTGGTGCCGCTGCAAGACGAGTGGGCACATCGCCGTCTGCTGGTGGGCGTGCGCGATCCGGATGCACTCACCAGTTCTGCGCGCCTGTTGATGACGCATCTACTCGGCAATCCTGCCGCACTCTGAGAACCTGTTCATGATCCTACTGCGCAACCCGATCTTGGCACTGCGATGCTCGCCGTACTCTTGTACGGCTGCGCTTCTCCTGCCAACCTCGGGCCACTCGCTACGGATCGTGAACAGGTTCTGAATTCAACGTTCTCTATACGACCATGCCGACACAGGTTTTGCAGAACATCCGCGTGCTCGAACTCGGGCAATTGATTGCCGGGCCGTTTGCCGCCAAGACGCTCGCCGATTTCGGCGCGCAGGTCATCAAGATCGAGCCGCCGGGTCAGGGCGATCCGCTGCGCAAATGGCGGATGCTGCATGAAGGCACCTCGGTCTGGTGGGAGGCGCAGTCGCGCAACAAGCAGTCTGTCTGCGTGGATTTGCGTGTGCCCGAGGGCCAGGAGGTGGTGCGCAAGCTGGCCGCCGAGGCAGACGTGCTCATTGAAAATTTCCGCCCCGGCACGATGGAGAAGTGGGGTCTGTCGTACGAGGCGCTGTCGGCCATCAACCCGAAGCTGATCATGCTGCGCGTATCGGGCTACGGTCAGACTGGCCCCAAGCGCGACGAGCCGGGCTTTGCAGCGATTGCCGAGGCGATGGCAGGCCTGCGCTACCTGACCGGTGAGCCGGGGCGCCCGCCTGCGCGCGCTGGGCTGTCGCTGGGCGACACGATTGCCGGGTTGCACGGCGCGCTGGGCGTGCTGCTCGCGCTCTATGAACGCGACGCGCGCGGCGGCAAGGGGCAGGTGATCGACGTAGCCTTGTATGAGTCGGTCTTCAACCTGACGGAGAGTCTGCTGCCGGAGTACTCGGTATTCGGCGCCATTCGCCATCCGGCAGGCGGGGCATTGCCTGGCATTGCGCCGTCCAATGCCTATCGCTGTGCGGGCGGCGAGTACGTCTTGATCGCCGCGAACGGTGACAACATCTTCCGCCGCCTGATGCAGCGCATGGGCCGACCAGACCTCGCCGATGATCCAGGGCTTGCGCGCAACGATGGCCGCGCCGCCCGCGTCGACGAGATCGATGCCGCCATCAACGCGTGGACGGGCGCGCTTCCCATTGCAGAGGTTTTGGCTGCGCTGCAAGAGGCCGAGGTGCCCAGCGGGCCGATCTACACCATCGCCGACATTGCTGCCGACCCGCACTATCGCGCGCGAGGTGTCATTGAGACCGTGCGCGCGCAGTCGGGCATCGACGTCGAAATGCCGGGCGTGGTACCCAAGCTTTCCGGCACACCCGGTGCGGTACAGGCCAGCGCTCCGCGCCTGGGTCAGCACACACGCGACGTGCTGCGCAGCCATGGCCTGACCGACGCGCAGATCGATGCGTTGGCCGCACAAGGCGTGATTGCCGAGGCGGCAAGCTAAGGAGCTAGGACCATCCCGCATGTTGTGTGGCAAATCGTTGCGGTAATATCGCCGCCAAGGCAGTGAACGCTGGAGAACCTGTTCTCGGTTCGTAGCGAGCATCGCAGAGCCAAGATCGGGGCGCGCAGTAGGATCGTGGACAAGTTCGCAGAACAACGCATTCAGGAGACAAGCATGGGGACACGAGGCATCAGCCGCTGGGCAAAATGGATGGGCGCAGCGCTATGCGCGACGAGCCTGCTGGCAGCTAGCCCCGCCGTGCTGGCGCAGGGCAAGCCGGAGAAGAGCAAGGTGACCATCGCCGTGGGCGGCAAGGCCTTGTTCTACTACCTGCCGCTGACGATTGCCGAGCGCCTGGGCTACTTCAAGGACGAAGGCCTGGATGTCGAGATCGTCGACTTTGCTGGCGGTGCCAAGGCACTGCAGGCCGTGGTGGGCGGCAGCGCTGATGTGGTGAGCGGCGCCTACGAACACACGCTGGTGCTGCAGGCCAAGGGCCAGATGTACCAGGAGTTCGTGCTGCAAGGCCGCGCTCCGCAGATCGTGCTGGCGATCAACAACAAGACGATGCCCAACTACAAGTCGATCGCTGACCTGAAGGGCAAGAAGATCGGCGTGACGGCCCCGGGCTCGTCGACCAACATCATGGTCAACTACGTGCTGGCCCGCGCCGGCATCAAGCCGAACGAGGTGTCGATCATCGGTGTGGGCCCGAGCAACGGTGCCATTGCGGCCATCCGTGCGGGGCAGATCGACGCGCTGGCCAATCTGGACCCGGTCATGTCGATGCTCACGCAGAAGAACGAAGTGCGCGTCGTTTCCGACACCCGTACGCTGGCCGATACCAAGGCCGTCTTCGGGGGCAACATGCCGGCTGGCTGCCTGTACGCATCCACTGCGTTCATCCAGAAGAACCCAAACACGACACAAGCGCTGACCAACGCCATGGTGCGTGCGCTGAAGTGGCTGCAGAAGGCGGGCCCGTCGGACATCGTCAAGACCGTGCCGGAAGCCTACCTGCTGGGGGATCGCGCGCTGTATCTGGCGGCCTGGGACAAGGTGCGTGAGGCCATCTCGCCGGACGGTGCGATGCCGGCCGATGGCCCGACCACGGCACTGCGTACGCTGTCGGAGTTTGACGCGGAAGTGAAGGGCAAGCAGATCAAGTTGGACCAGACCTTCACCAACACCTTCGTGCAGAAGGCCAACGCGAAGTACCACTAAGTCCGGCAGACTTTCATCCTGCGCCCGGTCCAGCCGGGCGCATTGCTTTCTTGGTAGCCATCAGGCAGACACCATGACGACGCCCGCGCTTTCGTTCGACCAGATTACCTGTACCTTCCTCTCGCCTGACAAACCGGGCCAGCGCTACACCGCCGTGCAGAACACGACGCTGGATATCCAGGCCGGCGAGTTCGTCTCGGTGGTGGGCCCGACCGGCTGTGGCAAATCCACCTTGCTGAATCTGGCGGCGGGGCTGTTGCAGCCATCGTCGGGGCAGGTGCGCGTGTTCGGCGAACCGCTGGCCGGCATCAACCGCCGTGCCGGCTACATGTTCCAGGCTGAAGCGTTGATGCCGTGGCGCAGCGCGCTCGACAACGTGCTGGCCGGGCTGGAATTTCGCGGCACGCCCGACAAGGAGGCGCGCGAGCTGGCGATGTCGTGGCTGGCGCGCGTGGGCCTGACCGGGTTTGAAGATCGCTATCCGCATCAACTCTCCGGCGGCATGCGCAAGCGCGTGAGCCTGGCGCAAACGTTGGTGCTCGACCCCGACATCATCCTCATGGACGAGCCGTTTTCTGCGCTCGACATCCAGACGCGCCAGTTGATGGAGAACGAGGTGCTCGACCTCTGGGCTGCCAAGCGAAAGGCCGTGCTGTTCATCACACACGATCTGGACGAAGCCATTGCCATGAGCGACCGCGTGGTCGTGCTGTCAGCCGGCCCCGGCACGCACCCGATCGGCGAGTTCGTCATCGACCTGCCGCGCCCGCGCGATGTGGCCGAGATCCGTGATCAAGCCGGCTTCGTCAACCTGCACGCTCGCATCTGGGATGTGTTGCGCGAAGAAGTGCTCAAGGGTTACGCGCAACATCGCCGCGTGGCCTGAACCGAATTCGACTGATCTCTCTCATGGCTAATCGTCCGCTCTCTCCGTTCATGCTGCGCGCCTGGCAGCTTGGCCTCCTCGTCGTCACGCTGGGTGTTTGGCACTTCGCTACGCGCTCGCAAGACGTCGCATTTTTCTTCGGTGAACCGCTCATCGTTGCGCAGCGCATCTGGGCATGGTTCGTGACGGAAGGCGATATCTACCAGCACCTCGGCGTGACGCTGGCGGAAACCGTGCTGGCCTTCGTTATCGGCACGGTCACCGGACTGGGCGCTGGGCTGTGGCTGGCGCTGAGCCCTGCGGTGTCTGCGGTGCTCGACCCGTACATCAAGGCCGCCAACTCGATGCCACGCGTGATCCTGGCGCCGATCTTTGGCGTGTGGTTCGGGCTGGGGATCTGGTCGAAGGTTGCGCTGGCGGTCACGCTGGTGTTCTTCATCGTGTTCTTCAACGTCTACCAGGGCGTGAAAGAAGTGAGCCCCGTGGTGCTGTCCAATGCGCGCATGCTGGGGGCCTCGCAGCGACAGCTGTTGCGCTTCGTCTATCTGCCGAGCGCAACGAGCTGGGTGTTTTCGTCGCTGCATACGTCGGTGGGTCTGGCGTTTGTGGGGGCGGTGGTGGGCGAGTACCTTGGCTCTGCGCGCGGCGTCGGTTACCTGATTCTGCAGGCCGAGGGCACGTTCGACATCAACACCGTGTTTGCCGGCATTGTCGTGCTGACAGTGTTTGCACTGGTACTCGATTGGTTGGTCGGTCTGGTGGAAAAGCGTCTGATGCGCTGGCAGCCCAAGACTGGCGAGACCGAAAAGCTCTGAACACCCGAAGTAGGCTCACTGAAGGTCACAACAACCCTGCCATGAGCAGGGTTGTGCAACTAGACGGTCGGTCTACTACAATCCGATTCACCATGAGCAAGCACCCCGAACCCGTCACCGCTGAAGGCACCGAAGCCCGGCACGACACCCGCGACCGCATTCTGGACGCCGGTGCCGAGTTGATCCTCGGGCGCGGCTTCTCGGCCGTGGGGCTGGCGGAAATCCTTGGCCGTGCGCAGGTGCCCAAGGGGTCGTTCTATTACTACTTCGGCTCCAAGGAAGACTTTGGCGTTGCCATGCTGGAGCGGTATTTCCAGGATTACGACGCGGGTGTCGTCAGCCTGTTCAACGACACGCGCCTGACCGCACGCGAACGGCTGCTGCGTTACTTCACTGCCTGGATTGACCTGCACGAGCGCAGCGCATGCGAAGTCACCTGCCTGGCCGTCAAGTTGTCGGGCGAGGTGTCGGACTTGTCGGAACCGATGCGCAAGGTGTTGTCGACGGGGATGACGCGCATGGTGGATCGCATTGCCGGCGTGATCGAGGCGGGTGTCGCCGATGGTTCGCTCGCACCGGTGAGCGACGCACGCTATCTGGCTGAAGGTCTGTACGCCATGTGGATGGGCGGGGCGCTGCTGGCCAAGGCGCACCGGACTGTCGCGGCGTTCCGGAGCTGCGTGGCGCAAACCGAAATCTTGCTGGCCAAGCCAACACATTGATCGCAACCGAATCCATTGCCGGCGAGGCATGTTCCTCGCTTTTTCTTTGACTCCGGTTCTAGATGACCGGTCGAATAGTAATAAGCATTCTCTCTTTCTGGAGCTGATATGACCCAACAACTGTTGTCGCCTGTCCAGGTCGGTCGCACGACCCTCGCCAACCGCGTCGTCATGGCGCCGCTCACGCGTTCGCGCGCCGGCCAGCCCGGCGATGTGCCGACCGAGCTGAACGTGACCTACTACGCGCAGCGCGCGACGGCCGGCCTGATCGTGACGGAAGCCACGCAAATTTCCCGCCAGGGCCAGGGTTACGCTTGGACGCCGGGCATGTACACCGACGCACAGGAAGCCGGCTGGAAAGCCGTGGTGGATGCGGTGCATGCCAAGGGTGGCCGCATTTCGCAGCAGCTCTGGCACGTGGGCCGCATCTCGAACACGCTGCTGCAAGAAAACGGTCAGGCGCCAGTCGCGCCGTCGGCCATCGTCGCCAAGGGTGCGCAGAGCTTTGTTGTGCACCCTGACGGCACGCCGGGCAACGAGCCCACCAGCGAGCCGCGCGCACTGGCGACGGAAGAAATCCCGGGCGTCATCGCGCAGTACCGTCAGGCCGTGCTGCGTGCACGCCGTGCTGGCTTCGATTTCGTTGAAATCCACGCTGCCAATGGTTACCTGCTGCACCAGTTCCTTTCCACCAACAGTAATCAACGCACCGACCAGTACGGCGGCTCGCTGGAAAACCGCGCACGGCTGATTCTGGAAGTCGTCGATACGGCCATCGCTGAAATCGGCGCCGATCGCGTTGGCATTCGCCTGTCGCCGCATTTTGTTGCGCACGACATTGCAGATGCCGAAGCCGAGGCCAGCGCGCTGTATCTCGCGCGTGAGCTGACCAAGCGTGGCATCGCCTACCTGCACATCGCCGAGCCGGATTGGGCGGGTGGCCCGGAGCTGTCCACGGAATTCCGCCGCCAACTGCGCGATGCCTTCAAGGGCACGCTCATCGTCTGCGGCCAGTACAGCGCGGAAGAGGGTGAGCAGATGGTGGCTTCGGGTCTGGCCGATGCGGTGGCCTTTGGCCGTCCGTTTATCGCCAACCCGGATCTGGTGGCGCGCTTCCGTGCCGGTGCAACGCTCAACAAGCCGGATCGCAACACCTACTACGGTGGTCAGGAAAAGGGCTACACCGACTATCCGACGCTGGAAGAAGCGGCCTAATCAGTACGGGCTGTCCCAACAAAGAAGCCGCGCTGGCGATTGCCTAGCGCGGCTTTTCTATTTGGCGTGCGGGTAACGCTCAGGGTTGGATGACCACCTTGCCCGTCACCTTGCGTGCCGCCATGTCCAGCAGCGCCTGCGTGGTCTGTTCCAGCGGATAGCGCGCTGAAATATGCGGACGGATCTTGCCTTCTTTCATCCAGCCGATCATCTGCATCATGTTGGCCAGATTGGCCTTCGGCTCTCGGCGTGCGAATTCACCCCAGAACACGCCCACCAACGACGCGCCCTTGAGCAGCGCCAGGTTCAGCGGCATCTTGGGGATTTCACCGTTGGCAAAGCCCACCACCAGATAGCGGCCGCGCCAGGCGATCGAACGGAACGCCGGCTCTGCATAGATGCCGCCAACCGGGTCATAGATCAAGTCCGGGCCCTTGCCGTCCGTCAGTTCCTTGATGCGTTCGCGCAGGTCTTCGGTCGCGTAGTTGATCAGCGCATCGGCGCCGTGGTCCTTGCAGACAGCGAGCTTTTCATCGCTCGACGCAGCGGCAATCACGCGCGCGCCGATGGCCTTGCCGATTTCGATGGCCGCCAGCCCCACGCCGCCCGCCGCACCCAGCACCAGCATCGTTTCGCCCGCCTTCAGTTGGCCGCGATCGACCACCGCATGGTGCGACGTGCCGTAGGTGAGGGTGAACGCTGCTGCCGTATCAAACGCCATGCCCGGCGGCATCGGCATCACCACCTTGGCCGACGCTTTCACCTGCGAGGCAAATGCACCCTGGCCAAGGAACGCGATCACGTGGTCGCCCGCTTTCACATGCGACACACCATCGCCCACCGCGTTGACCACGCCCGCCACTTCCGAGCCCGGCGTGAACGGCAGCTCCGGCTTGAACTGGTATTTGTTCTGGATGATCAGCACGTCGGGAAAGTTCACCCCCGCGGCCTTCACGTCGATGACAACTTCGCCAGCGCCCGGCGAGAGGTCCGGCAGCGTTTCAATCACCAGCGATTCGGGCGGGCCCCAGGTCTTGCAGACGACGGCTTTCATGGTGTGTCTCCTGAACGGTCTTGCGTTGGATGATTCACGTGTCTCGCATGCTTCGTGCGCGATCTCGTCTGGCAGTGTAACCGAATAAAAGCACGGTCGTTCGATTTGATCGCGGGCCGTGCGGTGGGCAATCGGTTGGACGATATATCGATCGGTTTTTGTAAGCGTGTACTACGTGCTCGTGAGCACGATTCGTTAACGTTGCTCGGTTACAATCCGCGCCATGCATATTCTTATCGCCAACGACGACGGATACCTCGCGCCGGGTCTCGCCGCGCTGCACCGTGCGCTCAGCCCCTTGGGCCGCGTGACGGTGGTGGCGCCGGAGCAGAATCACAGCGGTGCATCCAACTCGCTCACGCTCCAGCGTCCGCTATCGGTGTTTGAAGCAACGGATGGTGCCCAGAAGGGTTTCCGCTTCGTCAACGGCACCCCGACGGACTGCGTCCATATCGCCCTGACCGGCATGATCGAAGAGAAGCCCGACCTGGTCGTCTCTGGTATCAACCAGGGTCAGAACATGGGTGAGGACGTGCTGTATTCCGGCACTGTCGCTGCCGCCATCGAGGGCTATCTGTTCGGTATTCCGTCGATCGCGTTTTCGCAGGTCGATAAGGGCTGGACACACCTCGATGCTGCCGAGCGCGTCGTCCGCGAGGTGGTCGAGCGCTACCTGTCCGATCCGCTCGAGGGGCAGATGCTCCTGAATGTGAACATTCCGAATCTGCCATACAGCGAACTTGGTGGCTGGCGTGCCACGCGTTTGGGCAAGCGGCACCAGTCACAGCCGGTGATCCGCCAGGCCAACCCGCGCGGCGAACCGATCTTCTGGGTCGGCGCCGCCGGCGACGCCAAGGACGCCAGCGAAGGCACCGATTTCCATGCGGTCGCGCACGGCTTTGTCTCGCTGACGCCGCTGCAGCTCGATCTGACCGACACGGCGCAACTGCGCACCGTGCGCCGCTGGCAGACGCCATGATCGCCACGGTGGCCCATGTCTGAACATTCGCGCGGCCGGCGCTTTCCTCTGACGCTTGACGCGGTGGTCGAGCGCAAGCCGGTGGAGCGCCAGCGCGAGACGCGCATCTCGTCCGGTGTGAGTGCCGTTTCCCGGCCGACGCCAGCGCGTGCGGCGTCGGTCGAGCGCGTGCAGCCCGCGTCGGCTCCAGCGCCTGCCCCGCAGCGAGTGGCGGGCGTTGACGCTGCGGTCGGTGCCGTTGCGGCGAGTGCCGTACAGGCGCGTACGGCCGCTGCGCATGCGGCAGCCGGCGGCATGGCATCGGATCGCGCGCGCCAGGCATTGGTTGGCCGCGTGCAAGCCGCGGGTGTGAGCGATAAGCGCGTGCTGGCCGCGATTGGCTCGGTGCCACGCCATCTATTCGTGGATGCTGGCTTGGCCTCGCAGGCCTATGAAGATTCCGCGCTGCCAATAGGTCATCAGCAAACGATCTCGAAGCCCTCGGTGGTCGGCCGGATGATCGAGTTGTTGCTGCGCGAGCGTCCCGCGCGTGCGCAAAGCTTGCCGCTTGCGCGCGTGCTCGAAATTGGAACTGGCTGCGGCTATCAGGCCGCCGTGCTGTCGCAGGTGGCCGACGAGGTGTATTCGATCGAACGCATCCGCCCGCTGCATGAGAAAGCCAAAGCGAACTTGCGGCCACTCCGCGTGCCAAACATCCGCCTGCATTACGGCGACGGCATGCTGGGGTTGCCGAAAGCAGCACCGTTCGACGCCATCATCCTGGCTGCAGCCGGAATGGAGGTGCCGCAGGCGCTGCTCGACCAGCTCGCCGTTGGCGGTCGCTTGATCGCCCCGGTGGCGATTGACCGCAATAGCAGTGGCTCGGGCCCGGCGCAGCAGTTAGTGCTGATCGAGCGCCGCAGCCGCTTCCAGTTTCACAGTACCGCGCTTGAAGGCGTTTTCTTTGTCCCTTTAAAATCAGGAACTGTTTAGCATGTTCATTTCCCGGAGTTCCATGAACCCTCCAAGCCCCGCACGCACCGGCCGGCTTGCCGTGGCGATGGTGTCGGCCGCACTGCTGGCGGCTTGCGCATCCTCCGGCAACCAGGCACCCGTTCTCGACCGCACCTCGCGTGCCGGTACCACCTCCGCTGCCTCACAAGAGCCGCCGCCCCCCGGCTACTATCGAGTCAAGCGCGGCGATACGCTGTACAGCATCGCTCTGCGCAACGGCCAGGCACCGCGTGATCTCGTGGCGTGGAACAACATCCCGAATGCGAATCAGATCGAAGTCGATCAATTGATACGCGTCGTACCGCCGAACGCGGATGTCAGTAGCAGCGGCGCGGTTGTTACGCCGGTCCGCCCGGGCAACACGAGCGCACAGCCGGTCGATTCCACGCCTGCAACGTCACCCACATCCACGTCCAGCGCCTCTGCCGGGGCAAGCGATAGCGCAATCGCACTGGCCTGGCCGGCGCGTGGCGCGCTCCTCAATCGCTTCGATGACAAGGCCAACAAGGGCATCGACATCGGTGGCAAACGTGGTGACGCCGTGGTCGCTGCAGATGACGGAAAAGTGATCCACGTCGGACCCTTGCGTGGGTACGGGAATCTTGTCATCATCAAGCACAACGACACGTTCCTGACCGCCTACGGCAACAACGACAAGGTTCTGGTCACCGAGCAATCCACGGTCAAGAAAGGGCAGAAGATCGCAGAAATGGGCAGTACCGATGCGGATCGCGTGAAGCTTCACTTCGAAGTGCGCCGCAACGGTAAGCCGGTCGATCCGATGCGCTTCCTGCCGCCTCAATAGAGGAATGCATGCCGCGCCAGAAAGCCGCTACGCCCGCCACCCCCGCCGATGACAACATCGACGCTGCAGATGGCCAAAGCACCCAGAATGGGCGCGCGGGGCGGCGTGCGCGCGGCGGCGCGGCGCAACCTCCGGCAGAAGAGATCGAGGTTGTCGACACACTGATCGACGATCTGCCTGCCGCAGAGCCAGTCGACGTCAACGACGTTTCCGACAGTGCTGACGAGCCTGACGAAGACGAAGACGACGAAGAGGAATCGGAAGAGGCCGCGCCGGAGGAGGATTTCCGCAAGGTGCTGCAGGCCGAACTGGCTGCCGATACCGTCCAGCACTATCTCAATCGCATCAGTATCAAGCCGTTGCTCACGCCGGCCGAGGAGCTGCATTTCTCGACCTTGGCCAAGGCGGGCGAGTTTGCCGCGCGGCAAGTGATGATCGAGCGTAACCTGCGCCTCGTTGTCAGCATCGCAAAGGGCTATCTGAATCGTGGCGTGCCGCTGCTTGATCTGATCGAAGAGGGCAACCTCGGTCTGATGCACGCGATCGAGAAGTTCGATCCAGAGCGTGGCTTCCGTTTCTCGACCTACGCCACATGGTGGATCCGCCAAAGTATCGAGCGCGCCATCATGAACCAGGCGCGTACGGTTCGCCTGCCGGTCCACGTGATTCGCGAGCTCAATCAGGTGCTGCGCGCCAAGCGCCATCTGGAAAAGAGCGGGGTAGATGGGCGTGATGCGAGCCTGGAAGACATCGCACACCTGCTCGGCAAAACCACCGATGAAGTACAGGACGTGCTCTCGCTCAACGAGCATACGACCTCGCTCGATACGCCGTTCGATCTCGATCCGGGCACCAGCCTCCTCGATTTCCTGTCGGATGAGCATGGTGCCTCGCCGGATCAGGAGGTGGCGCATCGCGAGCTGTCGCAACTGATGAAGTCGTGGTTGGCGCGCTTGTCCGACAAGCATCGCTACGTGGTCGAGCGCCGCTTCGGCCTCAACCACATCGAACCTGCCACGCTGGAAGAGCTGGCGGCTGAGATGGGCCTCACGCGCGAACGCGTGCGCCAGATCCAGCAAGAAGCGCTGGTCAAGCTCAAACGCCATTTCGCCTCACAGGGCGTGCGCAAGGACGCGGTGCTGTAAGGCGCCGCTGGTCCAGTTCGCCCCATCAATCGTTACGTAGCTCCAGCAGCATCGGCTGATGGTCCGATGCCTGCGTGGCGCTGTTCACCTCCACGCGCAGCACGCGCGACTTCAGAGGTTCGCTGATCAGCATGTAGTCGCACGCGTAGGCCGGCTCGGTCCAGTCGGTACGGTCGTATACGCCGAAGGTCGGCGGCTGTGGCGTCGCGCCATGTGCTATCTCCCAGGCATCGTGCAATGCCGGTTCCCGTGAGAACGGAACGGTGGCCAGGCGCTTGGGCGTGGAATCGGGCTTGCAGTTGAGATCGCCGCAGATGATCGTGGCAGTGGTCTGTGGTAACGGGCGGAATGGACCAGCTTCCGATTCGGGGCCAAGTACGGAAGGGCGTACTGCACGGGCGCAGCCTTCTGCGTGAATCGCTCGCAGCGCGTCGATCTGCGCCAGCCGTTGGGGCTCGGAGTAATACTCCAGATGCGTTGTAACGACGCGCAACGCCCCGAACGGCGCTTGTACGGTCGCCTCGATGGCCATCCGTGGCATGAAGGGCGTGGCATCGTGCGGGCGGGGGAGTGCATGGCGCGTGACGTAGAGCACCGGTAGGCGCGTGGCAATTGCATTGCCGAAGCGCTGCACGTGCGTGCCGTCGTGGCGCTCAAGCGCAAAGCCGCCGATCACGGTGTATTCCGGGCCGAGCGCATCAGCGAGTTCGCCCCACTGGTCGGCGCTCGGGTGGCCGGGCAGGTTGCCGAAGCCGGAGGTGACTTCCTGCAGGCAGAGCACGTCGAAGTCAGCCATTGCGCGCGCTTCGGTGAGTTGGCGCATGAGGTCGACGCGCCCGTCCGCGCCTCGGCCCCACTGGATGTTCCACGTCAGGATAACGGTGCCCATGCGGGTCCTCCGGTGTCTTACAATGCCGCCCTTGTCCCCAATTTGTTCAGGCTCGCCCGTGTCTCAAGCTGCACCCACCGCCACGCCGTCGTCTTCTGATTCCGCAACTGCCGCGCCGGCCAAGGCCCCGCGTGGGCGAAGGAAGCCCGAGATGCCGGTAGCTGGCCCATTGGAGATTGTCTCACTCGATGGCGAGGCGCGCGGCATTGGCCGTCTGGCCAACGAGGATGGCACGCCGGGCAAGGTTGTCTTCGTAGAAGGCGCGTTGCCGGGTGAACTGGTGACGTATCGCAGCCACCGCGTGAAGCCGTCGTACGAGCAGGCGAGCGTGGTGAGCATTCTGCGCCAGTCCGCCTCGCGTGTGACGCCGCAGTGCCAGTTCTTTGGCGTGTGTGGCGGCTGCTCGATGCAGCATCTCGATTCGCGCGCGCAGGTCGCCATCAAGCAGCGTGTGCTGGAGGACGATCTGTGGCACTTGGCTAAGTTGCGCCCAGACGTCGTGTTCCGGCCGATTGCCGGGCCGGATTGGGGCTATCGCTATCGCGCCCGTTTGACGGTGCGCCACGTGGCAGCCAAGGGTGGCGTGCTGGTGGGCTTTCACGAGCGCAAGAGCAGTTATGTGGTCGACATGACCTCATGCGAAGTGCTGCCGCCGCATGTCTCGGCGCTGCTGGTGCCGTTGCGTGGGCTGGTGGGGCGTCTCTCCATTTTCCAGCGCATGCCGCAGATTGAACTGGCTGTCGGTCAGGATGTGACGGTGCTGGTGCTGCGCAACCTCGAGCCGCTCACCGCCGCTGACGAGGCGGAACTGCGCGCGTTTGCTGATCAGCACAACGTTCAATTCTGGCTGCAGCCCAAGGGGCCGGATACGGTGTATCCGTTCTATCCGCTCGACCGCGCGCTGACGTACACGCTTCCCGAGTTCGGCATCACGATGCCGTTCAAGCCGACGGATTTCACGCAGGTCAATCACCAGATCAACCGTGTGCTGATGTCGCGGGCCCTGAAGCTGCTGGATGCGCAGCCGGGCGATCGCTTGCTCGACCTGTTCTGCGGGATCGGCAATTTCACGTTGCCAATGGCCACGCGCGCCCGCGAGGTCATGGGCATCGAGGGCAGCGAAGCGCTGACTACGCGTGCGCTCGCCAACGCTCAGCACAACGGGCTCGATGCGAAGACGACGTTCGCTTGCCGCAACCTGTTCGAAGTGACTGCGGACGATATTGCCGCGCTGGGCAAGTTTGACCGCTGGCTGGTCGATCCGCCGCGCGAAGGGGCGCTGGCGGTTTCGAAGGCGTTGGCGGAGTTGGCGCAACGCGGTGGTGACGCGCTGGCGCTCCTGCCTAAGCGTATCGTCTATGTGTCGTGCAACCCGGCGACGTTGGCGCGCGACGCGGGCTTGCTGGTGCACGAAGCTGGTTACCGGCTGGCTGGGGCGGGTGTGGTGAACATGTTCCCGCACACGTCGCACGTGGAGTCGATGGCAGTGTTTGAGCGCGACTGATTCGCTATCGCGTATCTCTCAGGCAAAGAAAAACCGGCGCACCAGGCGCCGGTTTTTTTTCGCTGCGCTGTTTCCAGCGCGCTGCGAGTACTTAGTTCCGATTGCCGCCGAAGATCCCCAGGATCGCCAGCAGGTTCGTAAAGATGTTGTAGACGTCCAGGTAGATCGCCAGCGTGGCGGTCACGTAGTTGGTCTCGCCGCCGTTCACGACGCGTTGCACGTCGAACAGGATGTAGGCCGAGAAGATCGCGATGGCCAGCACCGAGATCGTCAGCATCATCGCGGGCATTTGCAGCCAGATATTGGCCACCGATGCGACGATCAGTACCAGTACGCCCATGAACAGCCACTTGCCCAGGCCCGAGAAGTCCCGCTTGCTGACCGTGGCCACCGTCGCCATCACGCCGAAGATGATCGCCGTGCCGCCGAATGCCGTCATGATCAGCGCCGCGCCGTTCGAGTAGCTGCCGAGCGTGAAGCCGATCAGGCGAGACAGCATCAACCCCATGAAGAACGTGAAGCCGAGCAGTAATGCCACACCCAGGCCGCTGTTCTTGAAGCGCTCGATGGCGTAGAAGAAGCCAAACGCCACGGCCATGAAGATGATGAAGCCCATCAGCGGGCGGCCACCCATCAGGTTGAAGCCAGTGGTGACGCCGATCCACGCACCGAGGATGGTGGGGATCATCGAAAGCGCGAGCAGCCAATAAGTATTGCGCAGCACACGGTTGCGGACGGCCAACGCGCCGGCGGTGCCGGAAGCGCCAAAACCGTACGTGTTGAGTTGGTTGTCCATGCGAACTCCTTGGGTGAATGACATTGCAGACAATGCGACGACGTTGCGAATGTGGCATCCACAGTGCGCTTTTGCAAGTCGCGTCGTCCTTACTTTGAGCGGGCAGGATGCCATGCGGTTCCGGCGTCCGGGCGATGATCGCGTCGGAAAGGGCACTTCCGGGGTGACTTTTTATGCTCTCAATAAGGCAATCCTAAGCCCGTTCCCCTTGTCACGTCGCGCGAGGCGCGCAGAGTGATGCATGGATCGCCTTCCGCGGCAGTTGGGCGCTAGGCGGGGTTGCACCGCTTGACATCCAATCTGGCTGCGCCCCGTGTTAGAATCTAACGTTTATCTTTCACGTAACACCTTCATTTTTTGGAGTTTTTAATGGCGATCGAACGCACCCTCTCGATTATCAAACCGGACGCAGTGGCCAAGAATGTCATCGGTCAGATCTACGCCCGTTTCGAAGGCGCAGGCCTGAAGGTCGTTGCGGCCAAGATGATCCATCTGTCGCGCGGTGAAGCCGAGCAGTTCTATGCTGTGCACAAGGAGCGCCCGTTCTTCAAGGATCTGGTTGACTTCATGATCTCGGGCCCGGTGATGGTGCAAGCGCTGGAAGGCGAAAACGCAATCGCCAAGAACCGTGACCTGATGGGTGCAACCGACCCGAAGAAGGCAGAGAAGGGCACGATCCGCGCCGATTTCGCTGACAGCATCGACGCCAACGCCGTGCACGGTTCGGACGCTGCTGAAACGGCTGCTGTGGAAGTCGCTTTCTTCTTCCCCGGCCTGAACATTTACAGCCGCTAAGCGTCAACACTAGACTGGAATTGGTGGTTTCGGGTTGCAAGTCATGAACGATGTGGTGAATCTCCTCGATTTCGACGCACAGGGCCTTCTCGCGTACTGCGAGAGCCTGGGCGAGAAGTCGTTCCGCGCCAAGCAATTGCAGCGCTGGATTCACCAGTCGGGCGCGTCCGATTTTGGCGAGATGACCGATCTCGCCAAGTCGCTGCGCGAAAAGCTCGCGACCCGCGCCAACATCCAGGCGCCGGCGGTCATTTCCGATCACCTCTCGACGGACGGCACACGAAAGTGGCTGGTCGACGTGGGGCAAGGCAATGCCGTCGAGACGGTCTACATCCCGGAAGAGACGCGCGGCACACTGTGCGTGTCGTCTCAGGCGGGATGTGCCGTCAATTGCCGGTTCTGTTCGACCGGCAAGCAAGGGTTCTCGCGCAACCTCAGCTCGGGCGAGATCATCGGCCAGCTCTGGATGGCCGAATTCGCCATGCGCAAGCAACTTAGCCGCGGCCCCAAGGATGACCGCGTCATCACCAACGTCGTGATGATGGGTATGGGCGAGCCGTTGCTGAACTACGATGCGTTGGTGCCCGCATTGCGTTTGATGCTGGACGACAACGCGTACGGCCTGTCGCGCCGACGTGTGACGGTATCCACCTCAGGTGTGGTGCCGATGATGGACCGTCTCGCGCACGATGTGCCGGTGGCGCTGGCGGTGTCGCTGCATGCCTCCAACGATGCGCTGCGTGACGTGCTTGTGCCGCTGAACAAGAAGTACCCGTTGGCCGAACTGATGGCAGCCTGCCGCCGCTATCTCGAGTTCGCGCCGCGTGATTTCATCACCTTCGAATATTGCATGCTGGATGGCGTCAATGACACCGTCGAGCACGCTCGCGAATTGCTGCGCGTCGTAGCTGACGTGCCTTGCAAGTTCAACCTGATCCCGTTCAATCCGTTCCCCGAGTCCGGGTTGAAGCGCTCGAACAACGAGCAGATCCGCCGTTTCTCGCAGGTGCTGCTGGACGCCGGCATCGTCACCACGATCCGCAAGACGCGTGGCGACGACATTGATGCGGCCTGCGGCCAACTGGCTGGCGAGGTCAAGGATCGCACGCGCTTGGCTGAGCGCGGCAAGTTTGGCAAGATCGTCGAGATCCCCGTGGTTGGGGCCGACTCCACTCACCGCATGGGTACCGCATGAAGCGTTGGTCGACTGCTGTCAGTTTGGTCTTCACGCTGGCAGCCGCCGGATGCGCATTGCCGCCGCCGGTCCAGACACAGACACGAGAAGTTTCGACCGTCCCCGATCAAAAGGCAGACATCGGCCGTCGTGCTGCGATCCGATTGCAGCTTGCAACGCAATATCTGGAAGCCGGCCAGGCTGCAACCGCGCTTGAAGAGATCAAGAACGCCATTGCGATCGACCCGAGCGTGCCGGGTGCGTATCACATTCGTGCGCTGGCTTACATGAATTTGGGCCAACGCGAGCAGGCAGACGACAGTTTCCGTAGTGCCCTGGCCGCGACGCCACAAGACGGCGATCTGCTGAACAACTACGGCTGGTTCCTGTGCTCGCAGGGTGGCAAGCCCGATCAAGGTATGGCGATGCTGCGTCAGGCCATCGAGGCGCCGGCAGCGGGCAGCCCGGCCAAGCCGTGGACCAACCTGGGTGTTTGCCAGATGCGCCAGGGCGATCTGGATAGCGCGGAGAAGAGCCTCACCCGCGCCACTTATATCGATGCCAACAGTCTGCTGACCAACATGACGTTGGCGCAGCTTTACTACAAGCGCCGCGAGTATGCGCGTGCCATGCCATTCGTCGAACGCGTGAACAGCCGCGGCAATCCGACGGCAGAGAGCTTGTGGCTGGGCGCACGCATCGCGCGCCGCGTGGGCGATGTCTCGCAACAGAATGCATGGAGCGCGCAACTGCAGCGCCGTTTCCCCAATGCGCCCGAAGAGGCGGCTTTCGAACGAGGAGCATGGGATGACTGACCGCGACGTGGCAAGCGCCGCCGACCTTTCTCAAGGTGCCGCGCCTGCCTCGGGTTCGCCCGCGGCCGTATCGCCGGAGCGTGATGATGCGCTGCGCGAGATTGCTGAACGCCTGCGCGCTGGCCGGGAGCACCAGCGCCTGACGGTGGAAGACCTCGCCACGCGCCTGAAGGTGGCACCGGGCAAGCTGTTGGCCGTGGAGGCCGCTGATGTCAGCGCGTTGCCGGACATGACGTTCGCCAAGGGGCTGATCCGCGCTTATGCGCGCGTCCTGCAGGTTGACGTTGATGACCAGCTTGTCCGACTGAACGCACGTGCGCCGGTCGCCAATATCGGTTTGCGCCCCGAAGGTGGGCTGGGTGAGTCATTCTCCGACAAGCCGAGCTTTTCCAAGCGTCGTGGCGGCGGCTGGCTCATTGGGCTCGTGGTTGCTGTGGTTGTGGCCGGCGGTGCGCTTGCCGGCATGGACCGCCTGAAGCAGTGGTTCGCCGCGCAGACAGCCGCTACGCAGACCACCGAACCTGCCGCGAAGGAAATCGCGCCGACTGAACAGCAACCGGCTCCGGCCGAGGCCGCGCAAGCGCCCGCCCCGGCACAGACGGAAACGCCGGCCGCGTCGCTGCCGACGCCGCTCACGCCCGTGGCCCCGGCTGCCCCGGCTTCCGGTGTGGTGACAGCACCGCTGACACCGCCGCCCACGCTGCCGCGGTCAGACAATGGCAATGGCGCCGCACCGGCACCGGTGGCTGACGCTGTCAGCGCCAAGCCTGCCGTAGTCAACGTCGATGCCCCTGCCGCTATTGCACCGAACGAAGCCGCCAAACCGGCAGAGTCGGCAACGGGTAACAGCGCAGTCTCAGTGCGTTTTTCGGGCGCCTCTTGGTTTGAGATCAAGGACAAGTCCGGTAAGACGCTCGCCAGCGGCTTGGCCAAGGAAGGTGACGCGCGCGACCTGACCGGTATGCCGCCGTTCAAGGTCACCTTCGGGAATGCTGAGGCCGTTGAATCGCTCACCGTTGGTGGCGCATCGGTCGACATCCAGAAGTACGCCCGCAATCGCGTGGCACGGGCCACGTTGCCCTGAACCGTTTTGTTGAATGGCGCGGCGCCTGATTGGGCGCCGTGCCTTGTCTGATCATGGAAACCACCACGCCCCTCGATTGCGCTTCTGCCTTGCCTGGCCCCCTGCCGCGCCGGAACTCGCGCGCGGCAGAAATCCGCTGGGGTGATCGCATCGTTCACGTGGGCGGCGCTGCGCCGGTCTGCGTGCAATCGATGACGAACACCGATACATCGGATGCTATCGGCACGGCGATCCAGGTGAAGGAATTGGCGCGTGCCGGTTCTGAACTGGTGCGCATCACGGTGGATACGCCGGCTGCGGCTGCCGCAGTGCCGGCCATCCGCGAGCAACTCGATCGCATGGGCGTGGACGTGCCGCTGGTGGGCGATTTTCACTACAACGGCCACAAGCTGCTGCAGGACTATCCCGAGTGCGCGCAGGCGCTGTCCAAGTACCGCATCAACCCGGGCAACGTGGGGCAGGGCGCGAAGCGTGACACGCAGTTCGCGCAGATGATCGAGATCGCCTGCCGCTACGACAAGCCCGTGCGCATTGGCGTGAACTGGGGCAGTCTGGATCAGGATCTGCTCGCACGCATCATGGATGAGAACGCTCAGCGTGCGACGCCATGGGATGCCCGCACCGTGATGGTCGAAGCGCTGATCACCTCGGCGATCCAGTCTGCGCAGAAGGCGGAAGAGATCGGTTTGCCGGGTAGCCAGATCATCCTGTCATGCAAGGTTTCAGCCGTGCAGGATCTGATCGCGGTGTACCGTGAGCTGGCGCGCCGCTGCAACTACGCGCTGCACCTCGGCTTGACCGAAGCCGGCATGGGCAGCAAGGGCATCGTCGCTTCGACGGCCGCGCTGTCGGTGCTGCTGCAAGAGGGCATTGGCGACACGATCCGCATTTCGCTCACGCCCGAGCCGGGCGCGCCGCGTGAAAAGGAAGTCATCGTGGCGCAGGAGATCCTGCAGACCATGGGCCTGCGCAATTTCACGCCGATGGTCATCGCCTGCCCTGGCTGTGGGCGTACCACCAGCACGGTGTTCCAGGAGCTGGCTGCACGTATCCAGTCGTATCTGCGCGAGCAGATGCCGACGTGGAAGGTCACGCACCCCGGTGTCGAAGAGATGAACGTGGCCGTGATGGGCTGCATCGTCAATGGACCGGGTGAGAGCAAGCACGCCAACATCGGCATCTCGCTCCCGGGTACGGGCGAATCGCCGGCAGCGCCGGTGTTCGTCGACGGCGTGAAGGTGAAGACGCTGCGCGGAGAGCGCATCGCAGAAGAATTCCAGACGATCGTCGACGAGTACGTGCGCACGCATTACGGTGCACAAACCGAGACGGCATAAGGCTTCACAGCAAGAAATGACAAGCCGGCCTGCAGATGAGGCCGGCTTTTAACGTGACATCATGAGCGAACTCAAACAACAACGCGCGCAGAAGATCGCTGGCGTCAAAGGCATGAATGACCTGTTGCCCAGCGACGCCCCGCTGTGGGAGCACTTCGACAACGCGGTGCGCAGCATGCTGCGCGCCTACGGCTACCAGCAGATTCGCACGCCCATCGTCGAGCAGACGCAGCTGTTCGTGCGCGGCATCGGCGAGGTGACGGACATCGTCGAGAAGGAGATGTACTCCTTCACCGACAGCCTGAATGGCGAGCAATTGACGATGCGCCCGGAAGGGACCGCCGCCGCTGTGCGCGCTGTGATCGAGCACAACCTGCTGTACGACGGCCCGAAGCGCCTGTGGTACACGGGCCCGATGTTCCGCCATGAAAAGCCGCAGCGCGGCCGCTACCGTCAGTTCCACCAGGTGGGCGTGGAGGCACTGGGCTTTGCCGGTCCGGACATCGACGCTGAAGTCATCCTGATGTGCCAGCGCCTGTGGGATGACCTCGGCCTGGTCGGCCTGAAGCTTGAGCTGAATTCGCTCGGCCAGGCGGAAGAGCGCGCCGCACACCGTGCCGATCTCATCAAGTACCTGGAAGGCTTCCAGGACATCCTTGACGAAGACAGCAAGCGCCGCCTGTACACCAATCCGCTGCGCGTGCTCGACACGAAGAATCCTGCGCTGCAGACCATGGCGGCCGGCGCACCCAAGCTGATCGACTATCTGGGCGACGAATCCCGTGCGCACTTCGACGGCGTGCAGAAGCTGCTCAAGGCGAACAACATTCCGTTCACGATCAATCCGCGTCTGGTGCGCGGGCTGGATTACTACAACCTCACGGTGTTCGAGTGGACGACCGACAAGCTCGGCTCGCAAGGTACCGTGGCCGGGGGCGGCCGCTATGACCCGCTGATTGAGCAGATCGGCGGCAAGCCGGCGCCTGCATGCGGCTGGGCGATGGGTGTGGAGCGCATCATCGAATTGCTGCGTGAAGAAAAGCTGGAGCCGGAAGCGCAAGGTTGCGACGTCTACATCGTCCATCAGGGCGACGACGCACAGGTGCAGGCCCTGGTGGCCGCCGAGCGCCTGCGTGATGCCGGTCTCGACGTCATCCTTCACGCTTCGGCGGAAGGGCGCAATGGCAGCTTCAAGTCGCAGTTCAAGCGTGCCGACGCAAGTGGCGCATCCTATGCGGTTATCATTGGCGACGACGAAGTGGCCCAAGGCGTGGCACAGATCAAGCCGCTGCGCGGTGATCCGAATGCGGATGCCCAGCAGACCGTGCCGGCTGACCAACTGGTCGACCGCCTGATCGATGCCATGGTGGCAAACAGCGACTAACTCGAAAACCTCAAGCTCTGCAAAGCATGGCCTACGATCTCGAAGAACAGGAACAACTAGAGAGCCTCAAGCACTGGTGGCGTGACAACGGCAACGTGGTGACGTGGATCGCCATCGTGGTGCTGTTGGCCGTGGCTGGGTGGTTTGGCTGGAAGAACTGGCAGCGCAAGCAGGCGGGCGAAGCGTCCGTGCTGTATGAGCAGGTGCAGAAGGCCGTCGATGGCAAGGACGCCGAGAAGATCAAGCGCGCCGCCACCGACATGGAAGACAAGTTTGGCGGAACCGCTTACGCGCAGATGACCGCGCTGGCTGCAGCCAAGGCGCTGTATGAGGCCAACGATGCTGCCGGCGCGAAGGCGCAGTTGCAATGGACCATCGATCACGCACGCGATGGTGAATACAAGGCGCTCGCCAAGCTGCGCCTGGCAGGTCTGCTGCTCGACGAGAAAGCCTACGATCAGGGCCTCGCGCTAGTCTCCGGCGACGTTGCGCCGGCGTTTACCGCACTGTTTGCCGACCGTCGTGGTGACCTGCTTGCCGCGCAGAACAAGACCGAAGATGCGCGTGCGGCCTACAAGCTGGCGCTCGAGAAGTTCGGTCCGACGGACGCTTCGGCTCGCCAGATCGTGCAGTTCAAGCTGGATGCCCTGGGCGGTGCCTGATCGGCAACGTTGGTGCACCTCAACGCATAACAAAAGGATCTCGATTTCATGATTCACGCACTTGAGCAGGGTGGTCTCGCGCGCGCAGCGCGTGTCGCAGTGCTGGCACTGGCGGCGACGGCCGTTCTGGGCGGTTGCTCGCTGTTCAGCAGCAAGGTCAAGCATGAACCTGCCAAGCTGAAGGACGTTCAGCAGGTGCTGGCCGTGAGCCAGGCGTGGAGCGTGAGCGTCGGCAAGAGCGGCCGCTACGTGATGCAGCCGTTCGTCTGGGGCAACAACGTTTACGTGTCGGCCGCCAACGGCGGGGTGACGGCGCTGGATGGCGCAACCGGCCGCACCGTGTGGCAAGGCAAGGCGGATGTCGATCTGACCTCCGGCCCGGGAAGCGACGGCACACTGACGGCCGTGGCTGGTGAGAAGGGCACCGTCGTCGCGTTCGACGAGAAGGGCGCGCAGAAGTGGAAGAGCACCGTCAACGGTGAAGTCCTGACCGCTCCGCTGGTCGGCCAGGGCCTGGTGATTGTGCGTACGACCGATGGCCGCATCCTTGGCTTGGATGGCAGCAATGGCGATCGCAAGTGGATCTATCAACGCTCGCCGTCGGCACTGAACCTGCGTAGCAGCCTGCCGATGATCTTTGCCGGTGACAATGTCATCCTGGGCTTTGCCGGTGGCAAACTGGGCGCGCTGGCGGCCAACAACGGTGCGCTGCGCTGGGAAGCGGCGGTATCGTATCCGCGTGGCGTGTCGGAGATTGAGCGCCTGAACGACGTGACTGGTTCACCGTCGATCGATGGTCAGCAAGTGTGCGCGGCCAGCTTCCAGGGTCGTGTGGCGTGCTTCGATGTCAGCACGGGTGCTCCGCGCTGGGGCCGCGATTTCTCCTCGCCGACCGGCGTGACGCAGGACGGCGGTTCGCTGTTCGCGGCGGATGAGAAGTCGATCGTCTACGGCTTCAATGCCCAGAATGGCGCAGACCTGTGGAAGAACGACGCGCTGCTGTGGCGTGATCTGGGTGCGCCGCTGGCATTTGGCCATGCGGTCATCGTCGGCGATTTCGAGGGCTGGCTGCACTTCCTGGCGAGCGACAGCGGCAAGTTTGTCGCCCGCGTGAAGCTGGACGGCAGCGCCATCAGCGCGGCACCGGTGGTGGTCGGCCAGACGCTCGTCGTGCAGACGCGCGGCGGTGGCGTCTACGGTTACTTGCCGAAGTAACACCTGCCGTCGCGTGCAGATAACGCCGCGACGGCAAACGAATCACTCGGGGCGGCTGGCAGTTGCCGGCGCCTTGAACCTGCGCCCGCGTATCCCGCGGGCGTCTTGCATCTGTTCGGTAGGCCGTGCGGGTGCCAACCGCAGTTGCAACAACCGGAATTTGCCGTGACGCCATTCGCGCACGGTACACAAGCATGAAACCAGTCATTGCCCTTGTGGGGCGGCCGAATGTCGGCAAATCGACCCTGTTCAACCGTCTGACGCGCTCGCGCGACGCGCTGGTCGCGGACATCCCCGGCCTGACCCGCGACCGCCACTACGGCGAGGGTCGCATCGGCGAACGCCCGTTCATCGCGATCGATACCGGTGGCTTCGAGCCCGTCGCCAAAGAGGGCATCGTCGCCGAGATGGCCAAGCAGACGCGCCAGGCCGTGGTCGAGGCCGACGTGGTCATCTTCATCGTCGATGGCCGCCTGGGGCTGGCACCGCAGGATCGCGTGATTGCCGACTATTTGCGCAAGACCGGGCGTCGCATCCTCCTAGCCGTCAACAAGGCCGAGGGCATGCGGTACACGGCAGTCGCCTCCGATTTCTACGAGCTCGGATTGGGCGATCCGGCGGCCATTTCGGCTGCGCATGGCGATGGCGTCAACGACTTGGTGGCGGAAGCACTTGACCTTGCGTTTGCCGAGCGTCCGGAGCTTGCCGAGGCAGCCGATGCGCACAGCCACGGCACGCGGATTGCCATCGTTGGTCGCCCAAACGTGGGCAAGTCGACGCTGGTGAACGCGCTGATTGGCGAGGAGCGCGTGATTGCGTTCGACATGCCGGGCACCACGCGCGACTCCATCTATGTGGATTTCGAACGCAACGGCAAGCCGTACACGCTCATCGACACGGCTGGCCTGCGCAAGCGCGGCAAGGTGTTCGAGGCGATCGAGAAATTCTCAGTGGTCAAGACGCTGCAGTCGATTGCAGATGCCAACGTGGTGGTGCTGCTGCTCGATGCGCAGCAGGATATTTCCGACCAGGACGCACATATCGCCGGCTTTATCGTCGAATCGGGCCGTGCGCTGGTGGTTGGCGTGAACAAGTGGGATGGGCTGACGGGCCATGCGCGTGACCGTATCAAACATGATCTGGAGCGCAAGCTGCAGTTCCTGTCGTTCGCGAACGTGCACTACGTCTCGGCCAAGGAAAAGACTGGTATCGGCGCGCTGCTGAAATCGGTGGATGCTGCGTACGCTGCTGCCATGGTCAAGCTGCCGACGCCCAAGCTCACCCGCGTGTTGCAGGAGGCGGTGGAATTCCAGCAACCGCGTCGCGCGGGGGTCTCGCGTCCGAAGCTGCGCTATGCCCACCAGGGCGGTTCCAACCCGCCGATTGTCGTGATCCACGGCAATGCACTGTCGAATATTCCCGACACTTACCGCCGCTTCCTGGAAGGGCGTTTCCGCGAGGCCTTCCAACTGAAGGGCACCCCGCTGCGAATCGAATTTCGTACGAACAAAAACCCGTACGCCCAATCCAACGAGTGAGCGCGTGCCAAGCCGCGCTCGAATGAGGGCGGGGCGCGCCGGGGGCATTCGAATGGGGGATCATCAGAAGGCTGAGCTAGCCATTTCGTATGGCGAAGTCAGCGCAGTTTTCCGTTTGCTTTCCCTGATTTCTAAGGCTAAATTCACGAAACATGGCGCCTCGTGCGCCATTGGTGTCGTTTAGATTCACCTGGCGGACTCTTTTGACGAACTTTTTTTGCGTCGCCTGCTTGAACCCGGGCTTCCCAGCCCCATAACCCATCACTAAACCTATAAATCTGGAGTGTGCCATGAGCAACAAAGGGCAATTGCTACAAGACCCGTTTCTGAATGCGCTGCGTAAGGAGCATGTGCCGGTGTCGATCTACCTCGTCAACGGTATCAAGCTGCAAGGCAATATCGAGTCGTTCGACCAGTATGTCGTGCTCCTGCGCAACACCGTGACGCAGATGGTGTACAAGCACGCAATCTCCACCGTGGTGCCGGCCCGTGCCGTGAATTTCCGCGTGGACGAAGCGTCCGACGCCTAATCCTGCCTCGCTCCCGCCGCCCTCTGCGCGGCGGGACGCACCCACCTCGGTTTCCCCCTTCTTTATTTCCCCCGCTTGGCATCCCATCCCACCTCCAGCTCGGAGCCGACGCGCGCTATTTTGGTTGCGGTCGATTTCGGCAAACACGATTTTCAGGAAAGCCTGAGTGAACTGGCATTGCTGGCTTCCACGGCAGGCTCCAACCCCGTGCGCGCTGTCACCGGCAAACGTTCCCGGCCCGACGCATCGCTGTTCATCGGCTCGGGCAAGGCTGAGGAGGTGAAGATCGCCGCGGATGAGGAGGACGCCGAGATCGTCATCTTCAACCACGCGCTGAGCCCCGCGCAGCAACGTAACCTCGAGCGCTTTTTCGGTCGCCACGTGGTGGACCGGACAGGCCTCATCCTCGACATCTTCAGCCAGCGTGCGCAGAGCCACGTCGGCAAGGTGCAGGTGGAACTTGCAAGCGTGCGCTACCAAGCGGCACGTCTGGTGCGGGCATGGAGCCACTTGGAGCGTCAGAAGGGCGGGGTCGGCCTGCGTGGCGGCCCGGGTGAGCGCCAGCTTGAGTTGGACCGCCGGATGCTGGATGAGCGCGCCAAGCGCCTGTCGTCCGAGTTGGATAAGCTGCAGCGCCAGCACGATACGCAACGCCGTTCGCGCAGCCGCAACGATGCATTTTCCGTCTCGCTGGTCGGTTATACCAACGCCGGCAAGTCGACCCTGTTCAACTCGTTGACCAAGGCGCGCACCTACGCGGCCAACCAGTTGTTCGCCACCCTGGACACCACCTCCCGCCGTCTGTACTTGGAAGGTTTGGGCAACGTCGTGCTGTCCGACACGGTCGGTTTTATCCGTGATCTGCCGACGCAGCTGGTGGCGGCCTTCCGCGCCACGTTGGAAGAAACCGTGCACGCGGACGTGCTGCTGCACGTGGTGGATGCCGCCAGTACGGTCAAGCACGAGCAGATGGAGCAGGTGGACCGTGTGCTCGATGAGATCGACGCCAGTGGCATTCCGCAGATTCTGGTGATGAACAAGATCGACGCGGCTGAGGAGTTGCGTGCTCAAGGCCCGCGTATCGAGCGAGACGAAAACGGTGCCGTGCGGCGCGTGTTCGTGTCCGCCATCGAGGGCGCGGGGCTGGATCTGCTACGTGAAGCGCTGGTGGAAACGGCAATTCGCCTGCGCGAGAACCCGGCGTCGCATGGTGGTGACTTCGATCCGCGCTTCGATACCCGTCGGGATCACCTCCCTGCGCAACGTGACGAACTGTCGCAGAACCTGCTTGGTGGCGGCTCTTCCGCCGAAGGTGACGAAGCGGGCTGATAGAATCACCCGTTACTTCTTTTGCAGTCAGACAATCAGGACAAGCCCAACCGCTCATGCCCGAGATTTCGACCCAGTCTTCTTCCATAGCCTCGCCCCGTCCAGTGCTGGGCATGTGGCACCGCTTGCGCGTGCTGCTTTCACTGAACGATCCACGCTGGGGTCGCGGCGACGACAATGCCGAGCGCGAAAACAAGGATGAGCCGAAGCGCCAAAGCAAGCCGCCCCAGGATGGTCCGCCCGACCTCGACGAGTTGTGGCGCGACTTCAACCGCCGCCTGAACAACCTGTTCGGCCGCAAGGAAGGTGGCGATGGCGGTAATGGTGGCCCGACGCCGCTGCGCCCCAGTGGTGGTCGCGGTGGTTCCGGCCTTGGCGTTGGTGTACTGCTGGCGGTGCTGGTGGGGCTGTGGCTGGCCAGCGGCTTCTTCATCATTCAGGAAGGCCAGACCGGTGTGATCCTGCAATTTGGCCGCTTCAAGTATTTGGCCACGCCGGGTATCAACTGGCGCTTGCCGTATCCGATCCAATCGCACGAGATCGTCAACCTGTCGGGCGTGCGTACGCTGGAAATCGGCCGCACCACGCAGATCAAAGACACGAACCTGAAGGATTCGTCGATGCTCACGCAGGACGAGAACATCGTCGACGTGCGCTTCTCGGTCCAATACAACATTGAGGATCCGGTCAAGTATCTCTTCTTCAACCGCACGGATCGTGGCGGCGATGAAGAGCTCGTCACGCAGGCCGCCGAAACCTCTGTGCGTGAGATTGTCGGCCGCAACAAGATGGATTCCGTGCTTTACGAAGGGCGCGACGCCGTCGGCCGCAACTTGGCAGAGTCGATTCAGCGCATCCTTGCGGCCTACAACACCGGTATCCGCATCCTCAGCGTCAACGTGCAGAGCGTGCAGCCGCCCGAGCAGGTGCAGGCCGCGTTCGATGACGTGACCAAGGCAGGCCAAGACCGCGAACGCGCGATCTCCGAAGGTCAGGCCTATGCCAACGACGTGGTGCCGCGTGCCAAGGGTACGGCTGCCCGCCTGATGGAAGAAGCGCAGGGCTACAAGGCGCGTGTCACGGCACGTGCGGAAGGTGATGCGGCTCGCTTTGCCTCTGTGCAGCGCGAGTACGCGAAAGCACCGCAGGTCACACGTGACCGTATCTATCTGGAGACCATGCAGGACATCTACGCCAACGCAAACAAGGTGCTGGTCGACCAAAATGGCAACGGCAATCTGCTGTACCTGCCGCTGGACAAGCTGATCGCGCAGACGCAGGGCGATGCTTCTCGCCCAGCAACAGCTCCCGGCGCTTCGCCGCAGGACAGCGGTTCGGCGCAAGGCGTGCCCACGCCCTCCAACCCGTCGTCGATGAGTGACGCAGACTCGCGCTCGCGCGAGGCGCTGCGTAACCGCGATCGCGATTCCCGCTAAGAGGAGGGCATATGAATCGTCTGATTTCCGCCCTCGTGGCGCTGGTAATTGCCCTGGCGGTGTTCTCGTCGGTGGTGTTCGTGGTGGACCAGCGGCAGTACGCCGTGGTGTTCGCTTTTGGTGAGATCAAGCAAGTCATCAAGGAGCCGGGGCTGCACTTCAAGCTGCCGCCGCCGCTGCAGAACGTCGTGTTCATGGACAAGCGCCTGCAGACCATTGATGTGGCCGGTGCTGACCGCTTCATCACAGCAGAGAAGAAAAACCTGCTGGTCGACTGGTTCGTGAAGTGGAAGATTGCTGATCCGCGCTTGTTCTATGTGAGCTTCAAGGGCGACAACCGCCTCGCACAGGACAGCATGACGCAGAAGATCAACTCCATCGCCCGCGATGAGTTTGCGCGCCGTACCGTCTCCGACGTGGTTTCCACGGATCGCGAAGCCGCGATGCAGAGCATCCTCAAGGGTGTGCAGGAGTACGGCAAGTCGGTGGGCGTGGACATCATCGACGTGCGCCTGAAGCGCGTGGACCTGCTGGCCAGCGTGACGGAGTCGGTCTACCGCCGCATGGAAGCCGAGCGCAAGCGTGTGGCCAACGAGCTACGTTCGACCGGTGCCGCCGAGGGTGAAAAGATCCGCGCCGATGCCGATCGTCAACGTGAAGTCGTGCTGGCCGATGCCTACCGCGATGCGCAGAAGATCAAGGGTGAGGGCGATGCCCGCGCCGCAGATATCTACGCCGATGCGTTTGGACGCGATCCGCAGTTCGCCGCGTTCTGGCGCAGTATGGAAGCCTACCGCGCGTCGTTCCGCGATCGTAAGGACGTGATGGTCCTGCAGCCGAACAGCGATTTCTTCAAGTTCATGCGCAGCCCGAACGGCGGTGGTTCGGCGGCAGCACCAGCGGCTGCCCAGTCGGGGCGACATCGCTAGTACAATGCGTCGCTGATCGTATTTGCGGCGGACAGACCCCGGCTTGCCGGGGTTTTGTTCGTTCGCCACCTGCATCCCATGGAAGAGTCACTCCCCACCGTTTTGCTGGCCGCGTGCGCGCTGGTGCTCGTGTTCGAGGGCATCCTGCCGTTTGTCGCGCCGCAGGCCTGGCGCCGTGCCTTCCAGGCGATGACCGAGCTACCCGACGAGAAGCTGCGTGTGATCGGGCTGGTGTCAATGGCGGTGGGGCTGATCCTGTTGCGCCTGCTGCATCACTGAACCGCTTTTCGCGCTTCCTGAAATTCCGCTGTACTGAGACTTCCGACCGAGACTGCCATGCCGACGAATTGGCTGCTGCCTGAATCCATTGCCGACGTGCTGCCTTCCGAGGCGCGCAAGATTGAAGAGCTGCGCCGCCGCATGCTCGACCTGTTCCGCACCTACGGCTACGAACTGGTCATGCCGCCGATGCTGGAATACATCGAGTCGCTGCTCTCCGGCACCGGCCATGACCTGGATCTGAAGACCTTCAAGCTGGTCGATCAGCTCTCCGGCCGGACCATCGGCCTGCGTGCCGACATCACGCCCCAAGTCGCCCGCATTGATGCCCACCTGCTGAATCGCTCCGGGGTGACGCGCCTGTGCTATGCCGGCTCGGTATTGCACACGCGTCCAAGTGGCTTTCACGTCACGCGTGAGCCGTTGCAGATTGGTGCCGAAATCTACGGCCACGCCGGTCTGGAAGCCGATCTGGAGATCCAGGAACTCATGCTCGCGGCGTTGTCGGCGGCAGGCTTGGCAGATGTGCGCCTCGACCTGTGCCATGTTGGCGTGTTGGCAGCTCTGCTGGAGCAGGCGCCGGTCGCGCTGAGCGTGCAGGATGAACTGTTCACCGCATTGGCGTCCAAGGACGTCCCAGCGCTGCGGGCGTTGACGGCCGACCTGCCCGCAGCTCAGCGCGATGCGATCAACCTGCTGCCGTCGCTGTACGGTGGTGTCGATGTGCTCGCTCGTGCCCGTGCGCAACTGCCGGCGCTGCCCGCCATCGGTCGCGCTCTGGATGATCTCTCCACGCTGGCCGAGCGCGCTGGAGGTGCCGCGGTCAACATCGACCTGGCCGATTTGCGTGGCTACCACTACCACAGCGGTGTGATGTTCACGGCCTACGTGGCTGGCGTGCCCAATGCGGTGGCGCGAGGTGGTCGTTACGACAAGGTCGGCGAGGCCTTCGGTCGCGCCCGCCCGGCGACCGGCTTTTCGCTGGATCTGCGTGAGGTCGCTGGCATTTCTCCGGTGGAGGCGCGTGCTGCCGCCATCCACGCCCCGTGGTCGGGTGATGCCAAGCTGCGTGAGGCGATTGCCGCCCTGCGCGCCGCCGGTGAAATCGTCATCCAGTCGCTGCCGGGCCATCCGGAAGATCTGGAGGAATTCGCCTACGATCGCCAGCTTGTAGAAGAGGGCGGTCGCTGGATCGTTAAGCCCCGCAACGCTTCAGTCTGAGGCTGTTGCATAACGTTGTGTAAATACCCGGTAATTTCAGGGAAGACCCTGGCAACAAGGGTAGAATACGTTTTTAACCCATCTGCAAATTCAACATGTCCGCACCAGCAGTGAGCCAAGGACGCAATGTCGTCGTCATCGGCACCCAGTGGGGTGACGAAGGTAAAGGGAAAATCGTCGATTGGCTGACCGATCATGCGCAAGGCGTGGTTCGTTTCCAGGGCGGACATAACGCAGGCCATACCCTCATCATCGGCGGCAAGAAGACGATCCTGCGTCTGATCCCGTCGGGCATCATGCGCGATGGCGTCGCATGCTACATCGGTAACGGTGTGGTGCTCTCGCCCGAGGCGCTGTTCAAGGAAATCGACGAGCTGGAGTCGGCCGGCGTGCAGGTGCAGAACCGCCTGCGCATCTCGGAAGCGACCACGCTCATCCTCCCGTACCACGTTGCCATCGACAAGGCGCGCGAACTCAAGCGCGGTGCTGCCAAGATCGGTACGACCGGTCGCGGCATCGGCCCGGCGTACGAAGACAAGGTCGCTCGCCGTGCGCTGCGCGTGCAGGATCTGTTCGATCCGGCCTACTTTGCCGAGCGCCTGCGCGAGAACCTGGACTTCCACAACTTCGTCCTGACGCAATACCTGAACCACCCGGCGCTGGACTTCCAGCAAGTGCTGGACGAGATGCTGCCGTACGGCGAGCGCCTTGCGCCGATGGTGACGGACGTGTCGGCTGAACTGTTCGCCGTGAATGCCGCGGGCAAGAACCTGATGTTCGAAGGCGCGCAAGGCACGCTGCTCGACATCGACCACGGCACTTATCCGTTCGTCACGTCGAGCAACTGCGTGGCTGGCAATGCGGCTGCCGGTGCGGGCGTGGGTCCGGGCCAACTGCACTACATCCTGGGTATCACCAAGGCGTACTGCACGCGCGTGGGCTCCGGCCCGTTCCCGAGCGAGCTGTACGACGCAGATAACCCTGCTCGTCAGGATCCGACCGGCGTGCGGCTGGCTAACGTTGGCAAGGAATTCGGTTCGGTCACGGGCCGTCCGCGCCGCACTGGCTGGCTGGATGCTGCCGCTCTGCGCCGTGCGATTCAGATCAACGGCGTGTCAGGCTTGTGCATCACCAAGCTCGACGTGCTCGATGGCCTCGAAACCATCAAGCTGTGCGTTGGCTACAAGCTCGACGGCAAGGAAGTCGACATCCTGCCGCGCGGCTCTGACGTCGTGGCGCGCTGCCAGCCGATCTATGAAGAGTTTCCCGGCTGGAACACGTCGACCTTCGGCCTGAAGGAGTGGGACGCACTGCCCGAGACCGCCCAGGCGTATCTCAAGCGCGTGGAAGAGGTGGCCGGCATCCCGATCGCCATGATCTCGACCGGCCCGGACCGCGACGAGACCATCCTGCTGCGTCATCCGTACAAGGACTGACGTGCTGCGCTCGCGCATGTGACAGACTCGCCCGGTGATTCGCCGGGCGAATTTGCATTCAGCAGCGCATTTACTGAACACGACAGCGGCAACTCATGCCGCATTCATGATCAAGAAGAGGAACACGATGAACCAGCCGATCAACGATGACTCGCACCTGTGGGTGTCCTGGGATGACTATCACGGCTTGATCGAGCGCCTGGCGCTGGTTGTGCATGAGTCGGGCTGGAAGTTCGACAAGATTCTGTGCCTGGCGCGTGGCGGTCTGCGCGTGGGCGATCAACTCTCCCGTATCTATGACCTGCCGCTGGCCATTCTGGCCACCAGCAGCTATCGCGAGGCCGCGGGCACGCAGCAGGGCGATCTCGATATCGCTCAGTACATCACGATGACGCGCGGCGAGCTGTCGGGTCGCGTGCTGCTGGTCGACGATCTGGTGGACTCCGGCATCACGCTTGAGCGCGTGGGGCGCCACCTGAAGGAGCGCTATCCCGCCGTCACCGACGTGCGCACCGCCGTGCTGTGGCACAAGGCATGTTCGAAGATCAAGCCGGATTATGCGGTGCAGTTCCTGCCGACCAACCCGTGGATTCACCAGCCGTTCGAGGAATACGATACGCTGCGCCCGCACAATCTGGCGGCTTGGATCAAGCGCGGCAAGGCGCGTGCGGCTGGCAACGGTGAGGCGCCGGCGGTTTGAGTCGTTGGTGGATTGCGTCGAAGCAATCGGGGAGTGGTGTGTGCGGCTTGCGCCGTGCGTGCCACTTCGGTAACCTCACGTGACGGGTCGCAACACGGGCCCGAAACCCGCGCACGGACTGGCTTTGCAGAATTTGGTCAATGCAGGCCGCGCGGATGATCGAAGTGCGGCGCGTCTTAAGGGATGCGCCGGGCATCGAACCCACCCAGCGCCTGGGATGCGCGAGCCGGTGATCCTGGCCCAGCCCCGGTGTGATAGCCGAGACACAATGCCTGTCGTCCTTCGCGGAATGTCGCGTCAGCCACTGAACAACAATCCGATCACGGAAAAGAAAAACGGCGCAACTTGCGTTGCGCCGTTCCTAAACTCTGGTGCCCAGGAGAGGACTCGAACCTCCACGGAGTTACCCGCTAGTACCTGAAACTAGTGCGTCTACCAATTCCGCCACCTGGGCAGGTGTGCGTGTACTGAAGCTGAAATTATCACGGGTTCTATCGAACCTGTCAACACTCTAGAAGAAAAAATTGAATCAGCCGACTTATCCGATCCCGAGCCGCGAGGAAATCCTCGGTGTGCTGCGCACTTCGGGGTCTCCGCTGTCTGCCACCGATATCGCTAAGACGCTGTCGGTCACCCGTAAAGAGCACGATGGCTTTATCAAGCGTCTGACCGCCATGGAGCGGGATGGTCAGATCGAACTCAACCGCAAAGGGCGCTACGAATTGGCGCACCAACCCAATTTCATCGAGGGCCGTGTGATTGGCCATCGCGATGGCTTCGGATTCTTCGTCCGTGATGATGGCGAGCCCGACATTTTCCTGCCCGAGCGCGAAATGCAGAAGGCCATGCATGGCGACCGCGCCCTGGTGCGTGCCGTGGGCTACGACCGCCGCGGGCGATCGGAGGGGCAGATCGTCGAGATCCTGCAGCGCGCCAACAAGCGCATCATCGGCCGCCTGCTCTCGGAGAGCGGCACGCTGGTGGTGGCGCCCGAAGACAAGCGTCTGGGCCGCGACATCCTGATTGCGCCCAAGGGGCAAGGTAAGGCGAAGGTTGGCCAGGTGGTGAGCGTGGAGATCCTGGAATATCCGGATCGCTACGTGCAGCCGATCGGTCGCGTGGTCGAAGTCCTGGGCGAGATTGACGATCCTGGCATGGAGATCGAGATCGCCGTGCGCAAGTACGGTGTGCCGCATGAATTCTCCCAGCCGACCCAGCGTGAGGCCGAAGCGCTGCCGGACGCTGTGCGTGATGCCGATTTGGCTGGCCGCATCGACCTGCGTGATGTGCCGCTCGTCACCATTGACGGTGAAGACGCGCGCGACTTCGATGATGCGGTGTATGCCGAGCCCGTGAAGATCGGTCGCAGTAAAGGTTGGCGCCTGATTGTGGCGATTGCCGATGTGTCGCACTACGTGCGGCCCGGACATCCGCTGGATGCCGACGCCATTGATCGTGCCACTTCGGTCTACTTCCCGCGCCGCGTGATTCCGATGCTGCCGGAGAAGCTCTCCAACGGGCTGTGCTCGCTGAATCCGGAAGTGGATCGCCTGTGCATGGTCTGCGACGCGGTCATCAGCGCCAAGGGCGAGATCAAGGCCTACCAGTTCTATCCGGCGGTGATGCACTCGAAGGCGCGTCTGACCTACAACGAGGTCTGGTCGATCCTGTCGAATGTGAAGGGCCCGGAGGCTGCGAAGCGTGCACCGCTGGTGCCGCATCTGCAGGACCTGTACGAGCTGTATCAGACGTTGCTCAAGGCACGCCGCGAGCGTGGTGCGATTGACTTCGATACCACCGAGACGTACATCGTCTGCAACGCGCAGGGCAAGATCGAGCAGATCCTGCCGCGCACGCGCAACGATGCGCACCGGCTGATTGAGGAGTGCATGCTGACGGCCAACGTCTGTGCGGCCGAGATGCTGGAGAAGTACAAACATCCGGCGCTGTACCGCGTGCACGCGGGCCCGACGGAAGAAAAGCTGCAAGCACTGCGCGCCTTCCTGAAGACCAGCGGCCTGACGCTGGGTGGTGGCGACAAACCCCAGGCGTCTGACTACGCGGAGGTGATGGAAAAGATCGCCGCGCGCCCCGATGCGCCGATGCTGCAGACCATGCTGCTGCGCTCGATGCAGCAGGCGGTCTACAGCCCGGACAACATCGGTCACTTTGGTCTGGCGTACCCGGCCTATGCGCACTTCACCAGCCCGATCCGCCGCTATCCGGACTTGCTGGTGCACCGCTCCATCAAGGCGATCCTGCAGCGCACGCGCTATGTGCCGGCGCTGGCGCCGGGCGTGCAGCTGAACAGCGCACTGTCGCCCAAGGCGCGCCGCCTGCAGGCGGAAGCCGAAAAGGGCGTGCCGGCCGCAATCGTCAATAAGGCCAAGGCCGAGGCGATCTGGCATGAGCTGGGTGTGCATTGCTCGGCCAACGAGCGCCGCGCGGACGAGGCCTCGCGCGATGTCGAGGCCTGGCTCAAGTGCTACTTCATGCGCGACAAGCTCGGCAACGAGTTCTCGGGCACGGTCAGTGCGGTCACCTCGTTCGGCATCTTCGTGCAGCTCGACGAGCTGTACGTGGAGGGCCTGGTGCATGTGACCGAACTGGGCAGCGACTACTTCCAGTACGACGAAGCCCGCAACGAGCTGCGCGGCGAGCGTACGGGCATCCGCTACCGCCTGACCGACCGCGTGCGTGTGCAGTTGCTGCGCGTGGATCTGGATGCACGCAAGATGGACTTCCGCCTGATTCAGGAGCCGTCGGCCAAGGCGCTGCGGCCGACGAAGGTGGCAGGGGCACCGGAAGCCGCGGCAGGCCGCCAGCCCGCTGTTGCTACGCCCGCGCCGCCGGTCGGCCGCAAGAAGCCGCGGCAGTTGGCGGCGCTGCTGGGTGGTACGGCCAAGCCGGAGGAATCGTTCGACGAGACGCTCGACCGCGTCTTCGAAGAGCAGCCGGTGTTCGAGCCGGGCTCGCGTGCACAGCCGCCGGGTCATGCGCATGCCAAGCCGGCCCGCAAAAGGCAGGCAACGCGTGCGCCCAAGCCCAAGGGCGGTGCCAAGACCACTGCACGCAAGGCGCCGGCCAAGGCGCCGCGGAAGTCCAAGGGGCGCTGACCCCCCCCTGGAAAACCGCTGAGGAGCGAGGGCAGACGGGTACAATCGCGCCATGTCTAAATCCAAGCTCCTCATCGGCTTCCATGCCGTGACCGCCCGACTGCGCCACGGCGCAAAGTCGATCGACGAAATCTATTTCGAGGCCAACCGCCGCGACCGCCGCATGCAGGATTTCCTGAAGGCGGCGGAAGCTGCCGGCGTGCGCCTGATTCCGGCTGATAACGAACGTCTGCGCGGTATCGCTGGCACCGACCGCCATCAGGGTGTGGTTGCCAAGGCAGAGTCGTTGTCGCTGGCGCTCAATCTCGACGAACTGCTCGACGGTATTGAGGGCACGCCGCTGCTGCTCGTGCTCGATGGCGTGACCGATCCGCATAACCTAGGCGCTTGCCTGCGCGTGGCCGATGCAGCCGGCGCACATGCCGTGATCGCTCCCAAGGATCGCAGCGTCGGCATCAACACCACGGTGGCCAAGGTAGCCAGCGGCGCTGCCGAGACCGTTCCCTACATCACCGTGACCAACCTGGCGCGCACGCTGCGCGAGCTGCAGGAGCGCGGTGTGTGGGTGATCGGCACGGCGGATGAAGCTGAGCAGGATCTCTACCAAGCTGACTTCAAGGGCCCGATCGCCATCGTGATGGGCGCTGAAGGCGAGGGCATGCGCCGTCTCACGCGCGAGACGTGTGACGCGCTGGTCAGCATCCCCATGGCAGGTAGCGTGGAAAGCCTGAACGTGTCGGTGGCCAGCGGCGTTTGCCTGTTCGAGGCGGTGCGTCAACGCGCAGCCGCACCGGCCAAGAAGTGATGTCTGTCGAACCGACGGCTGCGCCTGACGCGGCTGCGTTGGCGCAGGCACGTGCCTGGATTGAGTCTGCAGACCGCATCATGGTGCTGACCGGCGCGGGGGTGTCGGCGGAATCCGGCGTGGCCACGTTCCGTGATGCGCTCACGGGCTTGTGGGAGAAGTTCAAGCCCGAAGACATGGCGACCGAGGCTGCCTACCGCAAGCACCCGCGCATGGTGTGGGACTGGTACCAGGAGCGCCGCGAACGTGTGCTGCAGGCCCAGCCGAATCCTGCTCATCTGGCGATTGCCGCCTTGGCCAAGCGCAAGACAGTGACGGTCGTCACACAGAACGTCGACGGCCTGCATCAACGTGCCGGCAGCGAAGGCGTGATCGAGCTGCACGGCAACCTGTTCGTCGACAAATGGCTGGGCGGCTGCGGTAAATGTGATGTGGCGACGGCCGAGCCGGGCAGGCCGCCGCGTTGTGCGACATGCGGCGCGATGCTGCGTCCGGGCGTGGTGTGGTTTGGTGAACAGCTTCCGCTGGTGGCGAACTACCGCGCCGAAGAGGCGGCCAACACGTGTGACGTATGCCTGGTGGTGGGCACGTCCGGCATGGTGTATCCGGCGGCCGGATTGCCGGGTCTTGCGAAGGACCACGGCGCCAAGGTGATCGTCGTGAATCCGGAGCCGAGCGCGCTGGATGGAACGGCCGACCTGGTGATCCACCAGCCGGCGGGCGTGTGCTTGCCCGCCATGCTGGGGTAAGGCACCGCCTTCTTTTTAAGCCGCTACGCGCAGCGGCTCAATCAACGCTTCCAATTTAACCGCATCCGCAGCAAACAGGCGGATGCCTTCGGCCAGCTTTTCGGTGGCCATGGCATCGGCGTTCATGTGCCAGCGGAACGATTTCTCGTCGGCGGGCAGGCGCACGATGTTGGCGGCATTGGCGTTGTCCGGCGAGAGCTTGCGCTCGACCGGCGCATCGGATTGCTGCAACTGGGCGAGCAGGTCCGGGCTGATGGTGAGCAGGTCGCAGCCAGCCAGTTCGACGATCTGCGACACATTGCGGAAGCTCGCGCCCATCACCTCGGTCGCGTAGTCGAACTTCTTATAGTAGTTGTAGATGCGCAGGACGGACTGCACACCCGGGTCATTCGCACCGCCTTGGGCGACTGGGTCCCAGTTGGCGCCGGCGTCTTTCTTGTACCAGTCGTAAATGCGGCCGACGAACGGCGAGATGAGCTGCACGCCCGCTTCCGCGCATGCCACGGCTTGCGCCAGCGAGAACAGCAGCGTCATGTTGCAGCGGATACCTTCGGCGCGAAGCTGGTCGGCCGCGCGAATGCCTTCCCACGTCGATGCAATCTTGATCAGCACACGCTCACGTGCCACGCCGCGTGCTTCGTACAGCGCGATCAGGTGCTTGGCCTTAGCGACGGTCGCCTCGGTGTCGAACGACAAACGCGCATCGACTTCGGTCGACACGCGACCCGGGATGATCGAGAGGGTCTCGCAGCCGAATGCCACGAGCACGGCATCGATGATGTCTTCCACGCTGTTACTACGCGCATCGCGCACGGCTTGTTCCAGCAGCGGGCGGTATTCGGCCTTTTGCACGGCCTTCAGGATCAGCGATGGGTTGGTGGTCGCGTCGTGCGGCGCGTAGGCGCGCATCGACTGGAAATCGCCCGTGTCGGCGACAACGGTGGTGAACTGCTTGAGTTGATCGAGCTGAGTCATGAAGCGAGTCCGTGGTACGTTCCAGCGTTGCGCTGGAGGTGGAAGGATGAGTCGATTGTACTCCGCGGGTTTGGCTCCGCCAGCCGGCCGGGAGCCATCGTATTGATCCGGTACACTACCGGGTTTTCCGATTCCGACCGGTTTCTTGGGGTGTTTGCGATGACGCAGGATGAACTGAAGGCACTGGTGGCACAGGCCGCCGCAGATTACGTATTGGCCAACGTGCCCGAGGGCGCGGTACTGGGTGTCGGCACCGGTTCGACGGCCAACCTGTTCATCGACGCGATGGCGTCGCACAAGGCACGCTTTGCCGGCGCGGTGTCCAGCTCGGAGGCTTCGACGCGCCGCCTGCAGGGTCACGGCTTCACGGTGCTGGATCTGAATGAAGTCGACGCCATCCCTGTGTACGTGGACGGCGCTGACGAGATCGACGCTTCGGGCGCGATGATCAAGGGCGGCGGCGGTGCGCTCACGCGCGAGAAGATCGTCGCATCGGTCGCCAAGACGTTCGTCTGCATTGCCGATGGCAGCAAGCTGGTCGAGACGATGGGCGCATTCCCGCTGCCGGTGGAAGTGGTGCCGATGGCACGTGCCGCCGTGGCGCGCCAACTGGCTGCGCTGGGCGGTCAGCCGCGTCTGCGCATGACCAAGGAAGGGCAGATCTACAAGACCGACAACGGCAATGTGATCCTCGACGTGGTGGGGTCGCGCATTGCCGATCCGAAGGGACTCGAATCGGTGGTCAACGACATCCCGGGCGTGGTCACCGTGGGCCTGTTTGCCAAGCGCGGTGCCAACGTGCTGCTGCTGGGTACGGAAGCGGGCGTACAGCGTCGCGATTTCTGACCGCTACACCGCCACCAGGCACCAAACAAACATGCCGTTCAGTTCACGCTGAGCGGCATGTTTGCTTTTGAGCCTCGTATTGATTGCCTTAGTCGCCCGGCTCACCCTCGTGCACGCCGGGTGACGCGACACCGCACGCGCGCAGCACCAGCTGCACGACTTCCTCGGTGCGCTCGGCAAAGGCCTTTTGCGTGAGCGCGCGTTTGCCTGAGAGCGCGCGGATCTGCGCTTCGAAATCGGCGTAGTGCTGGGTGGTCGACCAGATCAGGTACATCAGCGTTTCTGCGTCGACGGGCGCGAGTTGTCCGCGTGCGATCCAGGTGTCGATGACCTGCACGCGCGTGTCGAACCACGGTTTGACGCGCTGCGCGAGGATGTCCTGCATATGTTCCGCGCCGTGGATGATCTCGTTGGCCCAGACCTTGGAGCCCAATGGCCGGCGGCGTGACAACTCCATCTTGGCGCGCACGTAGCTGCTGATGGCCTCGGCGGGATCGTCGCTGTCTTCAAACGAGTTGGCCGCGCGGTGCCAGTCTTCAAACAGATCTTCGAGCACCCGCTTGTACAGCGCCAGCTTGGTCGGAAAGTAGTAGTGCAGATTCGCCTTGGGCAAGCCGGCGCGCTCGGCAATCATGGCGGTGCTCGCGCCTTCGAGTCCACGTTCGGCAAACACCGCTTCGGCGCAGGCCAGCAGATGCGCTTCGTTCGAGGCGCGGATATGCGCCTTGCGCCGCCGCATTGGCGTTGCGGTTTCGGTGTTGTCGGAGGGTGCGGCTGCGGCTGGGTCGTCTCGCATGGTGGTCTCGTGCGGCGTGTCTGCGCAGGGGATGCCGCGCTGCGCCTCATTCTAGTCGCTGCGATGGCAGCACGGCATCTCTCGACCGTGAGGGCGAACTCTTCATGCTGCGCCGCAATGGCACGCTTCTCGCTTTAAAAGCCCGTCTGCGAAAGACATTGATTTGACAGGAATCCTCGTCTACAACCTGTCCATTCGGACAGGATTGCGTTGGCGAGGAGGACTCCGAAAACACTGCCCGAGACGACACCATCCGCATGCACCGCCCGCGTGCGGAGATGCCCCAAAACACGGCCGCCGCTGCACCGCATGGGTGTGACCGGCAGGCCGGCATGGCGGACCCCAAAGGAGCGACACGCAATGAGTGCAGCACCCGAAGCGTTGGAAACGGCCCGGCTTGATACGTCGATCCGGGTCAACGGCAAGCGATTGTGGGACAGCCTGATGACGGTAGCGAAGATCGGCGCGACACCCAAGGGTGGTGTCTGCCGGCTTGCGCTGACCGATCTCGATAAGCAGGGGCGCGATCTCATCGTCGGCTGGGCCAAGGAGGCCGGCTGCACGGTGACGGTCGATCAGATGGGCAACGTGTTCATGCGACGCGCCGGGCGCAACCCGGATGCGCTGCCTGTGATGACCGGTTCGCATGCGGACTCACAGCCGACCGGCGGCCGCTTTGATGGCATCTATGGCGTGCTCGGCGGGCTGGAGGTGATTCGCAGCCTGAACGACCATGGCATCGAGACCGAGCACCCGATCGAGGTCGTGATCTGGACCAACGAAGAAGGCTCGCGCTTTGCGCCGGCGATGGTGGCCTCGGGCGTGTTTGCGGGTGTCTTCACGCTGGAATACGGCCTCTCGCGCAAGGACGTGGACGGCAAGACCATCGGCGAAGAACTCAAGCGGATCGGCTATGCGGGCGATGTGCCGTGCGGGGGCCGCAAGCTGCACGCCGCGTTCGAGTTGCATATCGAGCAGGGGCCGATTCTGGAGGCCGAGCAGAAAACCATCGGTGTGGTGACGGATGCGCAAGGCCAACGCTGGTACGAGATCACGCTGACGGGCCAGGAGGCCCACGCCGGCCCGACACCCATGCCGCGCCGCCGCGACGCGCTGTTGGGCGCCGCACGCGTGGTCGATCTGGTCAACCGCATCGGGCTGGACCACGCGCCGTTTGCCTGCGCGACGGTCGGCATGATGCAGGTGCACCCGAACTCGCGCAACGTGATTCCGGGGCGTGTGTTCTTCACGGTCGATTTCCGGCATCCGGAGGATGCGGTGCTCGCGAAGATGGACGCCGCGCTGCGCGAGGGCGTCGCCAAGATCGCCCAGGGCATCGGGCTGGAAACGCAGCTCGAGCAGATCTTCTACTACGAGCCCGTCAAGTTCGATGCCGCGTGTGTGGCATCCGTGCGTGCGGCGGCAGAGCGCTTTGGCTATTCGCACCGCGACATGGTGTCCGGCGCGGGCCACGATGCGTGCTATCTGGCGCAGGTGGCGCCCACGTCGATGGTGTTCGTGCCGTGCGTGGACGGCATCAGCCACAACGAGATCGAAGACGCCACGCCCGAGTGGATCGAGGCCGGCGCGAATGTTCTGCTGCACGCGATGCTCTCGCGCGCATCCGAGCCCGCTTCATAGCGCAACCGTAGTCGCTGTCGCATCACCCCAAAACGAAAGCCGTCCCGACCTCGCCTGTGTGAGGCCGGCGGGCACGGCTGTGTCCTCACACGGAAGAAGGAGCCACCATGGCTATCAAGGAAACGGGCGATATTGCCGCGCACCGTCTGTCGCCGGAGCAGTTGTCGTGCGAGTTTGCCGACATCGCGCCGTTGCTCGATCCCACCGCTGCGGCGGCTGCGGCCAGCCGCTGTCACTACTGCTACGACGCCCCCTGCGTGCAAGCGTGTCCGACGCAGATCGACATCCCCAGCTTCATCCGCAAGATCGGCAACGGCAACCTGAAGGGCGCGGCGGTGGACATCCTCTCCGCCAACCCGCTCGGCGGGATGTGCGCGCGGGTGTGCCCGACCGAGATCCTGTGTGAAGGCGCATGCGTGCGCAACGATCAGGATGCGCAGCCTGTGGCGATTGGCGCGTTGCAGCGTCATGCCACGGATTGGGCGATGGCCAAGGGTGTGCCGCTTTTCAAGCGGGCGCCAGAAACCGGCCGCCATGTCGCCGTTGTCGGTGCTGGGCCGGCGGGGCTGGCGTGCGCGCATCGGCTGGCGTTGGCCGGGCACCGCGTCACGCTGTTCGACGCGCATGCCAAGCCGGGTGGCTTGAACGAGTACGGCATTGCCGCCTACAAGACCGTCGACGATTTTGCGCAGCGCGAGGTGGCGTGGCTGCTGTCGGTCGGCGGCATTGAACTGAAGACCGGCGTGGTCTTGGGCGGCGACATGTCGCTCGATGCGTTGCGCAAGCAGCACGATGCCGTGTTCCTGGCGATGGGCCTGGGTGGCGTGCGGGCGTTGGCGCTGGAAGGCGAAGACCTGTCGGGCGTGATGAACGCCGTCGATTTCATTGAGCAGGTGCGCCAAGCCGCTGCGCTGGAAACCGTGCCGGTCGGCCGGCGCGTGGTGGTCATCGGCGGCGGCAACACCGCCGTGGATGCTGCCGTGCAAAGCCACAAGCTCGGCGCGACGACGGTGACGATGGTCTACCGGCGCGGTGTCGAGTCGATGAGCGCCACCTGGGCTGAGCGCGAATTCGCGCAGAAGAATGGCGTCACCCTCATCACGCACGCCAAGCCGGTGCGCTTGATTGGGCAGGGCGGGCAGGTGATCGGCGTGGAGTTCGAGTGCTCGGGTGAAGCAGGCGAACGCTTTACGGTCGATGCCGACATGGTGCTCAAGGCCATCGGCCAGACACTGGTGCCGATTGGCGTGGATGGCGAACTGCTGACCGTTGACGGCAGCCGCATCGCCGTGGACGCAGGCGGGCGCACCACCTTGCCTGACGTGTGGGCCGGTGGCGACTGCGCAGCCACGGGTGGCGTCGACCTGACGGTGCAGGCCGTGCAGGACGGCAAGGTTGCCGCCGCCTCCATCGACGCTTATCTGGCAAGCCTCACGGCCAAGGCGGCCTGAGCCGCACCCCCGAACACCACTTTCCACGGAGCCGAACATGGCTGACTTGCGCTGCACGATTGCCGGCATTAAATCGCCGAACCCCTTCTGGCTGGCTTCCGCGCCGCCCACCGACAAGGCCTACAACGTGAACCGCGCGTTTGAAGCGGGCTGGGGCGGGGTGGTGTGGAAGACGTTGGGGCTTGACCCGCATGTGGTCAACGTCAGCTCGCGCTACGGCGCGGTGCAATGGAATGGCCAGCGTATCGCGGGGCTGAACAACATCGAGCTGATCACCGATCGTCCGCTGGATGTGAACCTGCGAGAGATTGCGCAAGTCAAGCGCGACTGGCCGGATCGTGCGCTGATTGTCTCGCTGATGGTGCCGTGCAATGAGAGCGACTGGAAGTGGATCCTGCCGATGGTGGAAGACACCGGTGCCGATGCGGTCGAGCTCAATTTCGGCTGCCCGCACGGCATGAGCGAGCGGGGCATGGGCGCGGCGGTCGGCCAAGTGCCGGAGTATGTGGAGATGGTGACCCGCTGGGTGAAAGAGACCACCAAGCTGCCGTGCCTGGTGAAGCTCACGCCCAACATCACCGACATCCGTTTGGGCTCGCGTGCGGCCTATAAGGGCGGGGCAGATGGCGTGTCGCTCATCAACACGATCAACTCCATCGTGGCGGTCGACCTGGACCAGATGGCGCCGATGCCCACCGTGGACGGCAAAGGCACCCACGGCGGCTACTGCGGCCCCGCCGTCAAGCCGATCGCGCTGAACATGGTGGCCGAGATCGCCCGCGATACGCAGACGCCCAATCTGCCGATCTCGGGTATCGGCGGTATTTCCAACTGGCGCGATGCGGCGGAGTTCATCGTGCTCGGCGCGGGCAGCGTGCAGGTGTGCACGGCGGCCATGCATTACGGTTTTCGCATCGTGCAGGACATGGCCGACGGCTTGGCCAACTGGATGGACGAGAAGGGCTACGCCACGCTGGACGACATCCGGGGCCGCGCCGTGCCCAATGTGACGGACTGGAAGTACCTGAACCTGAAGTACGACATCAAGGCGCGCATCGACCAGGATCGCTGCATCCAATGCGGCCTGTGCCATATCGCCTGCGAAGACACGTCGCACCAGGCCATCACGCGCGAGAAAGAGGGCAAGCGCCACTTCGAGGTGATCGACGCCGAATGCGTCGGGTGCAATTTATGCATGCATGTCTGCCCCGTCGAGCAATGCATCACGATGGAGCGTGTGGACGCGGGCGACTACGCCAACTGGACCACGCATCCGAACAACCCGGCGCGCGTGGTGGCAAGCGCGCCCGACGTCGGTGCCACAGAGCCTGCGCCTGCGGCCAAGGCAGCGTGATCCTGCTTGTGCTGACCGGTTTTGATTCCTACAAATGAGCCTGACGCGCGCCGCAGAGCGCGCCATCAACCCGTGGAGGTCTTTCAATGAAGCAGGCAGCGCACTCCGCCGATCCACTCGCGGCCGGCAGCAGTCTTTACAACGACGATCTGGCGCCCACCGGTGTGGCCCAGCGCACGTGGAAGTGGTACCACTTTGCGGCACTGTGGGTCGGCATGGTGATGAACATCGCCTCGTACATGCTGGCCGCGGGGTTGACGGAGCAGGGCATGTCGCCGTGGCAGGCGGTGGCGACGGTGCTGCTGGGCAACGCCATCGTGCTGGTGCCGATGCTGTTGATCGGCCACGCGGGCGCTAAGCATGGGATTCCATATGCGGTGCTGGTGCGCACATCGTTCGGTACGCAGGGGGCGAAGCTGCCGGCGCTGCTGCGCGCCATCGTTGCGTGCGGCTGGTATGGCATCCAGACGTGGCTGGGCGGCAGTGCCATCTATACGTTGGCCAACATCCTGACGGGCAATGCACTGCACGGCGCGCCGCTACCGTTTCTCGACATCTCAGGCGGGCAGCTTGCGTGCTTTCTGTTGTTCTGGGCGCTGCAGCTTTACTTCATCCTGCACGGTACCGATTCGATCCGCTGGCTGGAAAGCTGGTCCGCCCCCATCAAGATCGTGATGTGCATCGTGCTGGTGTGGTGGGCCACGTCCAAGGCCGGTGGTGCGGGCTCGATGCTCTCCACACCGTCGCAGTTCGTGGCCGGCGGCAAGAAGGCCGGCCAGTTCTGGGCAACGTTCTGGCCGAGCCTCACGGCCATGGTGGGCTTCTGGGCGACGCTGGCGCTGAACATTCCGGACTTCACGCGCTTTGCCAAATCGCAGCGCGACCAGATCATCGGCCAGTCGATCGGCTTGCCGATTCCGATGGCGCTGCTGTCGGTCATCTCGGTGGTGGTCACGTCGGCCACCGTGGTCATCTACGGCAAGGCCATCTGGGACCCGATCGACCTGACCAGCCGCATGACCGGCATCGGCGTGGGCGTTGCGCTCATCATCCTCACGCTGGACACCATGTGCTGCAACCTGGCAGCGAACCTAGTCGGGCCCGCATACGATTTTTCCAGCCTGTGGCCCAAGGGCATTTCGTACAAGACGGGCGGGCTGATCACGGCCACCATCGCCATCGTGATGATGCCGTGGAAGATTCTGGCCACGTCGGAGGGCTACATCTTCACGTGGCTGGTGGGCTATTCCGCGCTGCTGGGGCCGGTGGCCGGCATCATGATGGTCGACTACTTCCTCATCCGCGGCACGCGCCTGAACGCGCGCGAGCTGTTCGATGAGCACGGTGAATACACCTACACCGGCGGCTGGAACCTCGGCGCGGTCGTCGCGCTGGCTGTGGGCGTGCTGCCTAACCTGCCGGGTTTTCTGCATACCGCGTTTCCGAGCGCGTTCCCGAACGTGCCGGCGTTCTTCAATACGCTCTACACGTACGCGTGGTTCGTTGGCCTCGTGCTGGCGGCGCTGGTTTACAGCGCGTGGATGAAGCTGCGCGGCAGCCCGAGCGCCAGTGTGGCGAGTGCCTGAACTTCATCCAACTGCGCACCCATACAACCCACAAGGAGACAGCGACATGACGACCTTGATCCGTGGCGGCACGGTCATCGATGCAGACCGCACCTGGCGTGCCGACGTGCTCTGCGCCAGCCCAGAGAGTGGCGGCACCATCCTGCAGGTGGCGGCGCAGATCGACGCGCCGGCCGGCGCCACGGTCATTGATGCGCACGGGCAATACGTCATGCCCGGCGGCATCGACCCGCACACGCACATGGAGCTGCCCTTCATGGGCACCACGGCCAGCGACGATTTCTTTACCGGCACGGCGGCGGGTCTGGCAGGCGGCACCACCAGCATCATCGACTTCGTGATCCCCAGCCCGCGCCAGCCGCTGATGGACGCCTTTCGCGAATGGCGCGGCTGGGCCGAGAAGGCCGCCGCCGACTACGGCTTCCACGTTGCTGTGACATGGTGGGACGAGTCCGTGCATCGCGATATGGGAACGCTCGTGCACGAGCACGGCGTCTCCAGCTTCAAGCACTTCATGGCCTACAAGAACGCGATCATGGCCGACGACGAGATCCTGGTGAACAGCTTCTCGCGCTCGCTCGAACTGGGCGCGTTGCCCACCGTGCACGCGGAAAACGGCGAACTCGTCTTCCAGCTCCAGCGCCAGTTGCTTGCGCGCGGCATCACGGGGCCGGAGGCGCATCCGCTGTCGCGCCCGCCCGAGGTGGAGGGCGAGGCGGCCAACCGCGCCATCCGCATCGCCCAGGTGCTGGGCGTGCCGGTGTACATCGTGCATGTGTCGGCCAAGGATGCGGTGGACGTGATTGCCCGCGCGCGCAACGAAGGCCTGCGTGTGTTCGGCGAGGTACTGCCGGGCCATCTGGTGATCGACGAAGCGGTGTACCGCGACCCGGATTGGACGCGTGCCGCCGCCCATGTCATGAGCCCGCCGTTTCGCTCGGCCGAGCATCGTGAGGCGCTGTGGCGTGGGCTGCAGGCCGGCCAACTGCACACCACTGGCACGGACCATTGCACGTTCTGCGCTTCGCAAAAAGCGATGGGCCGAGAGGACTTCACCAAGATCCCGAACGGCTGCGGCGGCATTGAGGACCGCCTGTCCATCCTGTGGCATCACGGCGTCAACGCGGGCCGCATCACGCCCAACGAGTTTGTGCGCATTACCTCGACCAACGCTGCGCAGATCTTCAACCTGTATCCGCGCAAGGGCGCAGTGCAGCCCGGTGCGGATGCCGATCTGGTGGTGTGGGACCCGGCGGGCACCAAGACGATTTCCGTGAAGACGCATCACCAGAAGGTGGACTTCAACATCTTCGAAGGGATGACGGTGCGCGGCGTGGCCACCCATACGCTCACACGGGGCGCGCTGGCCTGGGCCAATGGCGACCTGCGTGCCGTGCGCGGCGCGGGGCAGTACCTGAAGCGTCCGCCGGCGGCGGCGTATTACGACGCCATCCGCCTTGCCAATGCGCGCCGCACGCCGCATGCGGTGGATCGCGCTACGGAGGTGTTGTCGACCGCAAAGTAGTGCGCTGCATATGCCAAGGCAAAGACCGCTCACTGCTTGGGCGGTCTTTTTTTGTGCGGCAGGAAAATCACATTCACAGCGGTTGAGCGTTTGCGATGTGCATGTTGCTAAAAACAGCATTAAGTAGCGCGTCAAGTGGCCGATAAGACGGACGCGGTGGCTCAGACGCCGCCCGCATTGCGCGCATGACAAGAACAGGATGCACGCGATGTTGCCTGCGCAGTCGTCTTACCCGGAACACGATGAAACTTGCTCTCAAACTCCCCCTGGCCTTTGCCGCCGCATTGCTGTTGATGTTTGCCGGGGCCATCTACGGCATTGCGTCCCTCAATCACTCCATCGTCGAATACAACACGACCGTGCAGGCGCGCGTGGCTGACGAACGTGCGGTGACGAATATGCTCGTCACCTTCAAGACGCAGGTGCAGGAGTGGAAGGACACCCTGCTGCGCGGTGAAGACCCGAACAAGCTGGACAAATACTGGGGCGCTTTCCTTCAGCGTGAACAGACCGTGGCCGACCAGGCGAAGGCGCTGCAGGCGTCGCTGCCGGCCGGCAAGAGCCGCGACCTGATCACCCAATTTGCAGCGGCGCACGCAGAGATGGGCAAGGGCTATCGCAAGGGCCACGACATGTTCGTGGCAGCGTCGTTTGATCCGACGGTGGGCGACAAGGTTGTGGCCGGCGTGGACCGCGAGCCGGCACGTTTGCTCGATGAGGCCGCCAGGGAGATTGCCGCAGAGAGCAAAGTCGTGTCAGCCAAGACTGCCGAGGCTGCGCACACTGCACTGGTGGTCAGCGTGGTGCTGATGCTGGCGGCATTCGGCTTGGGGTTGGGCGGCGCGTTTCTGTTCAGCCGCTCGATCACGCGGCCGCTGTCGCGTGCGGTGGATGTTGCGAGCGCCGTCTCGCATGGCGATCTGGCCCAGCAGTTTGAGGCGCACGGCACGGACGAAATCGGCCAGTTGCTCACCGCGCTCAAGGATATGCAGCGCAGCCTCGCCAAGGTGGTGAGCGAAGTGCGCCACAACGCCGAGGGCGTGGCTTCCGCCAGCTCGCAGATTGCTTCGGGCAACCTGAACCTGTCATCGCGTACGGAAGAGCAGGCGGCCTCGCTGGAGGAGACCGCTGCCAACATGGGTGAGCTGACTTCCACCGTGCGTCGCAATTCGGAGAGCGCGGTGCAGGCCTCCAAGCTGGCCGGGCACGCGTCGGATACGGCTGCGCGTGGCGGTCAGGTGATGAGCGATGTGGTGCAGACCATGCAGGGCATCTCGGAGAGCTCCAGCAAGGTCGGTGAGATCATCGGCGTGATCGACAGCATTGCGTTCCAGACCAACATCCTGGCGCTGAATGCAGCAGTGGAAGCCGCGCGCGCCGGCGAGCAGGGCCGCGGCTTTGCCGTGGTGGCAGGCGAGGTGCGTACGCTGGCGCAACGCAGTGCGTCGGCGGCCAAGGAGATCAAGGGACTGATCGGTCAATCGACCGAGCGCGTGGAGGCGGGAGCGAGGCTGGTGCAGGAAGCCGGCGGCATCATCGACGACATCGTCACCTCCGTGCACCGCGTGACGCAGATCGTGACGGAAATCTCCTCGGCCTCGGCGGAGCAGAGCACCGGTATCGAGCAGGTGAACATCGCCGTTGGGCAGATCGAGGAGGTGACGCAGCAGAACGCCGCGCTGGTGGAGGAGGCGTCAGCCGCCGCGCAAGCCATGGCGGATCAGGCTGATGCGCTGCGCCGCGCCGTGGCGATCTTCAAGCTGGACGGGGCTGCCGTACTGGCCTAAGCGTCGGGCGAGCGCCCAGAAGCAACCCAGAAGCAAAAAAGCCGTTCAGTTTGCGCTGAACGGCTTTTTTGCTGGGGTTGGCAGATCAGGCCGACGGCGGCGGCACGTAGCCCGAAGCCTGGTCGGCGCCTTCACCAAAGAAGTACTTCTCGGTCTGCTTGAGCAGGTACTGGCGCGCACGCGTATCCGCCATGTTCAGGCGGTTTTCGTTGATCAGCATGGTCTGGTGCTTGAGCCAGCCGGCCCAGGCTTCCTTTGAGACGCTTTGCCAGATCTTCTTGCCCAGTTCGCCGGGCAGGGGCGGGAAGTCGAGGCCTTCGGCTTCTTTGTCGAGCTTGATGCAGTGGACCATGCGGGCCATGGGGATTCCTCTTGTGTGGCGGAAGCGCCGCTCTAGCGCGGCGCAGGTGCCGGTATTGTAAAGGCCGCACGCCGCCGGGCTCGGATTCCACGACGGCGGCCGGGGATTTACAGCTTCTTCATCAGCACCATCGAACGCCGTTGCCAGTTGTACAGCTTGCGGCGGTCTTCCGGCAGATCATCCACGCTGGCGCGCACAAAGCCACGCTTGAGGAACCAGTGCTCCGTCCGCGTGGTGAGCACGAACAACCGCTTGAGCCCCAACGCGCGGGCGCGAACTTCGGTGTGCTTGAGCAGGCGTTCGCCGTCGCCGGTGCCCTGGCTGTCGGGGGAGACGATCAGGCAGGCCATTTCGGCCATGCCGTCCTTCGGGTACGGATACAGCGCCACGCAGCCAAAGATGATGCCGTCGTGCTCGATGACCGAGAAGTTGGCAATGTCGCGCTCCAGCAGCCGGCGCTCGCGCGGCACCAGCGTGCCGTCGGCTTCCAACGGTTCGATCAGCGAGACGATGCCGCCCACGTCGTCCAGCGTGGCTTCGCGCAGGTATTCCAGATCGGTGTGCGACACCATGGTGCCCACGCCGTCGTGCAGGAACAGCTCCAGCAGGATGCTGCCGTCCAGCGCAAACGGGATCACATGTGCCCGGCGCACGCCGCCACGCATGGCCTTGACGATGTGCTGCAAGTAATAGGCTGTGTCGTGCGACAGGCTGCCGTCGCGCAGGCGCTCGATGGCCGTTTCCATCGACAGGTCCTGCTGCAGCTTGCCCACGCGGTCCATGATGCCCGGCAGCTCGGTGATGAAGATCAGCTTGTCGGCCTTGAGCGCCGTGGCGGTGTTGGCGGCCACGTCTTCCATCGACAGGTTGAACGCCTGCCCCGTGGGCGAGAAGCCCAGCGGCGAGAGCAGCACGATCTTGCGGTTGGCCAGCGAATGCTGGATCGACTCCGCATCGATCTTGCGCACCAGCCCCGTATGCTGGAAATCCACGCCATTGACGATGCCAACCGGCCGCGCCGTCACAAAGTTGCCCGACACGACCGACATGCGTGCGCCCGCCATCGGCGTGTTGGGCAAGCCCTGGCTGAAGGCGGCTTCGATATCCAGGCGCAATTCGCCCGAGGCTTCCTTGGCGGATTCCAGCGCGGCGGCGTCCGTCACCCGCACGCCATCCACGAACTGGGTTTGCACGTTGCGCAGCGCGAGCTGTTCTTCCACCTGCGGGCGCGAGCCGTGCACCAGCACGATGCGCATGCCCATGGCGTGCAGCAGGGCGAGGTCGTTGACCAGCCAGCCGAGCATGTCGGCCTTGACCAGCTCGCCACCAAAGCCGATCACGAAGGTCTTGTCGCGGAAGGCATGGATGTACGGTGCCACCTCGCGCAGCCAATCGACGAACTGCCGCTGCTCGGCGGTGGGCGGAATCGGGGCGACGTCGACGGGGGCAGGCGTGTGCGCCACCAGCGAAACACCGGGGGCGGGGGCGGAGGAACGAGCGGTCACGGGCGGAGGAGGGAAAACGGCACGGGGCGCGGGCCGGCGCGAGGAAAGATGCGCGGATTATAATCCCGCCCGATGTCAGATTCCCATGCCCAGCCGTCCCGGCCACGCCCGGCGGCACCCTCCCCGAAATCGCCGAAAGACACCCCATCGCCCGAGCGCAGGCCCGGCGCTGGCAGTGGTGGAAATGGTCGTCCTCAGCGCCGCCCGAAACCGACGCCGGAAGAGCTCGCCGCCGCGCTGGAAGCCCGTCGCGCACGCGCCAACCGCGTCCCGCCAATCACGTTTCCTGAGGCGCTGCCGGTTTCGGCCCGCCGCGACGAGATTGCTGAGGCCATCACCGCCAACCAGGTGGTGATCGTCTCGGGCGAAACCGGCTCGGGCAAGACCACGCAGTTGCCGAAGATCTGCCTGTCGATCGGGCGGGGTATCGGGGCGGGCGGTACCGGGTTGATCGGCCATACGCAACCGCGCCGGATTGCCGCCACATCGACGGCCAAGCGCATCGCGCAGGAGATCGGCACGCCGGTGGGCGAACACGTGGGCTATCAGGTGCGCTTTAACGATGCGCTGTCGGCCGGCGCGTCGGTCAAGCTGATGACCGACGGCATCCTGCTGGCCGAAACGCAGAACGATCCGCTGCTGCGCGCCTACGACACGATCATCATCGACGAGGCGCACGAGCGCAGCCTCAACATCGACTTCCTGATCGGCTACCTCAAGCAGCTCCTGCCGCGCCGGCCCGACCTGAAGGTGATCATCACCTCGGCGACGATCGATGCGCAGCGCTTTGCCGAGCACTTTGCGGGGCCGAAGGGTCCTGCGCCAGTCATCGAGGTCAGCGGCCGGTTGTATCCGGTGGAGGTGCGCTATCGCCCGGTTCAGCGCGACGAGAAGGACAAGGAGCGCGATCTCTACGAGGCGCTCGTCGATGCGGTGGACGAACTCGCCCGCGAGGGCTCCGGCGATGTGCTGATCTTCCTGCCGGGCGAGCGAGAGATTCGTGAAGCCGCCGAGGCGTTGCGCAAGCACCATCCGGCGCATACCGAGATCCTGCCGTTGTTTGCGCGCTTGTCCGTGCAAGAACAGGAGCGCGTGTTCCGGCCATCCAATGCGCGTCGCATCGTGCTGGCGACCAACGTGGCCGAGACCTCGCTCACGGTGCCGGGCATTCGCTACGTGGTCGATACGGGGCTGGCGCGCGTCAAGCGCTATTCGTATCGCAACAAGGTCGAGCAACTGCAGATCGAGCCGGTGTCGCAGGCCGCCGCCAACCAGCGCGCGGGCCGTTGCGGCCGGGTGGCGGATGGCGTGTGCATCCGCTTGTACGAGGAATCGGATTTCATCGCGCGGCCGCGTTTTACCGATCCGGAAATTCTGCGTTCGTCGCTGGCGTCGGTCATCTTGCGCATGAAGGCGCTGCGGCTGACGGATGTTGAGCAATTCCCCTTCATCGAGCCGCCGCTGGGCCGAGCGATTGCTGACGGCTACCAGCTTTTGCAGGAGCTCGGCGCCGTCGACGACGAGAATGCGCTGACCCCGCTGGGCAAACAGGTCGCCCGCCTGCCGCTGGACCCGCGTGTGGCGCGCATGATCCTGGCCGGGCGCGACCACCAGTGCCTGCGCGAAATGCTCATCATCGCGAGTGCGTTGTCCGTGCAAGACCCGCGCGAGCGCCCGCAGGAACTCCAGCAGCAGGCCGACCAAGCGCACCGTTTGTTTGCCGACGAGAAATCTGAATTCCTCGGCTGGGTGAAGCTGTGGAAGTGGTTTGAAGAGGCCGTCGCGCACAAGAAGTCGAACAAGCAGCTGCAGGACCAGTGCCGCTCGCACTTCCTGTCGCACGTGCGGCTGCGCGAGTGGCGTGATGTGTATTCGCAACTGCATACCACGGTTGCAGAGCAGGGTTGGAAGCTCAACGAAACCGATCCGACCTACGAGCAGTTGCATCTGGCGCTGCTGACGGGGTTGCTCGGCAACATCGGCGTGCGCATTGAGGAGGCCGATGGCAAGGGCCGCGAATACCTCGGTGCACGCGGCATCAAGTTCTTCCTGTGGCCGGGCTCGGTCATCGCGCGCAAGGCGGGCAAGTGGGTCGTGGGCGGCGAGCTGATCGAGACCAGCCGTCTGTTCGGCCGCACGCTCGCGCGCATCGAGCCGGAATGGGTCGAGAAGGTCGGCGCACATCTGCTGAAGGTGTCGTGGAGCGACCCGCACTGGGAGAAGAAGGCCGGCCAGGTGATGGCCTTCGAGCGCGGCACGCTGTACGGCCTGCCGATCTACCAGCAGCGCCGCGTGCACTTCGGGCCGATGCAGCCGAAGGAAGCGCGCGAAATGTTCATCCGCCGGGCGCTGGTCGACGGCGAGTTTGAGACGCGCCTGCCGTTCTTTACGCACAACCAGCGCCTGGTGCGCGAGATTGAAAACCTCGAACACAAGTCCCGCCGGCAAGATGTGCTCGTGGACGACGAGTTGATCTACGCGTTCTACGACAGCCAGATTCCGGCCGACATCTACAACACCGTGTCGTTCGAGCGCTGGTATGCCGAGGCCGCCAGCGCCAGTGGCAAAGCCGGCCAGAAGCTGCTGTACCTGAATCGCGATGACCTGATGCGGCACGAAGCGGCCGGCATCACGACGGACCTGTTCCCGAAGGTGCTGCCGATTGCCGGCATCGATATGGCCCTGACGTACCACTTCGAGCCCGGCAGCCCGCGCGATGGCGTGACGCTCACGGTTCCGCTGTACGCGCTCAACCAAGTGCCCGCGCAGCGCGCCGAATGGTTGGTGCCCGGCATGCTCAAGGAGAAGGTACATCTGCTGCTCAAGAGCCTGCCGCAGAAGCTGCGCCGCCATTGCGTGCCGCTGCCGGATTACGCGGCGGGCTTCGTGTCGCGGGTGAAGCTGGGCGATGGCGACTTGCTCGACCGCCTGATCGCCGACGTGCGTGAGCAGACCGGCATCATGCTCAAGCGTGCCGACTTCAAGCTTGAGACGCTGCCCGCGCATCACTTCATGAACTTCAAGGTGATCGACGAGCACGGTCGCCAGCTCGACATGGGCCGCAACCTGGCCCAGCTGCGTGCAGAACTTGGTGGACGTGCGCAGCAGACGTTCCAGTCGATCGCCGCAAAAGACGCGGCGGTCCTCGGTGCGCAAGAGAACGCCAAGCCGAACAAGAGCGCAAAGGGCAGTGGCAAGGGCGAGGCGCCGTCCAATGCGGCGCTGTATTCCGGTCTCACGACATGGAATTTCGGCGAACTGCCCGAGCTGCTGGAAATCCGCAAAGGCAACCAGACGCTGTTCGGCTATCCGGCCCTCGTGGATGCGGGCGACCACTGCGATGTGGAAGTCTTCGATGACCCGGCCGAGGCCACGCGCATCCATCGGCTGGGCCTGCGCCGGTTGTTCGCGATCCAGCTACGCGAGCCGCTGAAGTACCTGGAAAAGAACATCCCCGGCCTGTCGCAGATGGCGATCCAGTTCATGAACCTGGGCACGCAGGACGAACTGCGCGACCAGATTCTGGACGCCACGTTGGAGCGCGCCTGCCTGCAAGACCCGCTGCCCACCGACGACGCCAGCTTCGGCGCCCGCAAGGACGAAAGCCGTGCTCGCCTGACGCTGCTGGCGCAGGAGATTGCCCGGCTGGTCGGCGCCATCCTGGCCGAATACGCGCAACTGCCGCGCAAGCTGCAGATCGCCAAGCCATTTGCTGCCGCCGCTGCGGATATCGACGCGCAGCTTAAGACGCTGATGCACAAGCGCTTTATCGAGGCGACGCCGTATGCGCAGTTGACGCACTTCCCGCGTTACCTGAAAGGCATCGCCTTGCGCATCGACAAGCTCAAGGCCGACCCGGCGCGCGACGCGCAGCGCATGCAGGAGATGGCGCCGCTGATCCAGCAATATCAGCGCGCCGAGAAAGCATTGCGCGTGCAAGGGCAGGGTGGCAGCGACCCGCGCATGGAGGAATTCCGCTGGATGCTGGAGGAGTTGCGCATCGCCCTGTTTGCGCAGGAGTTGCGCACACCGGTGCCGATGTCGGTCAAACGGTTGCAGAAAGTATGGGAATCGATGCAGCGGTAGCCCGCCGTGCATTGCTGGGCGCTGGGAAAGTTCCCACTTTCTTTTTTTGATTTGTGTCAGCGACGCCATAACAGCGGGCGTTAAAATGGCTGGCTAAGTTGCTGAATCTTCTCGCTATGTCTGCCTCGCGCGCCTCGTTTGCCTCCCGTTGGTTCTCCACACTCGTTCTGTCGGCCGCTGCCCTGATGGCAGCGCATGCGGCGCGTGCTGAAGTCGTCACTGTGCTCAACTCGGGCGACGCCAGCGTCTCACTGATCGACAAGGACACCCGCAAGGTGCTGGAGACCTTCCCGGTCGGCAAGGAGCCGCACCACCTGATTGCCACGCCCGATGAAAAGTCGCTGATTGTCGCCAACGCCGTCGGCAACGATCTGGTGTTCCTTGATCCGGTCACGGGCAAGATTCAACAGCGCGTGCCCCGCATTGATGACCCGTACCAGATCGGCTTCTCGCCTGACCAGAAGTGGTTCCTGACCACCGGCAACCGTCTGGACCGCGTTGATATCTATCGTTGGGACGGTCACGCGCTCACCATCGCCAAGCAAATTCCGGCCGCCAAGACGCCGAGCCACATTGCCTTTACCGCCGACAGCAAGATCGCGTTCATCACCGTGCAGGATTCCAACGAGGTGATGGCCATCGATCTGCCCACGCAGACCGTGATGTGGCGCATGACCATCGGCTCCGCGCCGGCCGGCGTGTGGGTCACGACGGATCAAAAATACCTGCTGGTTGGTATGACGGGCGCCGATTACGTTGAGGTGATCGACTGGCATACCCGCACCAGCGTCAAACGCATCCCGACCGGCAAGGGCGCGCACAACTTCCGCGCGCTGGGCGACAAGCGCCATCTGTTCCTGTCGAACCGCGTGTCGGGCACGATCAGCATCATCGACCAGCAAACGCTGACCAAGGTGGGCGACATCACTGGCCTGCCGCCCGGTCCGGACGATATGGAGTTGACCGCCGACGGCAAGCAGCTCTGGGTGACCTGCCGCTGGGCCAAGACGGTGGCCATCGTCGATGTGGCAAGCCGTACGGTGGTGGACAAGATCAAGGTCGGGCGCTCGCCGCACGGCATCTACTTCCGTTCGCGCGCTCCACTTATCTAACGCATGGCGGCCATGAAAACGGGTCTGTCGATACTTCGCACGGTGGCCGCTACGGCAGCCCTGGGGCTGTGTGCGCTAGCCATGGCAGCGCCTGGCGGCGTGAATGCCGGCGCCTGCAAGGGCACCGTCTACCTGACGTTCGATACCGGCAGCATGAGTCAGGCGCAGTTGATTGCCGACACGCTGCGCCGCCATCGCATCCACGCCACGTTCTTCCTCGCCAATGAGAAGACGATCAATGGCGACAGCACGCTGGACGATGGTTGGGCGCCGTACTGGAAATCGCTGGCGGCCGACGGCCACGCTTTCGGCACGCACACCTTCGATCACGTCTACTACAAGGGCGAAGCTGGCGCCGGAAAAGTCCGCTTCCGCCCGCAGTTCGGCGAGCAGGGCGGCCGCAACGTCGTCTGGGGCGAGCCCGAATTCTGCTCGGAACTCAAGCGCAGCGCCGAACGCTTCAAGGCCATGACTGGCCAGCCGATGGACCCGCTGTGGCGTGCGCCGGGCGGGCATCTGTCGGCCACCACCGAAGGCTGGGCCAAGCAGTGCGGTTTTGCCCACGTGGCTTGGGCGCCCGCCGGTTTCCTCGGCGACGAATTGCCGTCCGAGCGCTATCCGAACGACGCGCTGCTGCAAAAGGCGCTGTCCAACCTGCGCGATGGCGACATCACCATGGCGCACCTGGGCATCTGGTCGCGCAAGGACCCGTGGGCGCCAGCTGACCTGGAGCCGCTGATCACGGGCCTGGAGCGCAAGGGTTTCTGCTTCGCCACGCTGCGCGATCACCCGCAGTACAAGGCCTGGTTTGCCGCTCACCCGGCAGCCCGTTGAGTGTTCGCCATGTTCGACTGGATTTCCGACACCTTCACGCAAGCGCAGGATGTGCTGTTTCAGCACATCGTGATGCCGCTCACCTATGCGATTGGCCTCGGTGGCTACGTTGAAGATGCGTACCCCGGCACTGAATGGCTGTTGATGGGGCTGGTGCAGATCGCCGTGTTGCTGCTGGTTCTGCGGCCGCTGGAGCGCTGGCGCCCGGTGGAGCCGATGCATGACCGAAAGGCCGTGCGCTCGGACATCTTCTACACGTTGTTCCATCGGCTCGGTTTCTTCCCGCTGCTGATGTTCTTCACGCTGCAGCCGCTGATCGACGACCTGGACGGCAAGCTGCGCTTCTGGGGCTGGGCACACCTGAACGTTGAAGACTGGTGGCCGGGCGTCACGTCTGTCGCCATCGTCAGCTTTCTGATCTACCTGGTGCTGTTCGACCTGCTCGACTACTGGTACCACCGCCTGTCGCACAAGTTCCACTGGTGGTGGAACCTGCATTCGCTGCACCACAGCCAGCAGCAGATGACGATGTGGTCGGATGACCGTAACCACATCCTCGACGATGTGCTGCGCGGTGCGGTGTTCGCCATCGCCGCACTGGCCATCGGGGTTGAGCCGTCGCAGTACGTGCTGCTGGTTGCTGTCTCGCAATTGCTGCAAAGCTTGCAGCACGCCAATGTGCGGCTGCACTTCGGCTGGCTGGGTGGGCGGCTGCTGATCTCGCCGCGCTTTCACCGGTTGCACCACGCCATCGGCCTCGGGCACGAGGTGCCGGGCAAACCGGGCGTGCTGGGTGGCTGTAACTTCGGTGTGCTGTTCCCGTGGTGGGACATGCTGTTTGGCACCGCCATCTTCTCGCCGGACTATCACGCCACCGGCATCCGCGATCAGCTGCCCGCGCCGCAAGGCCGTTCGCGCGACTACGGACGCGGCGTGCTGCGCCAGCAATGGCTGGGCTTCAAGCGTCTGATTGGCCGCGCCTGAGGGGCACTCTGCGTGACCTGAGGCGATGCCGGCAGCATGTCGGCCTGCTGTGCTAGGCTGTCCGCTCCCTGATTTTCCGACTCCTGCATGAACGATCTGATTCGCTCGTTTGGCCGCGCGCTGCTCTCCCAACTGCATCCGCGCATGTTGTTCCTGACCGTGCTGCCGTTTGTGGTTGCCATCGTGGTGTGGGGCGCCGTCCTGTACTTCGGCTGGGATGCGATGAACGGCATGGCGCGGGGCGCCGTGGAAAGCTGGGCGTTTATGGGCTGGATCAAGAGCGGTCTGGGCGCCATCGGCATGTCGGGTTTGTGGTCGGCCATCGCGCCGCTGCTGGTCATCACACTGCTGGTGCCGGTGATCGTCGTGTCGATCCTCGTTTTTGTGAGCGTGACGGCGGTGCCGCCGGTCATGCGTTTTCTGGATCGCAGCTACCCGCAGTTGGAGCGTCGCAAGGGCGGTTCGGTGGTGGGCAGCGTGATGCATGCGCTGCTGTGCACGCTGGTGTTCATCCTGGTGGCGATCGTCACGCTGCCGCTTTGGCTGATTCCGCCGTTCTTCGCATTGATCCCCCCATTGCTGTGGGGCTGGCTGACTTACCGCCTGATGACCTACGACGCGCTGGCCGATCACGCCACGCCTGAAGAGCGCCGGGCGATCATGCAGCGCTACCGGTTGCCGCTGCTGGGCATCGGCATTGCAGTCGGCATGCTGGGCTCGGCGCCCACGCTGCTGTGGGTGTCGTCGGTGGTGACGATCGTGCTGTTCCCGATCATTGCGATTGCCGTCATCTGGCTGTACGTGCTGATCTTCATCTTCTCGGCGCTGTGGTTTGGGCATTTCTGCCTGCGTGCGCTCACACGCTTGCGCGCCGAGGCGCCACCCGCACGCATGGTCGAGGCGAGCGTCATCGACGTGCGGAGCATTGAACTGCCCCGCGAATAACAAGGACTGACATGGCTTTCGGCATGATCATCATCGGCGACGAGATCCTCTCCGGCCGCCGCGAAGACAAGCACCTGCGCAAGCTGATCGAAGTACTGGGCGAGCGCGGTCTGGCGCTGGAGTGGGCCGAGTATGTCGGCGACCAGCCGGCGCGCATCACCAGCGTGCTCAAGCGCACGTTCGCCAGCGATGACGTGGTGTTTTGCACCGGCGGCATCGGCGCCACGCCTGATGACCACACACGCCAATGTGCTGCCGCCGCGCTGGGCGTGCCGCTGGAATTGCATCCTGAGGCGCGTGAGCTGATTGCGCAGCGCATTGCCGACACGGCTGCTGGTGACCCGGTCAAGGCCGATCTCACCACGCCCGAGAACCAGCACCGTTTCAAGATGGGCGAGTTCCCGCAGGGTGCGCGCATCATTCCGAACAGCTACAACCGCATCCCAGGCTTCTCGGTGGCGCATCATCACTTCATGCCGGGCTTTCCGGTGATGGCGTGGCCGATGATGGAGTGGGTGCTCGACACCTACTACGGCGATCAATTCCACCGCGCGCCGCGCGAGGAGCGCTCGTTCCTGGTGTTTGGCTTGCCGGAGTCGAGGCTGACGCCGCTGATGGAGCGCATCGAGGCCGAGTTCGATGGCGTGAAGGTGTTCAGCCTGCCCAGCGTTGGCGATGCAGCGCGCGGCGAGCGCTATGCCCGCTCGCACATCGACCTAGGGGTGAAGGGTTCACCCGAGGCCGTAGCGCGCGCCTATGTGGTGCTGCGCGAAGGCGCGCTGGCGCTGGGCGGCGAGATCATTGAGGCGGACGCCGCAGCGGCGTCCTGATTGCCTTGAATTCCGTGGGCGGCGCGCTGTGTCGTTATGCGCCGTGCCACGGCAAGCCGCGGAAGCACCAGCCTTCCACCGTCTTGCGATGGCCTTCGCTGTCCTTGGCGCCCTCGAAACCTTCCAACACATCCATCGCCAGCGTGTAGCCGGCCTGTGCGGCCGCTACGGCGGCATGCTTGGAGCGCGCTGCGCTTCGGCACAGGAACAGCACCGGCACGTCCTTCGGCACGGCCGCTTCCAGCGCGCTGAGGAAGTTCGCGTTGCGCACGCCGCCCGGGTACTGGTTCCACTCCACGTGTGTGAACTGATCGGGCGCCACGTCCGGGGTACCAACCCAGTCCAGTTCAGCGCGTGTGCGCACGTCCACCAGATGGGCTTGCGGATCGGCCGCCAGCAGGGCGGCAGCTTCTTGCGGCGACAGGGCGCCGAAGTACTGGAGCTGGTCGGCCTCGCGGCGGGCAGAGGCCGCTTCCAGCAGGGACTCGCGGGTGAGTGTGGTGGCAGTCATGGCAATCGGCGAAAGGGAAAGCAACCATTCTAGCGTTGCCGTCACATGATGCGGGTGGAATTCACCGGAACGGTGCGAAGGCCGTTGGTGCGCACTTAAGTGGTGCCGCTCTGGTTTTCGTGCACCATGGCTGTGCGTTGGCTATCCTGCCTGAACAGCGGGGCTCTTGTGTGGCCGATTCCGACCAAGCTGTCTGCACCGGCGTCTTGATGCCGTCGCACCGTGTCAGGCATGGGCTGGCGCGGTGCTGCACTATTTGCGGGAGCACATGCCCGTCATCGGGGTGACACTGGCATGCTTTCTGCTAATATTCCCGCGGTCTTTTCCAGGGCGTTTGGCGGTGCCGGACGTCCCTGGCGAGAAGAAGATGTTTCGGGGGTGAGGGCGATCGCAGCGATCCGTCACACAACCGGCTCACAATACTTTGCGTTATTGCGCTACCAGGAGAATGGCATGTCCCAAAGCATTGCAGACGTGATGAAGCTCGTGAAGGAAAACGACGTCAAGTTCGTCGATTTCCGTTTCACCGATACCAAGGGTAAAGAGCAGCACGTCTCGGTTCCCGTCTCGCATTTCGACGAAGACAAGTTCGAAAGCGGCCACGCATTCGACGGTTCGTCGATCGCCGGCTGGAAGGGCATCGAAGCGTCGGACATGCTGCTGGTGCCGGATGCAAACACAGCCCACGTCGACCCGTTCTACGAAGAGCCGACCCTGGTGCTGACCTGCGACGTGGTCGAGCCGTCGGACGGCAAGGGCTACGACCGCGACCCGCGCTCGATCGCCAAGCGCGCTGAAGCCTACCTGAAGAGCACCGGCCTGGGCGACACCGCCTACTTCGGTCCGGAACCCGAATTCTTCATTTTCGACGGCGTGACCTGGAACGTCGACATGCAAGGCTGCTTCGTGAAGATTCAATCCGAAGAAGCCCCGTGGTCGTCGGGCAAGGAATTCGAACACGGCAACTCGGGCCATCGTCCGGGCAAGAAGGGCGGCTACTTCCCGGTTGCCCCGATCGACACGTTCCAAGACATGCGCTCGGAAATGTGCCTGATTCTCGAATCGCTGGGCATTCCGGTTGAAGTGCACCACCACGAAGTGGCTGGCCAAGGCCAGAACGAAATCGGCACGAAGTTCAGCACGCTGGTGCAACGCGCCGACTGGACCCAACTGCAAAAGTACGTGATCCAGAACGTCGCGCACACCTACGGCAAGACGGCCACGTTCATGCCGAAGCCGGTCGTGGGCGACAACGGTTCGGGCATGCACGTTCACCAGTCGGTGTGGAAGGACGGCCAGAACCTGTTCGCAGGCAACGGCTACGCCGGCCTGTCGGAATTCGCGCTGTACTACATCGGCGGCATCATCAAGCATGCTCGCGCGCTGAACGCCATCACCAACCCGGGTACGAACTCGTACAAGCGTCTGGTGCCGGGCTTCGAGGCTCCGGTCAAGCTGGCCTACTCGGCACGTAACCGTTCGGCTTCGATCCGCATTCCGTACGTTGCGAACCCGAAGGGCCGCCGTATCGAAACGCGTTTCCCGGATCCGCTGATGAACCCGTACCTGGGCTTCTCGGCCCTGCTGATGGCTGGTCTGGACGGCGTGCAGAACAAGATCCACCCGGGCGAAGCTGCCGACAAGAACCTGTACGACCTGCCGCCGGAAGAGGATGCAAAGATCCCGACCGTGTGCGCAAGCCTGGATTCGGCTCTGGAGCACCTGGACAAGGATCGCGAGTTCCTGACCCGCGGTGGCGTGTTCTCCAACTCGATGATCGACGCCTACATCGAGCTGAAGATGGAAGAGGTCACGCGCTTCCGTATGACCACGCACCCGATCGAGTTCGACATGTACTACTCGCTGTAATGCGCGAGCGCCCCGATCGATGTGTCGGGGCGAAGATCGGCTGTAAAGCGGACGGTTGTGAGGGGAGGGGCGGCGTAGGTCGCCCTTCCTTTTTTGCGGGGCGGAATTTTGTGGCTAGAATGATCGTCCGCCGGATTCCGGCGCCCGATCGACGTTTCGCCAGGTTCCATTTCATGCTCCGTCCTTCTTCACGCATTGCATCCGGACTGCTTTCCGCCGTTGCAGCGTTTGCTGCGTTGTCCGTGCAGGTGCCCGCGCACGCGGACGATGTCTACCTGTGCAGCGGCCCGAACGGCGTGCCGGAATACCGCAACAGCGGCAACACGAAGGGCTGCAAGAAGCTGACGCTGCCCGATGTGGTGACCGTGCCTGGTACGCGCAGCCCGCGCAGTGCAGGGGCTGCAGCGGCGCCGGCGCAGAGTAATGCAAGTGGTGGCTTCCCGCGTGTGGACAGCGCCACGCAGAAAGCGCGTGACGGTGAACGCCGCCAGGTGCTGGAAACAGAGTTGGCAGACGAGGAGCGCAAGCTCCAGGCGTTGAAGGCCGAATACAACAACGGCCAGCCCGAGCGCCAGGGCAATGAACGTAACTATCAGAAGTATCTCGACCGCACCGCGCAGTTGAAGAGCGACATCGAGCGCAGCCAGGCCAATGTCGATTCCATCCGCCGGGAGTTGGGCAACCTCAAGGAGTAACCGAGTGATGCGTCGACTGATCCGCAAAGCGGCACGCCGCGATGACCAGGAACAGACGACGCCCCCCGCGCCGTCAGTCCCCGCGCGCCAAGATATTTCCGACGGCGGCAGCATTGATGGTCCGCCGCCCATTCCGTTTTCTCATGGTGCACCGCCGTCGTACCCCGGGCTCGATGCGGTGCCCAATCCCATCCTCTTCGTCCGCCATCCGGCGCTGACGATTTTCTACGCCAACCCCGCCGCAGAAGCCGTACTGGCCGTGTCCCGCCGGCAACTGGTGGGGATGTCGCTGCATGAGCTGTTTGCTGAGCCGTCCGAGCTGGCCGAGATGATCGCCACCGTGGCGGTCCGCCAGTTCGATGCCAAGCGGCGCGATGTCTCGCTCGACAGGCTGGGTCATGAGCCGTTGCACGCGCATGCGGTGGTGGGTGCTATCGACTTTGCGCCGGGTTCCGTGCTGCTGGAGTTGATGCCCAATGAGCAGAAGATCCGCAGCGAGCGCGAAGAGCGCCTGCTGGACCTGACCGCCGCCAACAAGGAGCTGATCCGCAACCTCGCGCATGAGATCAAGAACCCGCTTGGCGGGATTCGCGGCGCTGCGCAGTTGCTGGAGTTCGAACTGCCCGAGCGTTCACTGCGCGAGTACACCCAGGTCATCATCAAGGAGTCCGACCGGCTACAGACGCTGGTGGACCGTCTGCTGGAGCCGCACCGGCATCCGCACATCGTGGGTGACGTGAACATCCACGAGGTGCTCGAACGCGTGCGCTCTGTGGTGCTGGCTGAGTTTCCGCAGGGTTTGCGCATCGTGCGCGACTACGACGCCAGCCTGCCCGAGTTCCGTGGCGACAAGGAGCAGCTCATCCAGGCCGTGCTCAACATCGTTCACAACGCGGCGCACGCGTTGGCGCATCGCATTGCACAAGGTGACGGCGAGATCGTGTTGCGCACACGTGTTGCACGACAAGTCACGATTGCAAAACGTCTTTACAAGCTGGCATTGGACTTGCATGTAGTGGACAACGGTCCTGGGATTCCGGACGACATCCGTGAACGCATCTTCTTCCCGCTGGTGTCCGGACGGGAGGGGGGGAGCGGGCTGGGCCTGACACTCGCGCAGACCTTCGTGCAACAGCATGACGGTCTGATCGAGTGCGAGAGCAGGCCGGGACAGACCGATTTCCGCATTCTTGTGCCGCTGCACTGACGCTGTATTTGGCGCACGCAGCGTACAAGGACCCAGGCAAAGACGAAGTCAAGCAGACGAACCAACACATGAAGCCAATCTGGATAGTCGACGACGATCAATCCATCCGCTGGGTCCTTGAAAAAGCGCTGGCACGCGAGAGCCTGCTGTCGCGCAGTTTCACCAACGCGCGCGATGCGCTCAATGCGCTGGATGAAGAAACGCCGCAAGTGCTGATTTCCGATGTGCGCATGCCGGGCGGTTCGGGGCTGGACCTGCTGCAGGCCATCAAGGCCAAGCATCCGGGGCTGCCGGTCATCATCATGACCGCGTATTCCGACCTGGACAGCGCCGTGGCGGCATTCCAGGGCGGTGCCTTCGAATACCTCGCCAAGCCGTTCGACGTGGATCGCGCAGTCGAGTTGATCCGTCGCGCGCTGGAAGAAAGCCTGCGTGAAGAGGAGATCGACGATCGCCTGAGCGATGCGCCTGAGATTCTCGGCCAGGCGCCGGCCATGCAGGACGTGTTCCGCGCGATTGGCCGCCTGTCGCAGTCGAACGTGACGGTGCTGATTACCGGTGAATCGGGCACGGGTAAGGAACTGGTGGCCCGCGCGCTGCACAAGCACAGTCCGCGTGCGAGCGGCCCGTTCATCGCGCTGAACACGGCGGCAATCCCGAAAGACCTGCTCGAATCGGAGTTGTTCGGTCATGAGCGCGGCGCCTTCACCGGCGCGCAGACCATGCGCCGCGGCCGCTTTGAACAGGCTGAGGGCGGTACGCTGTTCCTCGATGAAATCGGCGATATGCCGTTCGATCTGCAGACGCGCCTGTTGCGCGTGCTGTCGGACGGGCACTTCTATCGCGTGGGCGGCCACAACCCGCTCAAGGCCAACGTGCGCGTCATTGCTGCCACGCACCAGAACCTGGAAACGCGGGTCAAGGACGGCCTGTTCCGCGAGGATTTGTTCCACCGCCTGAACGTGATCCGCCTGCGCCTGCCGGCGCTGCGTGAGCGCCCGGAAGACATCACGCTGCTGGCACGCCACTTCCTGCAGAAGAGCGCCAAGGAACTGGGTGTTGAGCCCAAGCGGATGTCGGACGACGCGCTGGCACACGTTGCCACGCTGCCGTTCCCGGGCAACGTGCGCCAGCTCGAAAACCTCTGCAACTGGCTGACCGTGATGGCGCCGGCGCAGACCATCGAGATCAAGGATCTGCCGTACGACCTGGTACGGGGTAGCGCGCAGGCGCTGCCTGCTGCCGCCGATGCTGGAGCGGTACGGCCGGTGTTTGTCGGGGAACCTTCGTATGGCGGTGAGCCGTATGGCGCTGGGCTGTCGAGCGACACGCTGGCGACGACTGCTGCAGGCGCATCGGCCTCCGCAGGCTGGGAACGCGCGCTCGCGGGCGAGGCCAAGGCCATGCTCGAAGCCGGTCAGCCGGATGTGATGGACGCGCTCACGCGCCGCTTCGAAAAGGCGATCCTCGAAGCCGCACTTGGCGTGACACGCGGGCGTCGCGTGGAAGCCGCAACGCGCCTGGGCATCGGCCGCAACACGATCACGCGCAAATTGCAGGAGCTGGGCTTCGACTGACGCAACGTCGGCGCAGCCGGCCCCACCGAATATCGTCGAGCTTGGCGATTGGGATTGGGCGGATTTCCGAGAGGGGATCCGCCCTCTTTTTTTGCCGGGGCGGTGCCGCGCTTAGTGCAGATGGTGCTTCAGGCGCGACAGCTCGTCGTGCGAGCGCATGACGGCGGCGTGCACGCTGTGGTCGATCTTGCCGGCGCTTTGGCAGGCCATCTTGGCGCGGTCCGACGCGGCTTCCAGCTGGTCGACGGCCTGCACGAGTGCCTGCGTATCCTGGGTGTTCTCCAATGGCATGAGCGGCTCCTATCGGGTGGGCATCAGATGAGAAGGGAGCGCCGCATGCCACGCAATCGCTGTGTGCACCACGATGAGGCGTGTGCGTGATACGAATCGGTGCGGCGCACTAACGTGGCGCAAGCGGCGTGCCGCGTGCGCGCACCGATACGTGATAGGAGTCGGAAGAAACCTGAGAAATGGCTGATGAACGGCTGACTGCCGCCCGCTGTCGTTTGAGCCGGGCGGCAGTGTCTCAGCCGCGCGGGGCGGGAAGCGCCGGCGCGCGTGCCCCAAGAATGCGCTCGGCCACTTCAGCAAAGCCGCCGCCGCCTTCGGCCGCGGTCAGGTAGGCGGGCGGCATGGGTAGCGTGTCGATCACGTCCAGCACGTTAGCCACACCCACCGAGAGCGGGAAGAACTCGAACATCGCCGCATCGTTGGCGGAGTCGCCCACGAACACCCAGCGCTCGCGCTCGTCATGCAGATCGATGCCGAATGCGCGGCGGGCGAGTGCCACGCTGGCGCTCAACTTGTCGTGTTTGCCGAACCAGCCGTTGACGTGGATGGAACTGACAGTCGCATGCATGCCGTGCGTGCGCATGATGTCGACGATGTGCTTCACGGCGTTTTGCGGCAACGGCGGAACTTGCTCGGCATGATCGACGGCCAGGTCGGCAGCGTGCCAGGCCTGGTCGGTCGCCAGCGCCGAGCCCGGCACCGCACGCATGACCTCCGCACCGATCTCGCGGATACGTTCGAGGTTGCGCGCGCGGGTCTGCGCGTCGTCGACGAAATCGGTGGTCAGGTGTCCGCGTGAATCGATGCGCATGGCAAATGCGCCGTTTTCACCGATCACCGCATCGACCGGCCACAGCCGCGTAATGACCTCGCACCAGGCAATCGAGCGGCCGGTGACCGGCACGACCTTGATGCCCGCGCGGTGCAGTCGCTCCAGCGCGGAGTACGCCTGGGCGGGCAGCTTGCCGCGTGTGGTGAGCGTGCCGTCCACGTCGGTGAACACGCCGGTGATATTGCGCAGCGCATCATCCGGCAACTGGTGCAAGGCGAGCGGTACGCGTCGCGCGGCAATGACGGGCGCGGATTCGGGCGAATCTGCTGACGGCGGCGTAGTAGGAGAGGTCGGGGGGGCGAGCATGCTGCGTGTGCAAAAAGGGGTGGCTTCAATCCATTCTAACGGCCGTTGCAAGCCAAACCTTGGAGGGAATTCCCAATTTCTTTATGACAAAAAGACACGTAACATCCCGCTGTCATAAAAATGACCGACCGTGCCTATACAGTCGGCGCGCCGTGGGCGGAGCGAGGGAGCCCGCCGGGTCGAAACCAGGAGAAATGATGTCGATCAAGAAGATTGCGGGGGCAGCGGCAGTGCTGGCCGCGTGTACGTTTGCGCAAGGCGCGTACGCAGTGACGGAAATTCAATGGTGGCACTCGATGGAAGGCGCCTTGAACGACAAGGTGAACGAGATCGCCACCAAGTTCAACGCCAGCCAGTCTGACTACAAGATCGTGCCGGTCTACAAAGGCCAGTACGACGAATCGCTGGCGGCGGGCATTGCGGCCTTCCGCGCCGGTAATGCACCGGCCATCCTGCAGGTGTTTGAAGTGGGCACCGCCACCATGATGAACGCCAAGGGCGCCATCGTGCCGGTGGCCAAGATCATGAAGGACGCCGGCGAGAAGTTCGACCCGAAGGCCTACGTGCCGGCCGTGGCGGGCTACTACACGTCGAACAAGGGCGAGATGCTGTCGTTCCCGTTCAACAGCTCGACGACGATCATGTATTACAACAAGGACGCCTTCAAGAAGGCCGGCCTTGACCCGAACAAGCCGCCTGCAACGTGGCAGGAAGTGGCCATCGATGCGGCCAAGCTGAAGGCTGCTGGCGTGCCGTGCGGCTACACGACTGACTGGCAGTCGTGGGTGCATCTGGAAAGCTTCTCGGCCTGGCACAACGTGTCGTTCGCCACCGAGAACAACGGCTTTGGCGGCGCAAAGGCACGCCTGAATTTTAACGGCCCGGTCCAGATCAAGCACATCGAGAACCTGCTCGACATGCAGAAGAAGGGCTACTTCACCTACGCCGGCCGCAAGGACGAGCCGAAGGCGAAGTTCATCGCGGGTGAGTGCGCCATGCACACGGGTTCGTCGGCGGCGCTGGCGAACATTCGCAAGAACGCCAAGTTCAACTTCAGCCCGGCGCCGCTGCCCTACGAGGCTGGCGTGGCAGGCGCTCCGCAAAACACCATCATTGGCGGTGCTTCGCTGTGGGTGATGGGTGGTCACAAGGCTGAGGAATACAAGGGCGTTGCCAAGTTCTTCACGTTCCTGTCGCGCCCGGACGTGCAGGCAGATTGGCATCAGTCGACCGGCTATCTGCCCGTCACGCTGGAAGCGTATGAGCTGACGAAGAAGTCGGGCTTCTATGACAAGAACCCGGGCGCCGATGTGGCCGTCAAGCAGATGATTGTCAAGACGACGGACAAGTCGCGCGGCATCCGTCTGGGCAATTTCCCGCAAATCCGTCAGGTGATCGACGAAGAGCTGGAATCCGTCTGGGCCGGCAAGAAGCAACCGAAGGAAGCGCTGGACACGGCTGTATCGCGCGGCAACGAGCTGCTCGTCCGCTTCGAGAAGACCGTCAAGGAATAAGCGCAGCATTGCGCTCGTCGTCAACCGCCGGCCTCGTGCTATTGCACCGGCCGGCGGTGCGTTTTTGGAACGTCGTATGGAAAAACGCGTTGTCTTTCGATCGCGCTGGCTGCCGTATGTGCTGGTGGCCCCGCAGATCGTCATCACCCTGGTGTTCTTTTTCTGGCCCGCGGGCCAGGCGCTGTATCAATCGTTGCTGCGCCAGGACGCCTTCGGCATCAACCTCGAGTTTGTCGGGCTCGAGAACTTTCATGATCTCTTTGCCGATCCGACCTATCTCGGATCATTCAAGACCACCGCGCTGTTCGCCATTGGCGTGGCCTTCGTGGGCTTGGGCACCTCATTGGCGCTGGCGTACTTTGCGGATCGCGCGCTGCGTGGCGCCACGTTCTACAAGACGCTGCTGATCTGGCCGTATGCGATTGCACCGGCTGTGGCCGGCGTGCTGTGGAGCTTCCTGTTCAACCCGACGCTGGGCATCGTCTCGTTCCTGATCCACAAGATGGGCGTGGAGTGGAACTACGTGCTCAACGGCGAGCAGGCGCTGTTCCTGGTCGTCGTCATCGCGGCCTGGAAGCAGATCAGCTACAACTTCCTGTTCTTCCTGGCGGGTTTGCAGAGCATTCCCAAATCGCTGATCGAAGCGGCGGCCATTGATGGCGCCGGGCCGTGGAAGCGCTTCTGGTCGATCATCTTTCCGCTGCTGTCGCCCACGACCTTCTTCCTGATGGTGGTGAACGTGGTGTACGCGTTCTTCGACACCTTCGCCATCATCGATTCGGTCACGCAGGGCGGCCCGTTCAAGGCGACTGAGACGCTGGTCTTCAAGGTGTACCAGGATGGCGTGCGCGGGCTGGATATTGGCGGATCTGCCGCGCAGTCGGTGATCCTGATGGGCCTGGTGATCGTGCTGACGATTGTCCAGTTCCGCTACGTTGAACGCAAAGTCCAATACTAAAAGGAGGGCAAAGAACCATGATTGAACGCCGTCCATTCCTGGACTTCCTGACCCACGTCGTGCTGATCCTGGGCGTGATCATCGTCGCGTTTCCGGTGTATGTGGTCTTCGTTGCGTCGTCGTTGACGGCTGAAGATGTACTGCAGGCACCGATGACGCTGATTCCCGGTCCGCACCTGATCGAGAACTACCGCACGGTGCTCACGCAGGGCATGGGCAACTCCGCCACGCCGGTTGGGACCATGCTGATGAACAGCCTGATCATGGCGCTGGGCATCTCGCTGGGCAAGATCGCGATCTCCATCATCTCGGCTTTCGCGATCGTCTATTTCAAGTTCCCGCTGCGCAAGACGTTCTTCTGGCTGATCTTCGTCACGCTGATGCTGCCGGTGGAGGTGCGCATTCTGCCCACCTACAAGGTTGTTTCAGACCTCGGCATGCTGAATAGCTACGCCGGGATGACGATTCCGATCATCGCGTCGGCCACGGCCACGTTCCTGTTCCGGCAGTTCTTCCTGACCATTCCCGATGAGTTGGCCGAGGCTGCACGCATCGATGGTGCAGGCCCGCTCAAGTTCTTCTGGGACGTGGTGCTGCCGCTCTCGCGTACTAGCATCGCGGCGTTGTTCGTGATCCAGTTCATCTACGGCTGGAACCAGTACCTCTGGCCGCTGCTGATCACGACCGAGAAGAGCATGACCCCCATCGTGCTGGGCGTGACCCAGATGATCTCCCGCTCCGGCGATTCCGCCACCGACTGGAACCTGCTGATGGCCGTTGTGATGCTGGCCATGCTGCCGCCTGCGGCAATCGTGATCGGCATGCAGCGGTGGTTCGTGAAGGGCCTGGTGGAAACTGAGAAGTAAGCGAGAAGCAAAAGAATAGAAGACTCAAGATGGCAAAACTGTCTCTACGCAACGTTCAGAAGCACTACGCCAACCTCCAGGTCGTGCACGGCATCGACATGGAAATTGGCGATGGGGAATTCATCGTCATCGTCGGGCCCTCGGGCTGCGGCAAATCCACGCTGTTGCGCATGGTGGCGGGCCTGGAGCCCATCACTGGCGGCGAGGTGTGGATCGGCGACCGCGTCGTCAACGAACTGGAGCCCGCCGAGCGCGATATCGCGATGGTGTTCCAGAACTACGCGCTGTATCCGCACATGAGCGTGTTCGACAACATGGCCTACGGCCTGAAGATTCGCGGCCTGCCCAAGACCGAGATCCAGGCGCGCGTTGAACAGGCTGCGGGCATTCTCGAACTCGGCAAACTGCTCGACCGCAAGCCGCGCCAGCTCTCGGGTGGCCAACGCCAGCGTGTGGCCATGGGCCGCGCGATCGTGCGCGAGCCGGCTGTGTTCCTGTTCGACGAGCCGCTCTCCAACCTTGATGCCAAGCTGCGCGTGCAGATGCGCCTGGAGCTGAAGGATCTGCATCGGCGCCTGCGCACCACCAGCCTGTATGTGACGCACGATCAGGTTGAGGCCATGACGCTGGCCGATCGCATGATGGTGCTCAACGGCGGTCGGGTCGAGCAGATCGGCACGCCGTTGGAGGTGTACTCGCGCCCGGCCAGCACGTTCGTGGCCAGCTTCATCGGTTCGCCGCCGATGAACCTCGTGCCAGTGTCACGTCAGGCGGGCGAGGGCGCGCAGATCCGGGTGGATGGTGCGAAGGAGGGCGACGCTGCCGCCTCGCTCGGCCACCTGCCGATGGGCTTGCACCTGCCTGAACGCGCTTTGATGGGTTTGCGCCCTGAGCACATCGAGCCGTGTTCCGCCGATCAAGCCATCGCCTTTGTCGATGTGCGTGTGGTGGAGGCCCTCGGCGCTGATGCATTTGCGTATGGCTCGCTGGCGGGGCATCCGATCGTGGTTCGCCTGGAGCCGCATGCGGGCGTCAAGGCTGGTGACAAGCTGCCCATCACCACCTCGGCCGAGCATCTGCACTGGTTCGATCCGCAAACCACCCGCCGTATCGAGGCCCTGGCATGAGCGACGCACGCACGCTGCCGGCTTGGCCGTACCCGCGCGCCATCGCACACCGGGGCGCGGGCAAGCTGGCGCCGGAGAATACGCTGGTCGCGTTCCGCCACGGCGCGTCGTTCGGCTATCGCATGTTCGAGTTCGACGTGAAGCTCTCGGGCGATGGTGTGGCCGTGCTGCTGCACGACGCCACGCTCAATCGCACCACGAACGGTCACGGCCGCCCCGACGCGCTCACGCTGAGTCAGATCGCGCAGCTGGATGCTGGCAGCTGGCACAGCCCGGCCTACGCTGGCGAGCCTGTGCCCACGCTGGCTGCCATCGCCCGCTACCTGCGCGCCAATGGCTATCTCGCCAACATCGAGATCAAGCCGGTGCCGGGCGCGGAGTGGCGCACGGGCGCTGCCGTTGCACTTGATGCCCGTACGCTGTGGGCCGATGCCGATGTGCCGCCACTGCTGTCGTCGTTCTCTGAAGAGGCGCTGGCCGCCGCGCGCGATGCCGCTCCGGAGTTGCCGCGCGCATTGCTGCTCGACACATTGCCTGGCGATTGGCTCGACCGTCTGCGTGCGCTCGACTGCGTGGCACTCGACGCCAACCATCGCGAACTCACACCTGAAATCATTGCCGAGGCACACGCTGCCGGCTTCCGCGTTTGCTGCTATACCGTTAATGACGTCGACCGCGCGCAGTTGCTGTGGGACGCAGGCCTGGACGGCTTGATCACCGATTGGGTCGATCGGATTTCGCCCGCCTGAATGTGATGGAAAAGGTTCTTTGACGTAGCAAAACAACGGGCCGTTGTCACGTCAAAGAATCAGAATGTTGCTTATAAACGTGCTATGCTTCCCGCCCGTGAAGACTTAGGTCCTTCCCGCACAACTTGTCTGTAAAAGCTGTCTCGGTGCCTCCTTTCTGCTATGCACGATCTGGTCCGATCAGGTGATTTCAGGCGATTTAGTTTGCGATCCGCTAACCGGTCAAGCCGTGTCGCGGAAGGTTGATGAACCCGCTGAACTCCGGCAGACCCGGAGAAAAGTGAGCGCCCCATGACAGAGCTGTATAAGCAGTACCTGGACACTTCGTACCTGTCCGGCGGTAACGCCGCCTACGTTGAAGATCAGTACGAAGCGTACCTTCAAGATCCCACGTCCGTTAGCGAGGCCCTGCGCGCGTACTTCGATGCGCTGCAGAACGTCCCCGCCGTCGACGGTTCCAACGCCCGGGATATCCCTCACGCCCCCATCGTCACCTCGTTCGCTGAGCGCGCCAAAGCTGGCCCGATCAAGACGATCGTCGCGTCTGCCGATTCCGATATGGGTCGCAAGCGCGTGGCGGCGACGCAGTTGGTGGCTGCCTACCGCAACGTGGGCCTGCGTTGGGCCGATCTTGACCCGCTCAAGCGTCAGGAGCGCCCGCCGGTGCCGGATCTGGACCCGGCTTTCTACGGCTTTACCGAAGCCGACCAGGACATCATCTTCAACGCCAGCAACACGTATTTCGGCAAGGAGTCGATGAGCCTGCGCGAGCTGGTCAACAACCTGCGCGAAACGTACTGCGGCTCGATCGGTGCTGAGTTCATGTACATCAGCGACCAGGCACAGAAGCGCTGGTGGCAAGAGCGTCTGGAAACCATCCGCTCCAAGCCGACCTTCTCGGCAGAAAAAAAGAAGCACATCCTGGAACGCCTGACGGCCGCTGAAGGCCTCGAGCGCTTCCTCCATACCAAGTACGTCGGTCAGAAGCGCTTCTCGCTGGAAGGCGGCGAGAGCTTCATCGCGGCCATGGACGAAATGATCCAGCGCGCCGGCGAGAAGGGCGTGCAGGAAATCGTGATCGGTATGGCCCACCGCGGCCGTCTGAACGTGCTGGTCAACACGCTGGGCAAGATGCCGGCTGACCTGTTTGCCGAATTCGAAGGCAAGCACGTGGACGACCTGCCGGCCGGCGACGTGAAGTACCACAAGGGCTTCTCGAGCGACGTGACCACCCCGGGCGGCCCGGTTCACCTGTCGCTGGCGTTCAACCCGTCGCACCTGGAAATCGTCAACCCGGTCGTGGAAGGCTCGGTCAAGGCACGCCAAGAGCGTCGCGATGACAAGCACGGCGCGCAGGTGCTGGCTGTGCAAGTGCACGGTGACGCAGCCTTCGCTGGCCAGGGCGTTGTGATGGAAACGCTGAACCTCGCGCAAACGCGTGGTTACGGCACGGGCGGCACGATCCACATCGTCATCAACAACCAGATCGGCTTCACGACGTCGGACCCGCGCGATTCGCGCTCGACGCTGTATTGCACCGACGTGGTCAAGATGATCGAAGCGCCGGTCCTGCACGTGAACGGCGATGATCCGGAAGCCGTTGTGCTGGCCATGCAGCTGGCTGTGGACTTCCGTACCGAGTTCCAGAAGGACATCGCGGTCGACATCATCTGTTTCCGCAAGCTCGGCCACAACGAGCAAGACACGCCGGCGATGACGCAGCCGCTGATGTACAAGAAGATCGGCCAGCACCCTGGCACGCGCAAGCTGTACGCAGACAAGCTCGTCACGCAGAACACGCTGAAGGCCGAAGAGCCGGACGCCCTGGTGCAGGAATTCCGCGCCGCCATGGACGCCGGCAAGCACACCGTTGACCCGGTGCTGTCGAACTTCAAGAACAAGTTCGCAGTGGACTGGCTGCCGTTCCTGAACCGCAAGTGGACGGACTCGGCGGACACCGCTGTGCCGATGGCTGAACTCAAGCGTCTGGCTGAGCGCATCACTGCCATCCCCGACCACTTCAAGCTGCACCCGCTGGTTGAGAACGTCGTCAACAACCGCGCCAAGATGGGCAAGGGCGAGGTGTCGCTGGACTGGGGCATGGGCGAGCATCTCGCATTCGCCTCGCTGGTGGCGTCGGGCTACCCGGTGCGTATCACCGGTCAGGATGCTGGCCGCGGTACGTTCACGCACCGCCACGCCGTGCTGCATGACCAGAACCGCGAGCGTTGGGACGCTGGCAGCTACATCCCGCTGCAGAACGTGTCGGAAAGCCAGGCACCGTTCACCGTGATCGACTCGGTGCTGTCGGAAGAAGCCGTGATGGGCTTCGAATACGGCTACTCGTCGGCTGAGCCGAACACCCTGGTGATCTGGGAAGCCCAGTTCGGTGACTTCGCCAACGGCGCGCAGGTTGTGATCGACCAGTTCATATCGTCGGGTGAAGTGAAGTGGGGCCGCGCCTCGGGTCTGACGCTGATGCTGCCGCACGGCTATGAAGGTCAAGGTCCGGAGCACAGCTCGGCACGCCTGGAACGCTACCTGCAGCTCTGCGCAGACCACAACATGCAAGTGGTGCAACCGACCACGCCGGCGCAGATCTTCCACCTGCTGCGTCGTCAGATGATCCGGATGTTCCGCAAGCCGCTGATCATCCTGACGCCGAAGTCGCTGCTGCGCAGCAAGGACGCAGTGTCGCCGCTGACCGATCTGGCCAAGGGCCACTTCGAAACGGTGATCGCCGATACGGCAGAAGATCTGAACGCCGCCAAGGTGAAGCGCGTCGTGGCCTGCTCGGGCAAGGTCTACTACGACCTGGTCAACGCACGCAAGGAACGCGGCCAGACCGACACCGCCATCATCCGTGTGGAACAGCTGTATCCGTTCCCGCACAAGGCGTTCGCGGCCGAGCTGAAGAAGTATCCGAACCTCGCCGAAGTGGTGTGGTGCCAGGACGAACCGCAGAACCAGGGCGCTTGGTTCTTCGTGCAGCACTACATCATGGAGAACATGGCTGAAGGCCAGAAGCTGGGCTACGCAGGCCGTCCGGCCTCGGCATCGCCGGCGGTGGGCTACTACGCCAAGCACAACGAGCAGCAGAAGGCGCTGATCGATGCGGCGTTCTCCAAGCTCAAGGGCTTCGTGCTGACCAAGTAAGCGAGATCAGCTCCAGGGCGGTGGCAATGGCTACCGCCTTGGTGCATCTTCACTCCCGAATAACGCAAACGAATTGAAGCGCTGGCCCGCCCCGCCATGCAGGGTTGCAGGGCAGCGCACACAGAATCCAAGGAACCATCGAAATGGCTATTGTTGATGTCAAGGTCCCGCAGTTTTCCGAGTCCGTCGAAGAGGGCACGCTGATCTCCTGGAAGAAGAAGCCGGGTGAAGCCGTGGCCGTGGACGAAGTCCTGGTCGAAATCGAGACCGACAAGGTTGTGCTGGAAGTGCCGGCGCCGTCGGCTGGCGTGCTGGCTGAAGTGCTGGTGGCTGACGGTGCGACCGTTACGTCGGAACAACTGCTGGCGAAGATCGACACCGAAGGCAAGGCAGGCGCTGCTGCACCGGCTGCCGCTGCTCCGGCTCCGGCCGCTGCTGCACCGGCACCCGTTGCCGCCGCTCCGGCTGCTGCTGCCACGGGTGGCGTGGCCATGCCGTCGGCTGCCAAGCTGATGGCTGAGAACAATCTGTCGGCTGGTCAAGTGGCCGGCACGGGCCGCGATGGCCGTATCACCAAGGGCGACGTGCTGGGTGCCGTGGCTGGTGGCGCCAAGCCGGCAGCAGCTACGGCTGCTGCTCCGCAAGCTGCGCGTCCGGCCCTGCAACAAGTGGCTGCTCCGGTGGACTTCGCTGCCCTGGGCGACCGTCCGGAAGAGCGCGTGCCGATGAGCCGCCTGCGTGCCCGTATCGCCGAGCGCCTGGTGCAGTCGCAATCGACCAACGCCATCCTCACCACCTTCAACGAAGTCAACATGAAGCCGGTGATGGACTTGCGCGCCAAGTTCAAGGACCAGTTCGAGAAGACTCACGGCGTGAAGCTGGGCTTCATGTCGTTCTTCGTGAAGGCCGCTGTTCATGCGCTGAAGAAGTACCCGGTCATCAACGCCTCGGTGGACGGCAACGACATCGTCTACCACGGCTACTTCGACATCGGTATCGCTGTCGGCTCGCCGCGTGGTCTGGTGGTGCCTATCCTGCGCAATGCCGACCAGATGAGCCTGGCCGACATCGAGAAGAAGATCGCTGAATTCGGCAAGAAGGCCCAGGACGGCAAGCTGACGCTGGACGACCTGACCGGCGGCACGTTCTCGATCTCGAACGGCGGTACGTTCGGCTCGATGCTGTCGACCCCGATCATCAACCCGCCGCAATCGGCCATCCTGGGCGTGCACGCCACGAAGGACCGCGCTGTGGTGGAGAACGGTCAAGTCGTGGTTCGCCCGATGAACTACCTGGCCATGTCCTACGACCACCGCATCATCGACGGCCGCGAAGCCGTGCTGGGCCTGGTGGCGATGAAGGAAGCGCTGGAAGATCCCGCACGCCTGCTGCTGGACCTGTAATCGACCGCGTTGATGACACGAGACGCCGCCCCCGCTGTGCGGCGGCGTCCGAATCGAGGATTTCTCCATGAGCAAAGAATTTGACGTGCTGGTGATCGGCGCCGGCCCTGGCGGCTACATCGCCGCGATCCGTGCCGGCCAGCTGGGCCTGAACGTGGCCTGCTGCGAAGACAACGCCTACGACGATCCGAAGGGTGAACCGCGCCTGGGCGGCACCTGCCTGAACGTCGGCTGCATTCCCTCGAAGGCGCTGCTGGCCTCGTCGGAAGAGTTCGAGAACGTGAACCACCACCTGGCCGACCACGGCATCACGGTGGAAGGCGCGAAGGTCGACGTTGCCAAGATGCTCAAGCGCAAGGACGACATCGTCGGCAAGATGACCAAGGGCATCGAGTTCCTGTTCCGCAAGAACAAGGTGACGCTGCTCAAGGGCCGCGGCAAGTTTGTCGGCAAGACGGATGCCGGCTATCAAGTCGAGATCAACGGCAAGGCCGGCGCAGAAGTCGTGACCGCCAAGCACGTGATCATCGCCACGGGCTCGAAGGCGCGCCATCTGCCGAACGTGCCGGTCGACAACGTGATCGTTGCCGACAACGAAGGCGCACTGAAGTTTGGCGAAGTGCCGAAGAAGCTGGGCGTGATCGGCGCCGGCGTGATTGGCCTGGAGCTGGGCTCGGTCTGGCGTCGCCTGGGTTCGGAAGTGACGATTCTCGAAGCACTGCCGAGCTTCCTCGGTGCGGCGGACGAATCTGTTGCCAAGGAAGCCAACAAGCTGCTGACCAAGCAGGGCCTGAAGATCAACGTCGGCGTGAAGGTTGGCGAGATCGAATCGTCGGCCAAGGGCGTGAAGGTCAACTACACCGACGCCGCAGGCGCTGCACAAGTGCTCGAGTGCGACAAGCTGATCGTCTCGATCGGCCGCGTGCCGAACACCGACGGTCTGGGCCTGGAAGCCATCGGTCTGGCGACGGACCAACGCGGTTTCATCGAGGTGGATGACCACTGCGCAACCAAGCTGCCGAACCTGTGGGCGATTGGTGACGTGGTGCGTGGCCCGATGCTGGCGCACAAGGCAGAGGATGAGGGCGTGGCCGTGGCCGAGCGCATCGTTGGCCAGAAGCCGCACATCGACTACAACTGCATTCCGTGGGTGATCTACACCTTCCCGGAAATCGCATGGGTCGGCAAGACGGAGCAGCAACTCAAGGCCGAAGGCCGCGAGATCAAGGCTGGCCAGTTCCCGTTCCTGGCCAACGGCCGTGCGCTGGGCATGGGCACGCCGGAAGGCTTCGTCAAGGTGATCGCCGATGCGAAGACCGACGAGATCCTGGGCGTGCACATCGTGGCTGCCAACGCTTCGGACCTGGTTGCCGAAGCCGTGGTGGCGATGGAGTTCAAGGCTGCGGCTGAAGACATCGGCCGCATCTGCCACCCGCACCCGTCGATGTCGGAAGTGATGCGCGAAGCGGCGCTGGCTGTCGACAAGCGTCAGCTCAATATGTAATGACTCGCTGAAAAGCGAGCACGGTGCCCGGCTATCCACAAGATGCCGGGCATCGGTCCATTTGGGCCCGTCAATGGCGCCCCACGCAGATGAACGTCCAGGAAACCTACCTACAGGAACTGAAGGCGCGCGGCTATCAGCCCGACGAGGCACAGCAGCGTGCCGTCGATCGCCTGCAGCAGTGCTACGACGAATGGGTGGCCTACAAGGCCCGCCGCTCGAGCGCCTTGCGCAAGATGCTCGTGCATCCCGACCTGCCGCGCGGCGTGTACATGTGGGGCGGGGTGGGGCGCGGCAAGTCGTTCCTGATGGATGCGTTCTTTAGCTGCGTGCCGCTGGTGCGCAAGACGCGTCTGCACTTTCACGAGTTCATGCGCGAGGTGCATCGCCAGTTGGAAGAGCTGCGTGGCCGCGCGGATCCGCTCGACGAATTGGCACGCCGCATCGCCAAGCGTTACCGACTGATTTGCTTTGACGAATTTCACGTCAGTGATGTGGCTGACGCGATGATCCTGCATCGACTGCTGGACCAGCTGTTCGCCAATGGCGTGCAGTTCGTGATGACGTCCAACTATCGGCCGGACCTGCTGTATCCGGATGGCTTGCACCGTGATCGCGTGCTGCCCGCCATTGCACTGCTGCAAGAGAAGCTCGACATCCTCAACGTGGATGCCGGTGTCGACTATCGCAAGCGTGCGATGGAGCAGGTGCAGGCGTACTACACGCCGCTGGGCGCCAAGGCCAACTCGGCGTTGCGCGATGCCTTTGCTGCTGTGGCGGAAGTGCCGGACGAATCGCCGATGCTGCGCATCGAGCACCGTGAAATTCGCGCCGCGCGCAAGGCCGGTGGCGTGGTGTGGTTCGATTTCGCCACGCTGTGCGGTGGTCCGCGCTCGCAGAACGATTACCTGGAAATCGCCTCGCGCTTTCACACGGTCATCCTGGCCGACGTGCCGAAGATGACGCCGCGCATGGCATCCGAAGCGCGTCGCTTCACGTGGCTGATCGACGTGTTCTACGACCACAAGGTCAAGCTGCTGATGTCGGCCGAAGTGCCGGCAGACGAGCTCTATACCGAAGGCCAGATGGCCAACGAGTTCCAGCGTACGGTGTCGCGCATCGTCGAGATGCAGTCGCGCGAATACCTCGAGGCGCCTCGCCGCGAGGTGGATACGTCGTTGACCTGATCGCTACCGCGTTTGTCCCGACCCGCCGTTCTGACTAATGCGAGAGCGGCGGATTGCGGTGCGAAGACGGCGCGTGCGATGGGCGCAGGTTCGCTGCCCCCAGGAAATCCTGCGCCGGGCTCTCGTTCTTGCGGTTGACATTGCGGAACGCGCCTTCCACCAGCATCGGGGCGATGTTGCTCACGTCCGTTTGCGAGGCGATGGCCACATCTTCGGCAAAACCGCGTTCGCACAGTTCGCGGCCCGACACCGAATCCAGCATCCACGCTTTCATCATCCCGGTCTGGGAGGCCTCCCGGTAGATTGCCCGCGCGGCCAGTGCTTCGGGCGATAGTGCTTGCGGCAGAAAGCCCGCGACCGTCTCTGATAGGTGATGCACGATGGCGCCGGCGGCCAGCCAATCCTCCAGAGCTGGGCGCAGACTGCCGTCGGCCCAGCGCTCGCCCGATGCCACCACGGCCACGCGGCGGCCCAGTCGCGTAGCGGCTTCCGCCACAGCACGGGCATTGCGCAGGCAGCCGGCAAACGTCGGCGTTGAACCGGTCGCCAGGGCGAGCGTTGCGCCGTTGGGCGAGGGCAGGACCAGGCTGCTGCCTACCGGCAGCTCCTTCAACGAGGCAGGCGACAGCGAGTAGCCAGGCTGACTGCGATTGGTGCACGCCAGCATGGCGCCGGCACGGCGGGCGAAGACCTCCGCACTGCTGTCGCGCCACGGGTACGGGTAGATGCGTGCGCCGCGCCCCACCGCAATGTCCACGCAGGTGCAGAACGACAGCACGTCGACCACGATGACCACGTCGCAATGCGGTGCCAGCGCAGATGCGCCATGCTCGCCCCATTCGCAGTGGATGTTGTACAGGCTGAATTCGGTTGCCATAGGACGCCCTCCTAGTTGCCTGGTCCAGCTAACACTATAGGACGCGGAATTTTTTGCGACAGGGCAGCCTAGCAGCGAGTGGCTTGCACGGCGCTTAACGGCGTCTCTACCAACCGTGACGGCTCTTGACGCACATCAAGGGAGAATCGGCGGCGTGTGGCTAGCATGGCCACATAATGACGACGACCTACGCCCCCGCGCTTTCCGCCGCAGACCGCGGTGCGGCCCCGCCACATGTGGCGAGTGAGGCAGCGTCGTCACAAGCCCTCTGCTACCACTGCGGCTCGGCGCTCGATGCAGCGACGGCGCTGCACGGCAACATTGCCGACCAATCCCACACCTTCTGCTGCGCCGGTTGCCAGGCAATCGCGCAGACGCTGCATGCCTCCGGCATGGGCCACGTCTATGACGGCCCGATCGCCTTCGCCCGGCCCATGGATGGCGACAAGCGCGCCGAAGCCGAAGCCGTGTGGGCGACATACGATCTGCCCGTCATGCGCGAACGCTTTGTGCGCACCCGTGCGGATGGCGCAGAGGAAGTCTCCCTGGCGATCACCGGCATGCGCTGTGCCGCATGTGTCTGGCTGATCGAACGTGCACTCTCGCGCGTGGCCGGCATTCGAGAAGCGACTGTCAACTACGCCACCGAGCGTGCTCGCCTCGTCTGTGAGCCAGGTGTCGTGCGCCTGTCTGCCGTGTTTGCCGCCATTGCGGATGTGGGCTACGAAGCCTGGCCCGATCAACCTTCGGCGCGCCGCACAGCCGAGGCGCGTGAGCGCCGCAGCCTGCTGATCCGGCTTGGTATTGCCATGCTCGGGATGATGCAGGTGATGATGTACGCGTGGCCGGTGTACTTGCACGGCAACGACATCCCCGTCGATCAGACCCGCCTGATGCAGTGGGCGAGCCTGTTGCTGACCGTGCCGGTGGTGCTGATCTCTGCTGCCCCGATCTTCCGCAGCGCGTGGCGTCAGGTGCGGCACGCCCACGTCGGTATGGATGTGCCGGTGGCGCTTGGCATTGGCGCGGCATTCGTCGCCAGCGTGTTTGCCACGGTGCGAGGACACGGCGAGACGTACTTCGATTCCGTGACGATGTTCGTCGCTTTCCTGCTGGCAGCGCGGTATCTGGAACTGCGCGCGCGGCAGAGCGCCGCATCCGGCGCAGAAGCCCTGGTGCGCCAGTTGCCGGCCACTTGCCGCCGCATCGACGCGACGTCCGGCGCGGTGCAGACCATTCCCGTTGCCACGCTGTGTGTGGGTGACTGTGTGGAAGTGCGCGCGGGCGAGGTGCTCCCTGCTGACGGCACCATCGAGCGCGGCACCACCGAAGTCGATGAATCGCTGCTCTCTGGTGAGAGCGTGCCGCGCCAGCGTGACGTCGGCGCGGCCGTGCTTGCCGGCAGCTATAACGTGGCCAGCGCCATCCGCGTGCGCGTGAGCCGTGTAGGCACGCAGACACGTCTGGCGGCCATCGTTGAACTGCTGGATCGTGCGCTGACCGACAAGCCTCGCATGGCTGAGCTGGCCGATCACGTTGCCGGTCGCTTTGTGGCCGTGCTGCTTGGTTGGGCGTTGCTGACGGCGATCGCGTGGTGGTGGATCGATCCGACCCGCATGTTTGCCGTCACGGTGGCTGTGCTGGTGGTGAGCTGCCCGTGTGCGCTGTCACTCGCCACGCCGTCTGCACTGGCGGCGGCCAGCGGCGCGTTGGCAAGGCGCGGCGTGCTGGTCACGCGCGGTCACGCCATCGAAAGCCTGGCCGCTGTCACAGACGTGCTGCTCGACAAGACCGGCACGCTCACAGAAGGTCGTCTGCGGCTGTTGAGCATCGAAACCTTTTCCGACGCGGATGCCGAAACCTGCCTGGCAATGGCCTGTGCAATGGAGCAATCGGAGAACCATCCGATTGCGCAGTCGCTGCGTGCTGCCACGCCCGATGCATTGACGTTGCCCAGCGTGGCGCATGCCACCAACGTGCCGGGGCAGGGGGTACATGCGGTGGTTGGTGGCCAGTCGCTGCGCTTGGGCACGCAGTTGTTCGCCGCAGCGCAGTTCGCGGATCAACAAGTCAAAGCCGTCCGCTACGGCGATGAAGCGCCGATGGAAGAGGTGCCGCCCGCCGCGGCATGCACCGTGGTCTGGCTTGGCCGCGACGAACAACCCCTCGCGCGCTTCACTCTGGCCGATACGCCGCGTGCCGATGCACCTGCCTGCCTGGAGGCGTTGCGCGAGCAAGGCTTGTGTTTGCACCTGGTGTCCGGTGACGCACCGGAGACCGTGCGCTGGTGGGCAAACCGGCTAGGGATCGATCACGCAGTCGGCGGCGCCAGCCCCGAAGACAAGCGCGCCTATGTGCAGAAGCTGCAGGCACGCAGGGCACGTGTACTGGCCGTCGGCGACGGTATCAACGATGCGCCCTTGCTGGCGCAGGCGCAGGTCTCCATCGCCATCGGCACCGGTGCGCCGCTTGCGCAGGCAGGCGCCGACGCGATTCTCACCGAGCCGCGCCTGTCCGCCATCAGCGAGGCCGTATCCATCGGCCGCCGCACGTTGCGTGTGGTGCGCCAGAACCTCGGTTGGGCCTTTGCTTACAACGCGATCAGCATCCCGCTCGCTACGCTGGGGTGGCTGTCGCCATTGGCGGCGGGCATCGGCATGTCGGTGTCGTCATTGCTGGTGGCACTCAATGCGTGGCGGCTATCGCGTGCCCCACGGCACGCGGTCTAGGAGGCTGCATGGAAACGCTGTTTCTGCTGGTTCCGCTGTCGCTGATGCTGGTGATGGCAATCGTCGGCGTGCTGTGGTGGGCCGTCGGCTCGGGCCAGTACGACGACCTGAAGACGCCCGCCGAGTCGATTCTGCTGGACCCGGATACGCCTGCGCGCAACACACGGCTGCAGGACTGAGCGGCAGACCACATTCACATCGCACATTGGCCGGGGTGCCTTGATGCACATCAAGACCCCAAGGCCGCCCGGTTCTTAACATGACCGCATCAAACCAACACACTCGGGGAGCAAGCATGGAATCGTCCAGCGCGTTGCAGCACACCCAGACCTTCAACTACCGCGTTGTCCGCCAGTTCTCGATCATGACGATCGTCTGGGGCATCGTCGGTATGGCGGTCGGTGCGCTGATCGCGGCCCAGTTGATCTGGCCGCAACTGAATTTTGGGGTGCCCTGGCTGACGTACGGCCGGCTGCGTCCGTTGCATACCAACGCGGTCATTTTTGCGTTTGGCGGCAGCGCGCTGTTTGCCACGTCGTACTACATCGTGCAGCGTACCTGCCAGGTGCGCCTGTTCTCCGACACGCTGGCCGCGTTCACGTTCTGGGGCTGGCAGGCGGTCATCCTGGCCGCCGTCATCACGCTGCCGCTGGGCTACACCAGCTCGAAGGAATACGCCGAGCTGGAATGGCCGATCGACATCCTGATCACGCTGGTGTGGGTGGTCTACGCCGTTGTGTTTTTCGGCACCATCATCAAGCGCAAGACCAAGCACATCTACGTGGCCAACTGGTTCTTTGGCGCGTACATCATCACGATTGCGCTGCTGCACATCGTCAACAACGCAGAGCTGCCGGTGACGATGTGGAAGTCCTACTCGGCCTACGCCGGCGTGCAGGATGCGATGGTGCAGTGGTGGTACGGCCATAACGCGGTGGGCTTCTTCCTGACCACCAGCTTCCTGGGGATGATGTACTACTTCGTGCCCAAGCAAGCCGAGCGTCCGATCTATTCGTACCGCCTGTCGATCGTCCACTTCTGGGCGCTGAACTTCACCTACATGTGGGCAGGCCCGCACCACCTGCAGTACACCGCGCTGCCCGACTGGGCGCAGTCGCTGGGCATGGTGTTCTCGCTGATCCTGCTGGCGCCGTCGTGGGGCGGCATGATCAACGGGATCATGACCCTGTCGGGTGCCTGGCACAAACTGCGCACCGATCCGATCCTGAAGTTCCTCGTGGTGGCGCTGTCGTTCTACGGCATGGCGACGTTCGAGGGCTCGATGATGTCCATCAAGACCGTCAACGCGCTGTCGCACTACACCGATTGGACCATCGGCCACGTGCACTCCGGCGCGCTGGGCTGGGTGGCCATGATCACCATCGGCTCGATGTACTACATGATCCCGCGCTTGTTCGGGCAGCAGAAGATGTACAGCACGCGGCTGATCGAGGTGCACTTCTGGATCGCCACCATCGGCGTGGTGCTCTATATCGCCGCCATGTGGGTCGCCGGCGTCATGCAAGGCCTGATGTGGCGTGCCACCGAGGCTGACGGCACGCTCACCTACAGCTTTGTCGAAGCGGTGAAGGCGACGTACCCGTTCTACATCATCCGCCTGCTGGGTGGCCTGTGCTTCCTGAGCGGGATGCTGCTGATGGCATTCAACGTGTTCAAGACCATCCAAGGCAGCAAGGCGGTGGATGCGCCGATCCCTCAACCGGCACAGGCCCCGCTGGCCGCGGCACAGTGAGGAGACGAACATGAGCAACCAACAAAAGAGCTTCTTCTCGCACGAGACGCTGGAAAAGAACATCGGCTTGCTGATCGTGATGACACTGGTCGTCGTCAGCATCGCCGGGCTGGTGCAGATTCTGCCGCTGTTCTTCCAGCACTCCACGACTGAGCCGGTCAAGGGCATCGCACCGTATTCGCCGCTGCGGCTGGCCGGGCGCGACATCTACATCCGTGAAGGCTGCGTCGGCTGCCACTCGCAGCAAGTGCGTACGCTGCGTGCCGAGACCGAGCGTTATGGCCATTACTCGCTGGCTGGCGAGTCGGTGTTCGATCATCCGTTCCTGTGGGGCTCGAAGCGTACGGGGCCAGACCTGGCGCGCGTGGGTCAGCGCTATTCGGACGACTGGCACCGCATCCACCTGCGCGATCCGCGCGAGGTGGTGCCGGAATCGAACATGCCGGCCTATGCGTGGCTCGCGAAGACGCCGCTCGACAACAGTGACATCGAGAAGAAGATGCAGGTGCTGCGTCAGCTTGGTGTGCCCTATACGGACGCACAGATTGCCGGTGCACGCGAGCAACTTGCCGGCAAGACCGAAGAAGACGCCGTGGTGGCCTTTCTGCAAGGCCTGGGCGTAGAGCTGCGCAATGTGCGCGATGTGGCTGCAACGCCGGCATCGCCTGCCGCCGTCGCTACCAAGGAGTGAGCCATGGCCATGCTGAGTGCAATTGCCACCGCCGTCTTCCTGGTGCTGTTCGTGGGGATCAGCTGGTGGGCGTTCTCGGCGCATCGCGCTGCCGCCAATGCGGAATCGGCCATGTTGCCGTTCCTGTTGCCCGATGAAGCCGAGGTCGCCGGTGCACGCGCAGAGTCCACTCGTGCGTCGCGCCCACATCAATAAGGACACAAGATCATGAGCGACTTCATTTCTGAGTTCTGGGGGTACTACATCTCGGCGATTGCCCTGGTGGGTATCGCCTGGTGCATTTGGCTGCTGTTCTCGCAACGCAAGATCACGATCGCGCCCGGACAGCAAGCCGGCGACGACACTGGCCACGTGTGGGACGGTGATCTGCGCGAGCTGAACAATCCGTTGCCGCGCTGGTGGATGTGGATGTTCCTGCTGTCGTGCATCTTCGCCTTGTCGTACCTGGTCCTGTATCCGGGGCTGGGTGCGTATGGTGGTGTGCTGGGTTTCTCCACGCGCGGCGAGCTGGCCTCGCAGCGCGCTGCGGCTGATGCCAAGGTCCGCCCGCTCTATGAGCGCTACGCCGGTATGGACATCAAGCAGATCGCCGCCGACCCACAGGCACACGAGATCGGCCAGCGCCTGTTCCTGAACAACTGCGCGCAATGCCACGGCTCGGATGCGGGCGGCTCCAAGGGCTTCCCGAATCTGACCGACAACGACTGGCTGTATGGCGGTGATCCGGAGACGATCCTCACCACCATCACCAAGGGCCGACATGGCGTCATGCCGTCGCTGGCTGCAGTGGTGGATGCCAACCAGGCCGCCAACGTTGCCAACTACGTGCGCTCGCTGTCGGGCCTGGCCTATGACCCGATCAAGGCTGCACGTGGTGAGCCGACCTTCAAGTCGGTCTGCGCGGCATGCCATATGGCGACCGGCAAGGGCAATCAGGCACTTGGTGCCCCCAACCTGACCGACCGCGTATGGCTGTACGGCAGCTCAGAGGCAACCATTGTCGAGACCATTCTCAAGGGCCGCGACAACACGATGCCGGCGCACGAGAACCTGCTGTCGCCGGAGAAGATCCGCATGCTTGCGGCCTACGTGTGGGGGCTGTCGAACAACAACACGAGCGCCCAGCAATGAGTGAGCACGAACCCGGCTGGCGCCCCATGACACCTGCCGTTGCAACGGCAGGCTCGGACGACACGCCCACCGAGCAGGCGCTCTACGAGGTCCGGCGCAAGATCTATCCGCGCTCCGTGACGGGGGCGTTCGCAAGCTGGCGCGTGTGGATGGTGCTGGCCACGCAAGCCATCTTCTATGGGCTGCCGTGGTTTGAATGGAACGGGCGCCAGGCGGTGTTGTTCGATCTGGGCGCGCGCAAGTTCTACCTGTTCGGGCTGGTGTTGTGGCCGCAGGACGTGATCTACCTGACGGTGCTGCTGGTGCTGTCGGCGCTAGGGCTGTTTCTGTTCACGGCAGTGGCGGGGCGGCTCTTTTGCGGCTATGCATGCCCGCAGACGGTCTACACCGAAATCTTCATGTGGATCGAGCGGCATATCGAAGGCGACCGCTTCGCCCGCATCCGCCTCGACGGTGAGCGCTGGAGCCTGCGCAAGCTGCGCCTCAAGGCGGCCAAGCATTCGGCCTGGGTGGCGATTGCGTTGTGGACGGGCTTTACCTTCGTCGGCTTCTTCACGCCGATCCGTGAGCTCGGCATGGAGACGTGGACGCTGTCGCTCGGCCCGTGGCAAACCTTCTGGATGCTGTTCTACGCATTCGCCACCTGGGGCAATGCGGGCTTCCTGCGCGAGCAGGTGTGCCTCTACATGTGCCCGTACGCTCGCTTCCAGAGCGTGATGGTCGACCCAGACACCTACGTCGTGACCTACGACACGCAACGCGGTGAGCCGCGCGGCAGCCGTTCGCGCAGTGCAGACTTCGCGGCGCAGGGGCTCGGTTCGTGCGTGGACTGCAGCATCTGCGTGCAGGTGTGCCCGACCGGCATCGACATCCGCCAGGGCTTGCAGTACGAGTGCATCGGCTGTGGAGCCTGCATTGATGCCTGCGATCAGGTGATGGACAAGATGCGCTACTCGCGCGGCCTGATCCGCTACACGTCCGAGCGTGCGATGCACGACCGGCTCACCCCGAAAGAGGCGCGGCGCCATCTGCTGCGTCCGCGCGTGCTGATCTATGCCAGCATCATGCTGGTGCTCATCACGGGTTTCATCGTTGCGCTGACGATGCGCCAGCCGCTCAAGGTGGATGTGATTCGCGATCGCGGTGCACTGGCGCGCGAGGTGGACGGCGGCAAGATCGAGAACGTCTATCGCCTGCAACTGATGAATGCTTCCGAGCAACCCATGCGCGTGACCATCACGGCGGAAGGACTGCCGCAACTGGACGTGCAGGGTGGTCGCGGTGAATCGACCACGCTTGAACTGGCACCCGCAGCCAACCGATTGTTGCCGATCCGCGTGCGTCGTCCGGCAGACGACGTGGGAGCCGGCTCGCACAAGATCCGCTTCGTGATCCAGGCAGACAGCGGTAGCGACAGCCTTGTGCTGCGCGAGCCATCGAGTTTCATCGTGCCGCGCTGATGCGGTTTTTAGAACAGGAGACACAGATGCAGGCAATGCAATCTTCCGCTCCGGCCAGGCCATGGTGGCGCGAGCCCTGGCCGTGGCTGCTGATGGCCGGCCCCTTCGTCGCCATGATCGGGTGCGGCGTCACCATCTGGTTGGCCGTGTCGCATCCGGATCCCGTCATTCATGACAACGTCGTGCGGCGCGGCCTGGTCGTCGAGAAGCCCGTCTCCGTGCCGGCCCATGCCGCCCACGGGGAGGTCCAATGAAACGCCGCCTGCTGATGTGGATTCTCTGGCCCGCGTTTCTATGCGCGGCGCTGGCCGAGCTGGTCGTGTTTGCGGTGGTGGACCCGGCGGATCTGCGCTTCTTCGGCGAGCAGATTGCCGTGTCGGCCGAGGCGGTCTACACGGTGTCGTTCTTCGTGTTCTGGTTGCTGTGCGGATTGTCGAGCGCGCTCACGCTGTATGTGTCGCCGGGCATCGGTAAGCTGGAGGCGCATGAGCATCCGCTCGTGTGAGCGGATGTCTTGGAGGGTGAGCGGTTTAGTTGGCTTGGCCGCTCATCACCTGGCGCAGGCCTGCCATGTCGATCAGCTTGACGTGGCGCTGGCGGATCTGGATCAGGCCGGCCTCAGCAAAACGAGAGAACAGGCGGCTCACGGTTTCGAGCTTCAGGCCCAGATAGCTGCCCAGTTCTTCGCGGCTCATGCGCAGCACGAACTCGGTCGACGAATACCCACGCTGGGCTGAGCGCTTGGACAGGTTGAGCAGGAAAGCAGCAAGGCGTTCTTCTGCGCGCATCGAGCCGAGCGTCAGCAGCATCTGGTGATCCTGCGAGATCTCCTTGCTCATGATGCGCAAGAACTGGTGCTGCAGAGAGGGCAGCCGGCGCGAGAGCTGTTGCAGTTGGTCGTAACGCACCACGCAGACTTCGGTATCTTCCAGCGCGGTGGCATCCGACACGTGGCACATGTCGCCAATGCCATCGAGCCCGACGATCTCGCCGGGCAAGTGAAACCCAGTGATCTGGTGGCGGCCGTCTTCCAGCGTCAGGTGCGTCTTGAGCGTGCCGAAGCGGATGCCGTACACGGCTTCGAGCGGTTCACCGAGGGCGTAGAGCGTCTGGCCTTTCTTGATGCGGATGCGCTCGGCAACCAACTCATCCATCTTGCGCACGTCTTCCGAATTCATGCCTACCGGCAGACAGATCTGGCCGAGTACGCAGGTGGAGCAACGGGAGGCTTGGTCGGTGAGTGCGATTCGTGTGAGCACAGGGGGCGAGTGAATTTCGAGTAAGTGAAATGAGAAATTCTTGTGATGCAACCGCGGCCTATTATAGCGGCGGCCATACTGATATCGGATTGTTCCGATAACGTGAATTGCGCGAAATGCACGGAATTCCCGTCAGCAAAACACTAACTTTGGCCCATATCAAAAGAGCGTCAAAAAGATGAATGTTGCTGCGCTCGTGAGCGTTTTTCTGATCGCATTGCTCGGTGGTGTGCATTGCCTGGCAATGTGCAGCGGCATCGCGTTGGCCGCTGAACGCGGGCAGGTGCCGGTGCGCATCGTTTCGCGTCGCAGGCTGGCGTTCGAGCAAACGGTCATGCATGCCGGGCGCATCAGCATGTACGCGGTGTTGGGGGCCATCATGGGTGCGCTCGGTGCCACGGTTTGGCGCCAGCAGTGGCTGCCAATTCAACGCGGATTGTTTGCATTTGCCAGTGCGTTGCTGCTGGCTTACGGTTTGTTGCTGATCGTGCGAACTACGGGCGATACATGGCGCAGTCCTTGGCTGGAACGCGTGCTTGGTTATTTTGCCGGCGCCCTGTCGAAAATGGGGGCGCGGTTGGGTGGAAACCTGCATCGCAGCCCACCATTGGTGCGGCGCTATGTCACGGGCTTGGCATGGGGGCTTGTGCCGTGCGGAATGGTTTATGGGGCATTGGCTGTTGCGTTGTTGGCGGGCAACGCATCGTCGGGGGCGGTTGTGATGCTGGCGTTTGGCGCGGGCACGCTGCCGAATCTGCTGATGATGTCTGGTCTGGCCGGCTGGTTGCGAGGGTTGTCTCGCCGGAAATGGGCGCGCGGCGCGGCGGGCGCTGCTATCACTGGCTTTGGCGTTTGGGGGCTGGTGTGCGCCGCGTGGCTGCCGGAGATGCTCAATGCACATGGCTTCTGCCTGGTGCTGTAGCCGTTGGAAGCGCCTGCGGACCAGCATCCGGCCAAGGGTGGGGCACTAAGACATCTTCCCGGTTGCGGCACCGCAGGAAATTGCCCTACAATCAACCACAATTCGATTCGCCCACCGCGCAAATCAACAATCCCAAGCGCGGCGTCAAGCGACGCCATCCAGCGCGAAAGCCACAAAAAAGGCCGCCCTGGACAGTCGATTCGGTCGGGATGCCAGATTCGTTGGCAGCCGACCGGTGCAGTATCCGTCCCCATGGCGGCGGAAAAATTTGCCCTTGTGGTGCCTGACCGGCACCGGATCAACTCGCTCCTCCGGCCCTTTTTGCGGGCACAGCCACTGCGTTTCGGTGCAAGGCCCAATTGGTCCAATTGGCTCTCGCGCGCCGGGCCCGGGCGGGCAACAGCATTCAGACATGCCGCGTGCGTCGCGGCGGGACGACAAACCTCAAGCGTGACGGCGACCTGCCGGACGCGAGCAATGACGAGCCGCTCAACCGAATGAATACCCAAGAGGCGAAAATCGTCCTCGAGACCGCGCTGATCTGCGCGCAGGACCCCTTGCGAGTCAATGACTTGCGCAAGCTGTTCGACGAAGATGTTTCCGCGGACACCATCCGCGTGCTGCTTGAAGAGCTGCGTCAGGATTGGCTTAACCGAGGTGTCGAGTTGGTGGCGTTGGCCTCGGGCTGGCGTCTGCAGAGCCGTCCTGAGATGCGCGTGTATCTCGATCGCCTGCATCCGGAAAAGCCGCCGAAGTACTCGCGTGCGGTGATGGAAACGCTGGCAATCATTTCGTATCGCCAGCCGGTTACGCGCGGCGATATTGAAGATATTCGTGGCGTTACGGTCAACACGCAGGTCATCAAGCAGATTGAGGATCGCGGCTGGATCGAGGTCATTGGTCATCGCGATGTGCCGGGCCGCCCGGCGCTGTATGCCACCACCAAGCAGTTTCTCGACGACCTCGGGCTGCGCTCGTTGGATGAGCTGCCGCCGCTCGAAGATGCCCGTGCCCAGGCGCAGGCAAGCCTGCTGGAGCAGGGCGCAATCGAGTTCGAGGGCGGGGCGATTGCGGTGCAGGAATTGACTGCGTTGGTCAACGATGCGCCGGCGGGCGAGGGCGCTCAGGCGCCTTCTGCCGACGCAACCGAACCGCTGGTAGCCGAAGCGGCGAAAGCGGATGTGCCTGTTGTGCAAGCAGAAGTCGAGGCTGCCGCCGAGGTCGAGGTGAGTGGGTCGAGCGCACCTGAAGCTGAAACCGAAACCGTTGAGGCGGAATCGGAAGATCCGAACAAGACTGTGGCTGAGCCGTCAGCGGCTTCCACGAATGAGAACTCGTAATGCCATGCCAACCGCCGAATCGGTACCCCAAGCGGCGCATGGTCTGAACCCTTGAATTGAAAGACGTTGTGAGCACCCTGCCAGATTCCATGGATACACGTATGCCGGCTGATGCCGACGCTTCTGCACCCCGTCAAGAGGGCGCAGGCGATGGCGCTGAGTCGTCCGCGCCGCGCCGCAAAGGGCTGCGCAGGGGCTTGCGCAACCTGGTGGCGTCGCGCCGTCAGCAGCAGGATGGCCGCCCGGAGGGCGATGCGCCTGCAGGCGAGGTGGCTGCCGATGCTGGCCAACCTGCCCAGCCGCGCAAGAGCCGCGCTCCGCGCGCTCGCAAGCCGAAGGAAGCCGCCGCTGGCGACGCGCCGGTGGTCGTGGAAGCCGCTGCGCCCGTCGAAGGTGCGCCCGTAGAAGGCCGGGGCGACCGCGGCGAGCGACGTGGCCCGCGTGGCCGTTTCGGCAAGAACCGTCGCCGCGAGGGTGAGGGCCAGCCGGCAGGTGAGCGTGTCGAAAATGCCGGTGGCAAGAGTGCCAATCCCGGTCGCGGCAAGGGGCAGGGCCAGGGCCGCAATGGCAAGCCGCAGCAGGGCAAAGCAGCCGGCCAAGGTCGAGGCAATCAAGGCGGCAAGGGTGGCAAAGGCGCTGACGACGTCTTCCAGTACGTGATTTCCGGAGCGTACGACTCGGAAGCCGACGTCGGCGGCGCATCGCAGCCGAGCAAGGCGCGTGAACTGACCGCCGAGGACGATGCGCCCAAGCTGCACAAGATCCTGGCCGATGCGGGCCTGGGCTCGCGCCGCGACATGGAAGACCTGATCCTGCAAGGTCGGGTCTCGGTGAACGGCCTGCCGGCACACATCGGTCAGCGCATTCTCGCCACCGACCAGGTGCGCGTGAACGGCAAGCTGATTCAGCGCAAGCTGCCCAACAAGCCACCGCGCGTGTTGCTGTACCACAAGCCGGCCGGCGAAATCGTCAGCCAATCCGATCCGGACGGCCGTCCTACCGTGTTTGATGCGCTGCCGCGCATGAAGACCGGCAAGTGGGTCGCCGTTGGTCGCCTGGACTTCAACACGGAAGGTCTGCTGATCTTCACGACGTCTGGCGACATCGCCAACCGCTTCATGCACCCGCGCTATGGCGTTGAGCGTGAATACGCGGTGCGTACGCTGGGCGAACTCGCGGAAACCGATCGTCAGAAGCTGCTGCATGGCATCCAGTTGCAGGATGGTGAAGCCAACTTCCTGCGTTGCGCCGATGGCGGTGGTGAGGGCGTCAATCACTGGTATCACGTTGCCCTCACGGAAGGCCGCAATCGCGAAGTGCGCCGCATGTTCGAAGCGGTCAACCTGACCGTGTCGCGCCTGATCCGGACGCGCTATGGCAGTTTTGTGCTGCCGCGCGGCCTCAAGCGTGGGCGCTGGCAAGAGGTCTCGCCCGAAGATGTGCGCACGCTGATGGGCACGCTGGGTATGAAGGTCCCGACGGCCAGCTCGGGTGAGAAGAGTCGCCAGGGGGATCGCCGTCGCCAGCCGGCGCCGGTGCTGATGGGGCCGATGTCGTCGGGCTTTACCGGCGAAGCGAACTTCCAATCACGCGGCATGGGCGTTGAGAATGGCAACCGCGCTCAGCCTGCGCAACGCCGTCAGCCCAATCCTCGTCAGCCGGACCCGATGCAGACCTCCATGGGCTACATCAATGTGGGTGGTCCGACCACGTTGACGGCACGCACTCGCACGGGGGCTCGGCCGGACGGTCGAGGTGGCGCAGGTGCAGGTGGTGGCATGCGTGATGGTAATCGCGCGCCTGGCAACAAGCGTCCTGGCAGGGGTGGCGGTGCCCCTAACGGCAACAAGATGGGCAACAAGGCGCGCAGTGGCGGTGGAAACCGCGGCGGCAAGCGTTAAGTGTGGTGGCGCTGTGTGCGGTATCCGTCGCAGCGCCCGATTTTGTGGTGCGTTCAGGGCAATTTTTGCGTTTTGCGCTGAGACGGATTACAATATGAGTCTAATCAAAAGTCATCCTGTAGAAGATGGGCGAATGATATGGGCGTTGCGCCCATTTTTTTTTGCTTCAGCAGGTTGGCAGTACCGGGAAATTCTTCAGGAAAAACGTGCATCTGACTGATCTGATTGAGAAAACCCTCGCCGCCATGGGCTACGAACTGGTGGAAGTGGAACGCGCGCCGGCTGGATTGCTGCGCGTGTATATCGATCAGGCGGAGAATGGCATCGTCATTGAGGATTGCGAGAAGGTGAGCCATCAGCTCACGCGTGTCTTCGAAGTCGAAAACGTGAACTACGAACGGCTGGAAGTGTCGTCGCCTGGGTTGGATCGCCCGCTGCGCACGCTGTCCGACTTCACGCGTTTCGCGGGCCTTGAGGCCAAGGTGACGCTGCGTCTGCCGGTGGGCGGCCAGAAGAATTTCACGGGGATCATTCAGACTCCCACGGGGGAGCTCGGCCAGGAACGGGTCGGCCTCGAGTTTGAGGGAAAGGACGGCCCTGCGCTGCTGGAATTCACGCTGTCGGAACTCGACCGCGCCCGGCTGGTGCCAGTGCTGGACTTCAAAGGAAATCGAAACAAAGGGAACAAGCAATGAGCCGCGAAGTTCTGTTGCTCGTCGATGCGCTTGCGCGCGAAAAGAACGTCGACAAGGATGTGGTGTTCGGGGCGCTGGAAGCCGCATTGGCTTCGGCGACCAAGAAGCGCTTTGAAGAAGACGTGGATGTGCGCGTGGCGATCGACCGTGAGTCGGGCGAGCACGAAACCTTCCGTCGCTGGTTGGTCGTTCCCGATGATGCCGGGCTGCAGGAGCCGGACAAGCAGATTCTGCTGTTCGAGGCCAAAGAGCAGGACGCCGACATCGACGTCGATCAATTCATCGAAGAGCAGATCGAGTCGGTTGAGTTCGGCCGCATCGGGGCACAAGCTGCAAAGCAAGTGATCCTGCAGCGCATCCGCGATGCCGAGCGCGAGCAGATCCTGAACGACTACCTGGATCGTGGCGAAAAGGTCATGACCGGCACGATCAAGCGTGCCGACAAGAAAGGCCTGATCGTTGAAACCGGCCGCGTCGAGGCACTGCTGGCACGCGACCAGATGATCCCGAAGGAAAACCTGCGCACGGGCGACCGTGTCCGCGCGTACATCCTGAATGTCGACCGTACCGCACGCGGCCCGCAGATTGAACTGTCGCGCACCTGCCCCGATTTCCTGATCAAGCTCTTCGAGAACGAAGTGCCGGAAATGGAACAGGGCCTGCTGGAGATCAAGGCGGCCGCGCGTGACCCGGGCGTGCGTGCGAAAATCGCAGTCGTTGCACACGACAAGCGCATCGATCCGATTGGTACCTGCGTTGGCGTGCGCGGCACGCGTGTGACGGCAGTGCGCAACGAAGTCGGCGGCGAGGCCGTGGACATCGTGCTGTGGTCGGAAGACCCGGCGCAGTTCGTGATCGGCGCGCTGGCGCCGGCGCAAGTGCAGTCCATCGTCGTGGACGAGGAAAAGCACAGCATGGACGTGGTCGTCGACGATGAGAATCTCGCCGTCGCCATCGGCCGTAGCGGCCAGAACGTGCGTCTGGCATCGGAGCTGACCGGCTGGCAGATCAACATCATGACGCCGGCTGAGTCTGCGCAGAAGCAGGCTGAAGAAAGCTCCGTTGTTCGTCAGTTGTTCATGGCGAAGCTGGACGTGGACGAAGAGGTTGCCGACATCCTGATCGAAGAGGGCTTCAGCTCGCTCGAGGAAGTGGCTTATGTGCCGCTGCAGGAAATGCTGGAAATCGAAGCGTTCGACGAAGACACCGTCAACGAGCTGCGTAACCGCGCCCGTGACGTGCTGTTGACGATGGAGTTGGCAAAGGAAGAAAAGGTCGAGAAGGTGTCGCAAGACCTGCGCGACCTCGAGGGGCTGACCCCGGAGCTGATCGGCAAGCTGGCCGAGGGGAACATCCAGACGCGCGACGACTTGGCTGAGCTGGCCGTGGACGAATTGGTCGAAATGACCGGCGTTGACGAAGAACAGGCCAAGGCGCTGATCATGAAGGCGCGTGAACACTGGTTTTCGTGACGTTGCGACCGAGCGTTGATCGTTTTTCGCAATCTCACTTAAAACCAAGCATCGAAAGGGTTTGAATGGCAAGCACAACAGTTGCCCAACTCGCTGGCGAATTGAACCGTAGTGCTTCGGCGCTGCTGGAACAGTTGCAGGCCGCGGGCGTGCAAAAGGCGACGCCGGAAGACGTCATCACCGAATCGGACAAGACCCGTCTGCTCGACTATCTCAAGCGAGCACACGGCAGTGCCGAGGATGGCGCGCGCAAGAAGATCACGATCACCAAGCGTGAAACCAGTGAGATCCGCCAAGCGGATGCCACCGGTAAAACGCGCACCGTGCAAGTGGAAGTCAAGAAGAAGCGCGTGCTGGTCCAGCGTGACGAGGCGCACGCAGCCAAGTCGGAAGGCGAGGCTACGCCTGCGGCGCAGGTGATCGACGCCGAGGAAGTCGCGCGCCGCGAGGAAGAGCAACGCCAGCAGGCGGAACTGCTGGCCCGCCAGGAAGCCGAGCTGAAGGCCCGCCAGGAAGCGATGGAGCGCGAGGAAGCCGAGCGCCGCGCCCGCCAGGAAGCCGCTGAGGCTGAGCAGAAACGCCAGGCAGAGCTCGCCGCCAAGAAGGCGGAAGAGGAAGCTGTGGCCGCTCGCGCTGCCGCAGAAGCTGCAGATGAAGTTCCGCGCCGCAAGGCCGAGGAAGACGCTGCACGCCTGGCCACCGAGCGCGAAGCCGCACAAAAGGCTGCTGACGAAGCGCGCGTGGCTGCTGACAAGATCAAGGCCGAAGAAGACGCCGCGCGCAAGCGCCGCGAAGCTGCTGAAGCCGAAGCGCGTGCCATCCGCGAAATGATGAGCGCCCCGGCCCGCGTGCTGAAGACGCCAGCCGAGCGCAAGGCCGAAGAGGTCAAGAAGGCCGAGCAATCGGGCACGCTGCACAAGCCGGTCAAGCCGGCTGGCGAAGCGCGTCCGGCAGCAGCCAAGAAGCCGGCAGTTCCGGCACCTGCGGCTGCACCGGCACCGGGTTCGCCGGCTGGTGATAAGAAGGGCGGCCGTGGCAAGTCGGGCTGGCAAGACGACAACCGTGGTGGCAAGCGTGGTGGTCTGAAGACCCGCGGCGACACCGGCGGTGGTGCAGACGGCTGGCGCTCCGGCTCCAAGGGCGGCCGCAACCGTCATGGCGACGACAACCGCAATGCATTCCAGGCACCGACTGAGCCGGTCGTGCGTGAAGTGCACATCCCGGAAACCATCTCTGTGGCCGATCTGGCGCACAAGATGTCGGTCAAGGCTGCTGAAGTCATCAAGCAGATGATGAAGCTTGGCCAGATGGTCACGATCAACCAGGTGCTGGACCAAGAGACCGCGATGATCGTGGTCGAAGAAATGGGCCACCAGGCGGTCGCGGCCAAGCTGGACGATCCGGAAGCGCTGCTGGTTGGGGACGTGCAGGAGCAAACCAACGCCGAAGCCGAAACCCGTCCGCCGGTTGTGACCGTCATGGGTCACGTTGACCACGGCAAGACTTCGCTGCTGGACTACATCCGTCGCGCCAAGGTTGCGGCGGGCGAAGCCGGCGGTATTACGCAGCACATCGGCGCTTACCACGTCGAAACCGATCGCGGCGTCATCACCTTCCTGGACACCCCGGGTCACGAGGCCTTTACGGCCATGCGTGCACGCGGTGCCAAGGCGACCGACATCGTGATTCTGGTGGTGGCTGCCGACGATGGTGTCATGCCGCAGACGAAGGAAGCCATCGCCCATGCGAAGGCGGCTGGCGTGCCCATCGTGGTGGCGATCACCAAGGTCGACAAGCCTGAAGCCAATCCGGACCGCGTCAAGCAGGAACTGGTGGCTGAGAGCGTGATCCCGGAAGAGTACGGCGGTGATGTGCCGTTCGTGCCAGTGTCCGCCAAGACGGGCGCAGGCATCGACAGCCTGCTGGAAAACGTGCTGCTGCAGGCTGAAGTGCTGGAACTGAAGGCGCCGATCAACGCGCCGGCCAAGGGTCTGGTGGTGGAAGCTCAGCTCGACAAGGGTAAGGGTCCGATCGCGACGGTGCTGGTGCAGAGCGGCACGCTCAAGCGCGGCGACGTGGTGCTTGCGGGCACGGCCTACGGTCGTGTGCGCGCCATGCTGGACGAAAACGGCAAGTTGGCCAAGGAAGCCGGCCCGTCGATCCCGGTGGAAATCCAGGGTCTTTCGGAAGTGCCGGGTGCGGGCGAAGAAGTGCTGGTACTGCCGGACGAGCGCAAGGCGCGCGAAATCGCACTGTTCCGCCAGGGCAAGTTCCGCGATGTGAAGCTGGCACGTCAGCAAGCGGCCAAGCTGGAAAACATGCTGGAGCAGATGAGCGAAGGCGACGTGAAGTCGTTGCCGCTGATCATCAAGGCCGACGTGCAGGGCTCGCAAGAAGCACTGGTGCAGTCGCTGAAGAAACTGTCGACCGACGAAGTGCGTGTGCAGGTTGTGCACGCCGCCGTGGGTGGTATCACCGAGTCGGACGTCAACCTGGCAACTGCGTCGAAGGCCGTCATCATTGGCTTCAACACGCGGGCTGATGCCGGCGCGCGCAAGCTGGCCGAGCACCACGGTATCGACATCCGCTACTACAACATCATCTATGACGCAGTGGATGAGGTGAAGGCGGCGATGTCGGGCATGCTGTCGCCGGAAAAGCGCGAAGAGACCACGGGTACCGTCGAGGTGCGCCAGGTCTTCCACGTGCCGAAGGTTGGTGCAGTGGCTGGTTGTATGGTGCTGGATGGCTTCGTCAAACGGAACTCGCTGGTGCGTGTGCTGCGCGACAACGTGGTCATCTTCTCGGGCGAGCTGGATTCGCTCAAGCGCTTCAAGGACGATGTGAAGGAAGTGAAGCAAGGCTTCGAATGCGGCCTGTCGATCAAGAACTTCAACGACGTCAAGGAAGGCGATCACCTCGAGATCTACGAGATCACCGAGGTGGCACGTACGCTGTAATGCGTGGGCCGGACGCTACGGTGTCCGGCTCGACTTTGCGACGGTGGCCCGGGCGCGTCCCGCGCCACCGTTTTGTCTTTTTGGCGCTGCCAGCGCATGCTGGCGGCGTCGTATGGGGAACACGCTATGCCGAAGAAATCGGGATCGGCCGCCGGCCGTAACCTGCGCATTGCTGACCAGATCCAGCGCGATCTGGCCGAACTGATCCAGCGCGAGATCAAGAACCCGGCGATGGGGTTGGTGACGCTGCAATCCGTGACGCTCACGCCGGACTACGCACACGCCAAGATCTACTTCACGGTGCTGGGTGCCGAGGCGGAAGTTGCCGCTGCCATCCTGAACGAGAAAGCAGGCTACCTGCACTCGTTGCTGTTCAAGCGCTTGCATATCCACACCGTGCCGACGCTGCATTTCCACTTTGACGGCTCGCTCGAGCGCGGGATTGAGATGTCTCGCCTGATCGACGAAGCTAACGCCACGCGCGCCAAAGACGACTGACGATGGCCGAGCAACACGCGCCCAAGCCTCAGAAGCCGCCGCGCCGCGATGTGCACGGCGTGCTGCTGCTGGATAAGCCGATCGGCTGGTCGAGCAACGATGCGCTGATGCGCACCAAGCGTCTGCTGTGGGCAAAGAAGGCCGGCCATACCGGCACGCTGGATCCACTGGCGACCGGTCTGCTGCCGCTGTGCTTTGGCGAGGCGACCAAATTCTCACAGGACTTGCTCGACGCGGACAAGACGTACGAGACGGTTGTGCGTTTGGGCATCAAGACGAGTACCGCAGACGCTGAAGGCGAGGTGCTGAGCGAGCGGCCGGTATCGGTCACGCCCGAGCAATTGCAGGCTGCCGTCGCGCGCTTTGTCGGCGAGATCGACCAGGTGCCGCCGATGCATTCCGCCCTGAAGAAAGACGGCAAGCCGCTGTATGAGTACGCGCGTGCTGGGCAAACCGTGGAGCGCGCTGCACGACGCGTGACGATTCGCTCCATCGATGTGCTGGCGACGGATCTGGAATCTGCGGCACCAACCGTCACGCTGCGTGTGGCATGCAGCAAGGGCACGTACATCCGCACGCTGGGCGAGGATCTTGGCGAGATGCTGGGCTGTGGTGCACACCTGATCGCGCTGCGTCGTACGCAAGTCGGCAACTTGAAGTTGGAGGCAGCGGTCACGCTCGAGGCCGTGGAAGCCGCGCCGGAGGAGCACCGTGCAGCGCTGCTCGCACCGGTTGATGCGCTGCTGCAAACGCTGCCGCGCGTGGAACTGGATGCCGAAGACAGCCGCCGTTTCCTGCATGGACAGCGCCTGGCGCTCCGATTGGCGTTGCCGAACGCTGAGCAGGTTCGTGTCTACGGTGTACGCGGTGATGTCGTCACCTCGTTGCTCGGCGTGGCAGTTTGGCGCGAAGGGGCCCTGAGGCCCGAGCGCCTCGTTCACCTCTGAGCTGTTCTGTTCGACGGACAACAAAAAGCCACGCGTTGCTGCGTGGCTTTTTGTTTGAGCGACGTTTCCGTCAGTGCGCGCCAGCCGCTGCCTCCGCGCCACCGGCCGACTTTGCCGGCTTGGTCAGCCAGATAAAGCCGATCAGCCCGATGAACAGTACCGCCGAAATCCAGAAGATATCGTTGGCACCAAGCATTGCGGCCTGCTGCGTGATCGTGCGCTCGATCACGCCGTTGGCTTGCAGGTTGGGCATGCCCAGCTGCGTGTACTGGTTGATCGACGACGTGTAGGCCGGGTTGTACGCATTCGCATGCTCGACCAGTTGTGCGTGGTGCAGCGCAGAGCGGTTGTCCCAGATTGTGGTCGAGATCGACGCACCGATACCACCGAACATGATCCGCACGAAGTTCGACAGGCCCGATGCCGCCGGAATCCGCTCGGGCGACAGGCCCGACAAGATGATCGACGTGAGCGGAATGAAGAACATCGCCATGGCTGCGCCCTGGATAAGCGTCGGGATCAGCAGTGTCCTCGTGTCGATCTGCGTGGTGAAGTGCGAGCGCATCCAGAACACCAGCGCGAACGTCAGGAACGCCGTTGTCGCTACCCAGCGCGCATCCATCTTCGGCAGGTTCTTACCGATGACAGGCGAGAGGATGATGGCGAAGATGCCCACTGGCGCCATGATCAGGCCCGCGTCGGTGGCGGTGTAGCCCACGATGGTTTGCAGCCACAGCGGCAGGATCACCAGGTTGCCGAAGAACAGCCCGTACGCCACCGAGATGGCGACCACCCCGGCACTGAAGTTGCGCCCCTTGAACAGCGTCAGATCCACCACCGGGTGGTCTTCGGTCAGCTCCCAGATCAGGAAGAAGGCGAAGCCCACGATGGCGACGACGGTCAGCACAACGATCTCAGTCGAGTTGAACCAGTCGAGTTCCTTGCCGCGGTCCAGCATCAACTGCAGCGAGCCGACCCAGAGTACGAGCAACGCCAGACCGATCTTGTCGATAGGCAACGCACGTGTAGGCGATTCACGATCCTTGTAGATGGCCCAGGTTGCATACGCAGCCCCGATGCCCACCGGGATGTTGATGTAGAAGATCCACGGCCAGCTCATGTTGTCGGAGATCCAGCCACCAAGGATGGGCCCCATCACTGGCGCGACGAGCGTGGTCATGCCCCATAACGCCAGCGCCATGGAGCTCTTGGCGGGTGGATACGTCGACAGCAGCAGCGCCTGCGACAGCGGAATCATCGGGCCGGCCACTGCGCCCTGGATGATCCGCGCGGTAATCAGCATGCCCATGTTGGGCGCCAGCCCGCACGCCCACGACGACAGCACGAACAGGATGATCGACGTGATGAACAGGCGCACCTGTCCGAAACGTTGCGTCAGCCAACCCGTGAGCGGCACCGAGATGGCGTTGGCCACCGCAAACGAGGTAATGACCCACGTGCCCTGGTTCGGCGCCACGCCCAGGTCGCCCGAAATGGCCGGGATCGACACGTTGGCAATGGACGAATCCAGCACGTTCATAAAGGTAGCCAGCGACAGCGCCACTGTACCGATCGCCAGTTTGGCGCCGGTCAGTGGTTGTGGCGGCTTGGGCGCGGCAGTTGCCATGCTTGATGCCCTCTTTAGACCTTGGGTGCGGGTTGCGATGCGCGCGGTGCGGAGGCGGCTGCCGGTGCGGTGACAGGGGCAGGCGCATTGGGCGCGCCACGGCCGCTATTGGTGGCGATGATGCTGGCGATGACCTGGTCAGCATCCTTGCCGGCTTGGTCGTACACATTGGTTTCCAGCGGCGACGCTGCCGGCGTGGAGGCCAGACTCTGACCGCCTTCGTTATGAATATCGACCTTGGCGATCATCGACAGGCCCACGCGCAGCGGGTGATCCTTCAGCTCCTTCGGGTCGAGCGACACGCGCACCGGCAGGCGTTGCACCACCTTGATCCAGTTGCCCGTGGCGTTCTGTGCCGGCAGCAGCGAGAACGCCGAGCCCGTACCGGCCGAGAAGCCAACCACCTTGCCGTGGTACGTCACGCTGCTGCCATACACGTCGGCTTCCAGCTCAACCGGCTGGCCCACGCGCATGTGGCGCACCTGCACCTCCTTGAAGTTGGCGTCAACCCAGAGCTGGTCCAGCGGCACGATGGCCATCAGCGGCGTGCCCGGGGCAACGCGCTGGCCAACCTGCACCGAGCGCTTGGCCACATAGCCCGTTACCGTTGCCGGCAGGCTCGTACGTGCGTAGGCCAGATAGGCTTCACGCACCTTGGCGGCGGCCTGTAGCACGTTCGGGTGACGCTCCAGCGTGGTCTGCTCGGTCAGCACGCGGTTGCCTTGCAGTTGTTCCTTGGCGGTTTCAACGGCGGCTTCGGCAGCTTGCAGAGCGGTTTGCGCGTGCGAAATTTCTTCCTGCGACACGGCACCCGTGCCAGCGATCTGCTTGCGGCGTGCGAGGTCGTCCTTCGCCTTGGCGAGATCCGACTGGCGCTGCGCCAGTGCAGACGAATACGCGCTGGTATTCGAGTACAACGTGCGCACTTGACGCACGGTCTGCGCGAGCGCGGCCTCGGACTGTTCCAGCGCGACGCGCGCGTCGGCACGATCCAGTTCGATCAGCGGTTGGCCCGAGGTCACGAGCTGCGTGTCGTCAGCGCGGATGGCCACCACGGTGCCCGCCACCTGCGGCGTCACCTGAACCACGTTGCCTTGCACGTACGCATCGTCGGTGGATTCGAACCAGCGGCCATACAGGCCCCAGTAGAGGCCATAACCGACGCCGGCGACCACCAGTGCGGCGGCCAGCGTGGTCAGCATGCGCTTGCGTTTTCCGTTGCCATTGCCGTTGGGCGCCGCGGTCGGGGCTGCGGGAGCGGGGGCAGCGGACGGGGCGGCTTGGGGCTTGTTGTCACTCATGATGTTGGCTCGAAAGAATGCGTTGGAACGGTTGGTTCAATTCAAATCAGCTATGAGACGGGGCTTGTTGGGCAGCCTCGCCGGTCGTTGTGTCGGGTGCCGAGTGTGTTGGCTTGGCGCCGGGCAGTTCTTCTGCCGTATAGCCGCCGCCGAGCGCCTTGATCAGCGCCATCTGCACATCCAGGCGACGTGCCTGCAGGTCGGTCGCGAGCTTGCGTTGCTGCAGCACCGTCGTCTCGGCATTCAGCACGGTGAGCTGCGTACCGAGGCCCGCGCCATAACGCGTGCGGGCCAGGCTGTACGAGCGCTCGGCTTCTGTCAGGGCAGTGCGCTGGATGGCGATCTGCGTATCGATGCTGTGCAGCGCGGTGATCTGGTCTGCCGTGTCGTGCAGGGCTTCGGTCAGCGTCTGGTTGTAGCTGGCAACGGCTGCGTCATAGTTGGCGTACTTGCCGCGCAGGTTGGCGCGCAGCTTGCCGCCCTGGAAGATCGGCAGCTTCAGTGCCGGGCCGATGCCAAGCTGGCGTGAATTGCCCAGCAGCAGGTTCTCCGGAAGGATCGACGCCACACCCAGGAAGGCGGTCAGGCTGATATCCGGCAGGAACTCCGCCTTGGCCACGTCGATATCCTTCGATGCGGCCTCGACACGCCAGCGCGCGGCCACGAGGTCCGGGCGGCGGCCGATCAGGTCGATCGTCAGATTGTTCGGCAGCTTGGGCGTGCCTTGTGCCAGCAGCGTTGGGCGGGTGATCGACAGGCCGCGGTCCGGGCCCTTGCCGAGCAGCGCGGCCAACTGGTTGCGCGCCAGGGCAATCTGCTCGTCGACTTGTTCCAGCTCGGTTTGCGCTGCGGCCACATTGGCGCGCGCCTGCGTGGTCTCGACCTGCGTATCCAGACCAGCACGCACGCGCTGGCTTGCGAGGTTGGTCAAGTCCTTGCGTTGGTCGATGGCTCGCTGGGCCACGTCGCGCTGGGCATACAGCGCGGCGAGCTTGGCGTAGGTGCGCGCCACGGTAGTGGAGAGCATTAACCGGGCGGCCTGGCTTTCGGCCTCGATTGCCTTGTCGTCAGACAGCGCGGCTTCCAGTGCGGAGCGGTTCTTGCCCCAGAAGTCCAGGTCGTAGCTCACGCCCAGCTGGATCTTCGATTCAGTGAACCAGTTGCCGCCCAGCGGGGTGCCTTCAAACAGGTCATACGAGGAAAGGCGCTGGCGCGTCATCTCCGCATCCAGGCCTACGCTCGGGTACAGGTTGCCGCGTACGACATCCGCCATCGCGCGCGACGCCCGCACGCGGGCAAAGGCGACCTGCAGGTTGGGGTTGTCCTTGATCGCCTCGTCGACAAGCGCATGCAGTTGCGGATCGTTGAACTGGTCGACCCAGTTCATCGTCGGCCACTGGCCCCCCTGCGAGGGCAGCGTTTGCGCGCTGGCCAACTGCCCCGGTTGGGTCAGCGTCTGCGTGCTGTGCGAGTTGCCGAGGTTGGCGCAGCCTGCCAGTGCGGCCAGCGCAATGGCGGAAAGCGCCACACCCAGGCGTGCCGGCCATTGCGCCCGGGGGTAGCCCGTGCGGCGGCTGGGGCCAAGTGCCTGGGAGGCGGAGTTCAAGGCGTTCATGTTGTTTGAGGTGTCAGGCGATCGGGAGAGCGAAAAACGTTTGCTGCAATTCAGGCGGGTCGGCGTTAGTGATCGGCGGGGCGCAGACGGTTGCCTTCGGTAGCGGCGCCGTTGTCGAGGATGCGCTTGAGAAGACCGCGCAGCGTATCGACGTCGGCGTGCGAAAAGCCGGCAAAGAAGCGATTCAGCACATGGGTATAGATGGCGGGCATGCGGTCGGCCAGTTCACGGCCGGCAACGGTCAATTCCAGGTGTACGACGCGGCGGTCGGATTCACTGCGCACGCGCTCGATCAGGCCGCGCTTTTCCATGCGGCTCAGCATGCGGGTGAGCGAGCCGATGTCGGTGTTCAGTTCGCGGCCGAGGTCGGTTGCCGTCTGGCAGCGGCCGTTGGCGAGCAGCACCAGGCAGCTGGCCTGGGAATGTGTCACGTCCATTTGCGCGACTTCCTGCTCGATCGCCATGGACAGCGCCGTCTTGGCGCGTCCGACGAGGTAGCCCACGCTTTCGCACATGCGGTAGTCCTCCACCCGGAACAGGGCTCCGGTGGCTGCAACTTCGGTGGTGGGTCTTGTCTGTTCGGACATCTTATGTATGCACAATCATTGTCCGGACAAATATACGAATCTGCGCAGCAAACAGCAAGGTGCTGAATGTGTGATTCCAGTTTTAGAAATAATGCGTGATCCATGAGCCGCTTGCGCGACATCCCTTCATAGATTCGTCAGAGCGCGTCATGTCTTGCGCATCGCAGCATGCTAGAATGTCAGGTTATTCCGCGAGCTGTTTTTGAGCTCGTGTCACGTCTTTTCGAGTTCACATCCCATGCGCGCGCTTCGCAACATCGCCATCATTGCCCACGTTGACCACGGCAAAACCACCCTGGTCGACCAGCTCCTCCGTCAAGCCGGTACGTTCCGCGAGAACGAGCAGCTCACCGAGCGCGTGATGGATTCGAATGACATCGAAAAAGAGCGCGGCATCACCATCCTGGCCAAGAACTGCGCGGTCGAGTACAACGGCACGCACATCAACATCGTCGACACGCCGGGGCACGCCGACTTCGGCGGTGAAGTGGAGCGTGTGCTGTCGATGGTTGACGGCGTGCTGCTGCTGGTGGATGCCCAAGAAGGCCCGATGCCGCAGACGCGCTTTGTGACACGCAAGGCGTTGGCCCTGGGCCTGAAGCCGATCGTCGTGGTCAACAAGGTGGATCGCCCGGGTGCACGTCCGGACTGGGTGATCAACGAGACCTTCGAACTGTTCGATAAGCTGGGTGCCACTGACGAGCAGCTCGACTTCCCGATCGTGTATGCCTCGGGCCTGAACGGCTATGCCGGCCTGACCGACGATGTGCGCAGCGGCGATATGAAGCCGCTGTTCGATACCATTCTCGAGAAGGTGCCGCAGCGTGACGATGACCCGAACGGCCCGCTCCAGCTGCAGATCATCTCGCTGGATTACTCGAGCTACGTCGGCAAGATCGGCGTGGGTCGTATCACGCGTGGCCGTGTGCGTCCGCTGCAGGACGTGGTGGTCAAGTTCGGCCCGGAAGGCGCGCCGATCAAGGGCCGAGTCAACCAGGTCCTGAAGTTCCGCGGTCTGGAGCGCGAGATCGTGCCCGAAGCGGAAGCCGGCGACATCGTGCTGATCAACGGTATTGAAGAACTGGGCATCGGCTGCACCGTGTGCGCGCCGGACGCTCAGGACGCGCTGCCGATGCTGAAGGTGGACGAGCCGACGCTGACGATGAACTTCTGCGTCAACACCTCGCCGCTGGCTGGCCGTGAAGGCAAGTTCGTGACGAGCCGCCAGCTGCGCGACCGTCTGGACCGCGAGCTGAAGTCCAACGTGGCACTGCGCGTGAAGGACACCGGCGACGACACGATCTTCGAAGTGTCGGGCCGTGGCGAACTGCACCTGACGATTCTGGTGGAAAACATGCGCCGCGAAGGCTACGAGCTGGCCGTGTCGCGCCCGCGCGTGGTGTTCAAGGAAATCGACGGCGTGAAGCACGAGCCGTTCGAGCGCCTGACCGTGGACGTGGAAGACGGCCACCAGGGCGGCGTGATGGAAGAGCTGGGCCGCCGCAAGGGCGAACTGCTCGACATGGCATCGGACGGCAAGGGCCGTACGCGCCTGGAATACCGCATCCCGGCCCGTGGCCTGATCGGCTTCCAGGGCGAATTCCTGACGCTGACGCGCGGCACCGGCCTGATCAGCCACATCTTCGACGACTACTCCCCGGTCAAGGAAGGCGACCTGGGCGAGCGCCACAACGGCGTGCTGATCTCGCAGGACGACGGCGCTGCCGTGGCCTACGCACTGTGGAAGCTGCAGGATCGCGGCCGCATGTTCGTGTCGCCGGGCGATGCGCTGTACGAAGGCATGATCATCGGCATCCACAGCCGCGACAACGACCTGGTCGTCAACCCGATCAAGGGCAAGCAGCTGACCAACGTGCGTGCGTCGGGTACTGACGAAGCCGTGCGCCTGGTGCCGCCGATCCAGATGTCGCTCGAATACGCGGTGGAATTCATCGCCGACGACGAACTGGTGGAAGTTACGCCGAAGAGCATCCGCCTGCGCAAGCGTCACTTGAAGGAACACGAGCGCAAGCGCGCATCGCGTGAAGAAGCGGTCTGATCGCCAGTCGATCTGCCAACAAAAACGCCCCGAGGTTTCGGGGCGTTTTGTTTTGATGCGTTGTGCTCAGGAAGGTGAGCCAATGCTGCTCGGTTCTGCCGTTGCGGCCGAACGCGGGCTGCGCCACTCGGGTGGCTTCCACAGATAGCGGATGTCCCGATCGCGAAACACATCGGTCCACATATCGCGCCATTCATGAAAGGTGAGGGTGATCGGGTTGTGCGTGTGGACTTGCCGCGTGATGCCGAAGGTGGGCGCTTCTTCCTCGGGCACGAAACTGCCGAATATGCGATCCCAGATGGTTAGCACGCCGGCGTAGTTGCGGTCGATGTACTGCGGGTTCTTGGCGTGGTGCACACGATGTACGGACGGTGTGTTCACGTATTGCCCGAGCCAGCGCCAGAAGCCCGCGTAGCGCGAATCCAGCGCGCCCAGCCGCGTATGTACAAAGAACTGGAACGCCAGGTTCAGGCCCACGGCCAGGATCACCCAATCCGGCGTAAAGCCGATCCACGCCAGCGGAATCCAGAACAGCCACATCCCTGAGATGGGGTAGGTGAGGCTCTGCCGGAACGCGGTCGAGAAATTCATGCCCTCCGACGAGTGATGCGTCACGTGCGACGCCCACATCCAGCGCACGCGGTGGCTGGCGCGGTGGAAGAAGTAGTACAGAAAGTCCTGCAACAGCAAGAGCAGGGCGAACGACCACCATGTCTCAGGCACTGCGCGCAGGCCATGGCTGTACGTCCACGAATACACGGTCTTGATCATCAGCCACAGGAAAAACGCGTCCGATGCCTGGTGCATGAGCGCGAGGCAGGCGTTTGAAACGGTGTCCTTCAGGCTGTAGATGGACGGATCGCGTTTGCGCCAATACCAGGCCTCTGCGCCGATGGTCAGCAGGAAGACCGGTGCGAAGGCCAGCAGGATCAGGCCCGGGTCGAAACTGGACGCGCCGGCGGCGCCATTGGCAGGATTCATCTGATTGTTGTGATGTGTGTTGTCTCCAATTCGCAGATATACGCCCAACACCCGTGTCGCGAAAGGGGGCGGGCTAGAGCCCTTCCTCGCTTAAGAAGCGCGTCGTGTACAGTGCGACCCGTTATTCGTACAACAACACTCGAGAGACATGGAATCCACTGCATTGACCGCGCCCCAGGCCGAAGTCCAACCCAACGTGATCGCCGAGGTACGCGGCGGCATCGGCTGGCTGACGCTGAACCGGCCGCAAGCGCTGAACGCGCTGTCGCTGGAGATGATCCGCGCGATGTCGCATGCGCTGCTGGCCTGGCAGCACGATCCGGAAGTCCACGCCGTCATCCTGCGCGGTGAGGGCGGCAAGGCCCTGTGCGCGGGTGGCGACATCCGCTTCTTCCACCGCGCCGCCACGGCGGGTGAGCACACGCAGCTCGTTACCTTCTTCACCGAGGAATACCGCCTCAACCACCTGATCTTCCAATACGCCAAGCCCTATATCGCCCTGATGGACGGCGTCGTGATGGGTGGCGGCATGGGGATCTCGCAAGGTGCGTCGCTGCGCGTGGTGACCGAGCGTACGAAAATGGCCATGCCCGAGACCAACATCGGCCTGTTCCCGGATGTGGGCGGCGGCTGGTTCCTGGCGCGCGTGCCGGGCCATGTGGGCGAATACCTGGGCGTGACCGGGCAGATGATCGAGGCAGCGGATGCGCTGTCAGTTGGCCTGGCCGATTGCCATGTCACGACTGAGGCGCTATCCACCGTTGTGCAGCGTTTGCGCGAAGGTACCTGGCAGAGCGCCGAGCAGATCGCCGCGTGCTTCACCGAAGCCGCAACGGTGCCAGACGCCGCCAAAGCGATCGTGATCCCGCACCGCGCCGCGATCGATGCGTGTTTCAGCCAAGCCACCATCCCCGCAATTCTGGCCAATCTGGCCGGCAGCACTGACGCCGAGTGGGCCGCGCAGACCGCTGCGCACATGGCCAAGCGCTCGCCGCTGATGATGGCCGTGACGCTGGAGTTGATCCGCCGCGGCCGTCACACCACGCTGGCCGATGAACTGTGCCGCGAGCTGGACATGATGACGCACGTGTTTGCTGAGGGCGATGGCATCGAAGGCATTCGCGCCCTGGCCGTCGACAAGGATCACTCACCCAAGTGGAAGCACGCGAGCATTGACACCGTGCGTGACGACGAAGTGGCCGCGTTCTTTGTCTCGCCGTGGCGCCGCGAGCAGCATCCGCTGCTGGGGTTGTCGGACTAGAACCGGTAAACTGCGCGCTTGAATTGAACCGTTGATTTTGCTGTGACTGCTGAACGCCCTACGCCGAACCCGCGCCGCCTGTCCGTTGCCCCCATGATGGATTGGACGGATAGGCATTGCCGCTACTTCCACCGCCAGATCAGCCACCATACCTGGCTCTACACGGAAATGGTGACGACGGGCGCGCTGCTGCACGGCGACGTGCCGCGTCACCTCGATTTCGATGAAGTCGAACACCCCGTCGCACTGCAACTGGGCGGCAGCGAGCCCGACGATCTGGCCAAGGCCGCGCGCCTCGGCGAGCAGTGGGGTTACAAAGAGATCAACCTCAATTGCGGCTGCCCATCCGAGCGCGTGCAGCGTGGCGCGTTCGGCGCGTGCCTGATGGCTGAACCGAAGCTGGTGGCGGAGGGTGTCAAGGCGATGCGCGACGCCGTGTCGATTCCAGTCACGGTCAAGCACCGCATCGGCATCGACGCCATCGAAACCTACGATTTCGTACGCGATTTCGTCGGCACTATCGCCGCGGCCGGTTGCGAGACCTTCATCGTCCACGCGCGCAACGCCATCCTGAAGGGTTTGAGCCCGAAGGAAAACCGCGAGATTCCGCCGCTGCGCTACGAGGTGGTCTACCAGCTCAAGCGTGATTTCCCGCATCTGGAGATCCTGCTCAATGGCGGCGTGCAGACGCTGGAGCAGATCGACACGCATCTGACGCACGTCGACGGCGTGATGATCGGCCGCGAGGCGTATCACCACCCGCACCTGATGGCCGCGTTTGACGCGCGCTACTATGATGCCGGCACGCCGGCCCTCACGCGCGCCGAGGTGGAGGACGCAATGATTGCCTACGTCGGACGCTGGGTGGAGCGTGGTGGTTACGCCGGCGCGGCGGTGCGGCACATGCTGGGGCTGTATCGTGGCGTGGCGGGTGCGCGCGGCTGGCGACGCGTGTTGTCGGACTCCAAGGCGCTGGCTCGCGTTAAGACGTTGGCGGATGCCCATGCGCTGTTTGATGAGGCGCGGGCACACCTGCGGCGTGGCGAAGAATCTGGCGAGGAGGCGGTCGCGGCATAAATTGCGCCACCCCCTAGTCACGCCGGAAGAATGTTTGTATAATCTCGTTTTTCGTCGGGCAGCAATCAGTTTAAGCTGTTCGTACAACGGTGGCCGTAGCTCAGTTGGTAGAGTCCCAGATTGTGATTCTGGTTGTCGTGGGTTCGAATCCCATCGGTCACCCCAAAAGTTTCAGTAAAAAAGCCCGCTTCTTGCGGGCTTTTTTGCGTTCAGGCGTCTGCCACGATGGTTCCCTGGTGGTACACGACCTTCCAGCCATCCATCGTGCGTCGCCAAAGTGTTGATCGGCGTGTGGTGCGATTCGATTGCACCAGCGTGTAGGTCAGCAGATAGTTATCCGGTGCGATTTCCTGGCAGCGGAAGTCGCGCGTTTGCCAGAAATCCTCCCCGATGTGCCCATGCCGGGCATCCAGCACGCCGAGCACATAGCTGCGGCTATAGCGTTGGCCCGAAGCACCGACTTCCCAGAAATCCTCCGTTGTCATGCGCTCGAAATCTTCTCGGCGGGTGCCGAATTCCGGCCTGTGGAAGATGGGCTCGCGCCGGCGCAAATCTTCCAGCACGTTGAGTAGAGCGGGAGCAGTGTCCAGAGACGGTTCCATGCGGCAAGCCTCCTGGGAAAGGCTCAAGCATACCGCGCAGCCCGCGTGGCTTCGCATTTTGCGCGCTGCACAATGCGTGGCTCGCGCTTCGCCCCTATGATGGCGCCTTCGTCCTTTCCGGAAACTGTTTCGATGCAACGTCCTGCCCGTATTGGCTTGTCCGTCCTGACCATCGCGCTGTCCCTGACGCTGGGTGCCGGTGCCTTCGCTGCTACGCTTCAGAAGCCGCAGCTCGACGCGCTGCTCGCCGCTGAGCAATCCAAGGCATCGGCTGACCTGAACAGCTTCCTCGCCGCTGCCGCCAAGGCAGACCCGCAAGTCGCGGGCAGTGTGGCTGCGTACCAGAAAAAGGCGCCGCTCACGGGCGACGACCTCATCAACATCGGCCGCCTGCTCGGCGTGTATAACCGTCTGCACAACCAGCAGGCCGTGATCGGCTCGATCGAGAAGATGGTCGCGCTGCCCACGGTGCGCGACGACAAGATTCCGCAGCACGAAAACCCCGCCATCGTGGCGTTCGGCAAGCTGGTCGAGGGCATGGCGCGCGACTTCGGCCTGAAATTCCGCAACGTCGACAACCGTGTGTTCGAAGTCACGCTGCCCGGCACCGGCTCGGACGAGTTCGGCATCCTGACGCACGCCGACGTCGTGCCCGCCAAGGCTGAAGAATGGGTGCTCAGCGATGGCACCAAACTCGATCCGTTCAAGGTCACGCGAGTGGGCACGTTGCTGTACGGCCGTGGCACGATCGACGACAAGGGCTCGATTGCCGCCGCGCTGTACGCCATGAAAACGGTCAAAGACAGCGGCGTGCCGCTCGCGCGCACGATCCGCCTGATGATCGAGACCACCGAAGAAACCGGCGGCGACGGCATGAAGTACTACCGCGAGCGCACGCAGCTGCCCGCGTACAACATCGTGCTCGACAGCAAGTACCCAGCCGTCGTGGCCGAGAAGGGCTCGGGCGCACTGAAGGTGTTCTTCCCCGCGCAGGCTGGGGTGGGCGATTCGGCACGTACGGCGATCGTTTCGATGAGCGGAGCGGCATCGGCCAGCTCCATCCCGCAGACGGCCACGGCCACACTCAAGGGCGGCGACTTGGGCGTGGCTGCCGCCGCGCTCGAAGCCAAGCGCGACGCATTCGTGAGCAGCCTCGCGGCGCAGGGCAAGTTCTCGATCGACATCACGCGCAATGCCGACAGCATCGTCGTGAAGGTTACTGGTACCTCGGCGCACGGCTCGCGCCCGGAAGAGGGCGTGAATCCGCTACCGCGCCTGGCGCTGTTCCTGCGCGCGGCGGATCTGGGCCTGGCCGACAATGCCTACGCTCATGCCGTGCGCTACCTGACCGACCTCTACGGCACCGACTATCTCGGCAACACCATCGGCGTTGCCTACAAGGACGACTTCATGGGCCCGCTCACCATCTCGCCGACCGTGATCGGTGACAAGAATGGCCGCGTAGAGGTGACCGCTAACGTGCGCATGCCGCGCGGCAAAACGCCTGACGCGTTGCGTGGCGAGATCGCTGGCAAGATCAATGCGTGGGCCAACACCAACCATATCGCCCTGGAGATCAACCACGACCAGGGCAACTGGATGGCGCGCGATCCGAAGGGGGCTTGGTTGTCGACGCTGCTCAACATCTACGGTGACACGACAGGTCTGGACGCCAAGCCTGTGCCGACTGCCGGCAGCACCACCGCCAAGCTGATGCCGAACGCGATCAACTTTGGCCCCGCCATGCCAGGCAAGAAGTACACCGCGCACAACGCCAACGAGTACAAGGAAGTACCGGATCTCGACCTGGATATGCAGATGTTTACCGAAATGCTGGTGCGCATCGGCAACCTGCCGTCGATGCAATAAACGATCGCACGATCGCCATGAAGATCATCCGCGCCAAGTCGTTCACCGCAGAGCGTGCCTGGGGCGCACTCGACATCGCCAATATGAGCGGCATCACGACGCGCTTGCATTGGACTGACCAGCCTTATCGCTGGCACGTGAACGATGGTGAGGAGATCTTCGTGGTGCTCGACGGTACCGTCGATATGCACTATCGAGAGGCTGGCGCGGAGAAGGTTGCGGTGCTCGAGCCGGGTGACATCTTCTTTGCGGACATTGGCTGCGAGCACGTGGCGCATCCACGCGGCGCGGCGCGGATTCTCGTGGTGGAGAAAGCTGGCAGCGTGTAGATGCGATGCCGGATGGCGGGTTGCGGCGCAAAAAAAAGCCCGCAATCTGCGGGCTTCGAATTCAGCGATCTCAATTGCCCCTGAGGGCATTAGCAATAGTACTGTCACGTACGCCAAACAAAATCCGGGTAAACGTCTGTTTTGCTGGCGGAACATCTGCGAATGTGCCGCTGCAGCAACTTGCGTGCAAAAAAACAGCCCGCTCAAATGGCGGGCCGAAAATCAGTTGAAGAAAGCCCTGTCCTCAGGGCACGGCAAGTGTATGAAATCAGTTGCGGCGGCAGCATTGGGGAATGCCCTGATCGGCCGTCGCAGCGTGATTCCTGCCTCTCTATCATCTTCAGCAGCCTTCGGCGCCCGCCGTTCGAGAGGCCGCCGGAATCGCATCCAACATGCGGCAGATGGCGGCCATGCTGCCGACCATCGTGCGGCGTTGTTCCCCCTGGTAGATACGCACGCCTTGGGTTTGGCGGAAGGGCACCGGATGCACCGGGCGGCGTTGGGAAGACATCGATCCGAGTCGCATGGCAGACCTCGTGGGTTCGGGTGGAAAGCGAGCGGCAAGACTCCGCCCTGGCGAGCCGGTGGCTCACCTCCAGGTTGAATCAAACAGCGAAGAAATTCGGCGCCGATCTGCGCCAGAGATTTACGGAGCAGCAGGCCGGATCAGACCGACGGCCAAGCCCTCCAGGTGAAACTCATCGCGATCCAGGTCAACGTGGATCGGTTCGAAATCGGGGTTTTCAGCGATCAGTTCGACGTGACGTCCCTTGCGCTGGAAGCGTTTGACCGTGACGTCGTCGCCCAGTCGTGCAACGACGATCTTGCCGTTGGTAGCTTCGGTCGCGCGCTGCACGGCCAGCAGGTCGCCGTCCAGAATGCCTGCGTCGCGCATGCTCATGCCGCGCACCTTCAGCAGGAAGTCCGGTTGGGCTGAGAATAGTGACGAATCGACCTGGTATTGCCGATCAATATGCTCGGCGGCCAGGATCGGGCTGCCGGCAGCCACACGGCCCACCAGCGGTAAGGTCAATTGCATCAACCCCATCGATGGCAGCGAAAACTGGTGTTGGCTCGCATCAGCGCCCATTGCGCGCAGCCGGATGCCACGGGAGGCGCCTGGCGTCAGCTCGATCACGCCCTTGCGCGCCAGCGCCCGCAGGTGTTCTTCAGCAGCATTGGGCGACGAGAAGCCAAACTCCGCAGCAATCTCGGCGCGGGTGGGCGGAAAGCCGGTGCGCTGGATCGTCTGGCGGATCAGGTCGTAGATCTGCTGCTGGCGGGGGGTGAGGGTGGCCATTGGCGTACTGTATATTTGAACAGGTGCTGTGATTTTATACAGTGACGCGGGAAGCGCAAGTGATTTCGTTGCGGCGTGTTGCGCGGGTGCGCCGCAGCCTCTGACCCAAGTCAAAACCTGTGCGGCTGGTTAGAAGCTTATGCGCAATCCATACAGGCGCGGCTAAGGGGAATCGCATAAAATCAAGGCCTTGACCGCATTTTGCACCGCCACATAGCCCGATTGAGCCTCGTTGGGCTGGCCAAACGTCACCATGTCCGCATTCAATCAAGAGACCGTTCTGAGCGTCCATCACTGGAACGACTCCCTGTTCAGCTTCAAGACCACGCGCGACCAAGCGCTGCGCTTTCATAACGGCCACTTCGTCATGATTGGCTTGGAAGTCGAGGGCAAGCCGCTGATGCGTGCCTACAGCATTGCCAGCCCGAACTACGAAGAGCATCTGGAGTTCTTCAGCATCAAGGTTCAGAACGGCCCGCTCACTTCGCGCCTGCAGCACCTGAAAGTGGGTGACAAGCTGCTGGTGAGCAAGAAGCCGGTCGGCACGCTCGTGCTGGATGACCTGCTGCCGGGCAAGAACCTCTACCTGTTCGGTACCGGCACCGGCCTGGCACCGTTCATGAGCATCATCCAGGACCCGGATACCTACGAGCGCTTCGAAAAGGTCGTGCTGCTGCACGGCGTGCGCCAGGTGAGCGAGTTGGCCTATGCCGACTTCATCACCAGCGAGTTGCCGAACAACGAATTCTTTGGCGACCAGGTGCGCGAGAAGCTGATCTACTACCCGACCGTCACGCGCGAGCCGTTCCGCAACATGGGCCGCCTGACCGATCTCGTGGACAACGGCAAGCTGTCTGCTGACATCGGGCTGCCGCCGCTGGACCCGGCGGTCGATCGCGCCATGATCTGTGGCAGCCCGGCCATGCTGGATGACACCTGCAAGCTGCTCGATGCGCGTGGTTTCAAGATTTCGCCGCGCATGGGTGAGGCCGGTGACTATGTGATCGAGCGCGCTTTCGTCGAGAAATAAGCGACGCGGCTTTTCCTGCAAACGCCGGCCTGTGTGCCGGCGTTTTGCTTTGGTGCTCGCCCAAGGGCAATCCCGCGTCGGCAAAGGCGGGGCGCGCGGATACAATGCGCGCCTTGCCCACCACGCATGTCTGCAACGATGTCCTTGCCTACCATTGCCATCCTCGCCACCGGCGGCACGATCGCCGGGTCTGCTGATGATGCCGGCTCCGCCGCCCGCTACCGAGCCGGCGCTGTGCCCATTGATCAATTGCTTGCGGCCAGCAAGCTTGGTTTGGAGCGCATTGCCAATGTGCGTGCCGAGCAGGTCGCGCAGATCGATAGCAAGGACCTGACCTTTGACGTGTGGGAGAAGCTGGTTGCGCGTGTCCATCACTGGATCGATGTTGAGCGCGTGGATGGCGTGGTTATCACGCACGGTACGGATACGCTCGAAGAGACGGCCATGCTGCTGCACCTGACGCAGCAGACCGATACGCCCATCGTCATGACGGCGGCGATGCGGCCGTCGACGTCGTTGTCGGCCGATGGTCCGCTGAATTTGCTGAACGCGGTGCGGCTGGCGGCCAGTCCGGCCTCGCGCGGGCGTGGTGTGTTGGTGGCGCTCAATCAGCGCGTGCATGCGGCGCGTGATGTCCAGAAGGGGCACACCTACGCGGTAGAGGCATTTATTTCGCCGGATAGTGGTCCGGTGGGTTTCGTACTCGACACGCAGGTGCAGTTCACGCGCACGACCCAGCGCCCGGCTTCGACCGATGTGCTGCCGATGCCGCAGGCGGGGCAATGGCCGTGGGTGGAGGTGCTGGCGAGCTATGCGCAGCCGGATGCGCGACTGGTCGATACGCTGGTCGCAGCCGGTGTGAAGGGGCTCGTGATTGCGGCCACCGGCGCGGGCTCTATCCACACGAATCTCGAGGCTGCACTGGAGCGCGCCAGCCGGCAAGGCGTGTTTGTGCTGCGTTCGACACGTACTGGCGCGGGCGTCGTGCCGACGCAACCCACCGGGCAGGGCTGGGCCTCGACGGGCACGCTCAATCCGTATAAGGCGCGTGTGCTGCTGATGCTCCTTCTCGCGGCCGGGCGTGCTCAGGCAGAAACTGTCTCCCTGCAGCAAGTCATTGATCGGTATTGAAAAAATCGCCAAAGCCTGCGTATAATGGCAGGCTAACCAACCTTGCTGCACCGGAGTGTGACGCCCGGGCGGCTTAATCCACAAGGAGCGTCAATGCGTCATTACGAAATCGTATTCATCGTCCATCCGGACCAGAGCGAGCAAGTGCCTGCAATGATCGAGCGCTACAAGAGCACGGTCACAAGCCAAGGCGGTCAGGTGCATCGCGTCGAGGACTGGGGCCGTCGTCAACTGGCCTACATGATCCAGAAGCTGGCCAAGGCTCACTACGTGTGCATGAACATCGAATGCGGCAAGGAAACCCTGGCCGAGCTCGAGCACGCGTTCAAGTTCAACGACGCTGTGCTGCGTCACCTCATCGTTCAGACCAAGAAGGCTGAAACGGCTCCGTCGCCGATGATGAAGGAAGTGGCACGCGAAGAGGCCAAGAAGGCCGCCGCTCAAACCGAACAGGCCGCCTAATGCCGCGCGGTGCGGCGCAAGTTTAACTACGCACCGCGAGCATGAACGGAAACCCTGGGGAAAGCGCCATCAACCGCCTGCAGCTCGTCGCCACACTGGTCGAGCGCGAGGTGATGCGATACACCCCAGCCGGCGTGCCCATCGTCAATTGTCTGCTGACCTACAGTGGGCAGGCGATGGAAGCGCAGACAGCGCGACAGGTCGAGTTTTCGATCGAAGCGCTGGGCGCCGGCAAGATGGCCTCCGTTCTGGACCGCATCGCACCGGGCACTGTCCTGGATTGCGTCGGATTCCTGGCTCGCAAGCACCGCAGCAGCAAGACATTGGTCTTTCACATCTCCGGATGTAACGTATTCGTAAAGGATTGAATCATGGCATTCATGAACAAGAAGCAGCGCGACGCGAAGAACAAGAAGCGCTTCACGCAGCAAAACCCGCTGTTCAAGCGTAAGAAGTTCTGCCGCTTCACCGTGGCAGGCGTTGAGCAAATCGACTACAAGGATGTCGATCTGCTCAAGGACTTCATCGGCGAAAACGGCAAGATCACTCCGGCCCGCCTGACCGGTACGCGCGCGATCTATCAGCGCCAGCTCGATACGGCCATCAAGCGTGCGCGTTTCCTCGCGCTGATGCCGTACACCGATCAGCACAAGAAGTAATCGGCGCGGATAAGGAGAACAAACGATGCAAGTCATTCTGCTGGAAAAAGTCATCAACCTGGGTAACCTGGGCGACGTGGTGCGTGTGAAGGACGGTTACGCCCGTAACTTCCTGATCCCGCAAAAGCAAGCACGCCGTGCTACGGCTTCGGCAATCAAAGAATTCGAAGCACGCCGCGCTGAGCTGGAAAAGCTGGCCGCTGAGAAGCTGGCTGCTGCACAAGCCGAAGGCGAGAAGCTGAACGGCCTGACGCTGCAACTGTCGCAAAAGGCAGGTGTGGACGGTCGCCTGTTCGGTTCCGTTACCAACCACGACATCGCTGACGCACTGGTTGCACAAGGCTTCAAGGTCGAGAAGGCGCAAGTGCGTCTGCCGAACGGCCCGCTGAAGACCACGGGCGATCACCCGGTCGTCGTGTCGCTGCACACCGATGTGGCAGTCGACGTGAACGTGTCGGTGCAAGGCGAGACCGTCTAAGCACGTACGCTACACCTCGCGGCGCCCGGGTGACCGGCTGGCGCGAGTCAAGAAGGCAGGGACGAAAGTCTCTGCCTTTTTTTGTTGTCCTTTGTGTCAGGGGTTCAGATTGAAGACCGAGCAGCGCCGCTATAATCCCGCCATGAACGCGCCCTCCGATCCCCAGCTCGATTCCCTCAAGGTGCCCCCACATTCCATCGAGGCCGAACAATCGGTGCTCGGCGGGCTGCTGCTGGACAACGCTGCCTGGGATCGTATTGCCGACTTCATCAACGAAGGCGATTTTTATCGCTACGACCACCGGCTGATTTTCCATCACATCGGCAAGTTGATCTCACAGGCCAAGCCGGCTGACGTGATCACCGTGTATGAGCAATTGCAGGTCGTCGGCAAGGCGGAAGAGGTGGGTGGCCTGGCCTACCTGAACGCGCTGGCGCAGAACACGCCGAGCGCGGCCAACATCCGACGCTATGCCGAGATCGTTCGTGACCGTGGTGTGCTGCGCCAACTGGTGACGATTGCCGACGAAATCTCTGCCGGCGCCTTCAACCCGCAGGGCCGCGATGTGCGCCAACTGTTGGATGAAGCCGAATCCAAGGTGTTCGCGATCGCCGAAGAGGGCGCGCGCGGGCAGAAGGGTTTCCTGGAAATCCAACCGCTGCTGACGCAGGTGGTCGAGCGGATCGACGAGCTGTATCACCGCGACAACCAGAGCGACATCACGGGCGTGCCGACGGGTTTCGTCGACCTTGACCGCATGACCAGCGGTATGCAGGGCGGGGATCTGATCATCGTGGCCGGCCGTCCGTCGATGGGTAAGACGGCGTTCTCGCTCAACATCGGTGAACACGTGGCCGTGGAGCAGGGGCTGCCAGTAGCAGTGTTCTCGATGGAAATGGCGGGCACGCAGCTCGCCATGCGTATGTTGGGTTCGGTCGGTCGGCTGGATCAGCACCGACTGCGTACGGGGCGTCTGCTCGATGAGGATTGGCCGCGCCTGACGCACGCCATCCAGAAGATGAATGACGCACAGCTCTTCATCGACGAAACACCCGCGCTGAATCCGATGGAACTGCGTGCACGCTCGCGCCGTCTGGCGCGGCAGTGCGGGCAGCTCGGCCTGATCGTCATCGACTACTTGCAGCTGATGTCAGGCTCAGGCAACGGCGAGAACCGTGCGACCGAAATCTCGGAAATCTCGCGTTCGCTGAAGGGCTTGGCGAAGGAACTCAACTGCCCAGTGATCGCGCTGTCGCAGTTGAACCGAAGCCTGGAACAGCGCCCGAACAAGCGCCCCGTGATGTCGGACTTGCGGGAATCCGGCGCTATCGAACAGGATGCCGACGTGATCCTGTTCATCTATCGCGATCAGGTCTATAACCCGGATTCACCAGACAAGGGTACGGCCGAAATCATCATCGGTAAGCAGCGTAACGGGCCGATTGGTACGGTTCGTCTCACGTTCCTGGGTGAATACACGAAGTTCGATAACTTCACCGGTGGCAATGCTTTCTTCGACAACGATACGTAATCTGTTTTTCTTGTCGGTCTGCCACAACGTGCCACGCATGATGGGCGCTCGGTTCCGGTAAAATATTGCGTTTTGATGACAGCGCCCGCGGTGATCCCGTCCGGCGCTGTTTTTACGACGTCTGCATTCCTCCGTTTTCAAGGATCATCATGTTCGGTCGCTTCATGCCCACCGAAGGCAAGTTTTTCGAATACTTCAACCAGCACGCCGAGTGCGCCGTCAAGGCGGCCCATGCGCTCAAGGAGCTGGTCAATGACTTGCCCAATGCCGAAATGCATGCGCGCAACGTGCAAAACTTCGAGAAGAAGGCGGACCGCATCACGCATGACACGATCGAGCTGCTGCACAAGACCTTCATCACGCCGCTGGATCGCGACGAGATCCACAAGCTGATCACGACGATGGACGACATCCTCGACCTGATGGAGGACGTGTCGCTCACCATCTCGCTGTATGACGTGACCAACGTGACCGACGAATCGCGCCAGCTGGCCACCATCTGCGTGTCCTGCTGCGAGGAAGTCCGCAAGGCCGTGGCGTTGCTCAGCGACATGAACAATGGCCGCCAGATCCTGACCATTGCGCAGGAAATCGACCGCCTCGAATCGGAAGCCGACCGCGTGATGCGTGCCGCCATGGCAAAGCTGTTCCGCACTGAGAACGACATCAAGCTGTTGATCAAGCTCAAGGCCATCTACGAGCAACTGGAGAGCGTTACGGACCGTTGCGAGGATGTCGCCAACATCATCGAAGGCATCGTGCTCGAAAACGCCTGACGAGACGACGCCTCATGCATACGCTTCAGATCAGTCTTTGGGTGGTCGTCCTGCTGGTGGGATTGGCCATCGTGTTCGACTTCATGAACGGCTTTCACGATGCGGCCAACTCCATCGCTACGGTGGTGTCGACCGGCGTGCTCAAACCGCAGCAGGCAGTGGCGATGGCCGCCGCCTGCAACGTGATCGCCATTTTCATCTTCCATCTCAAGGTGGCAACCACGGTGGGGCGGGACACGATCGATCCGTCGATCGTCGACCACTACGTCATCTTCGGGGCGCTGGTGGGCGCCATCGCGTGGAACATCATCACGTGGTACTACGGCATTCCGTCTAGCTCATCGCACGCGTTGATCGGCGGTTTGATCGGCGCGGCGGTGGCCAAGTCCGGCACAGGCTCGCTGGTGGCGAGCGGTCTGCTCAAGACTGTTGCCTTCATCCTGATTTCGCCGCTGCTGGGCTTTATTCTCGGGTCGATCCTGATGGTGGCGGTGTCGTGGTTGTTCTTCCGAACGCCGCCATCCAAGGTGGACCGGTGGTTCCGGCGGCTGCAACTGCTGTCGGCGTCGCTCTATAGCCTGGGCCATGGCGGCAACGACGCGCAGAAGACCATCGGCATCATCTGGATGCTGCTGATCGCGGGTGGTTATGCGTCGGCCACGGCTGCAGAGCCGCCGGTGTGGGTCATCGTCTGCTGCTATGTGGCGATCGGCATGGGCACGCTGATGGGCGGCTGGCGCATCGTGCGCACCATGGGGCAGAAGATCACCAAGCTCAAGCCGGTGGGCGGTTTCTGCGCAGAAACTGGTGGTGCGCTGACGCTGTTCCTCGCGTCGGCCCTGGGGGTGCCTGTGTCGACCACGCACACGATCACCGGCGCCATCGTCGGTGTAGGCTCGGCGCAGAAGGCATCGGCCGTACGCTGGGGTGTCGCCGGCAATATCGTCTGGGCGTGGGTTTTGACGATTCCCGCTTCCGCGTTCATGGCGGCGATTGCTTGGTGGATCGGCCGGCACGTGCTGTAAATCGATTGCCAACGCGTAAAGCGAAACGCCCACCAAATTGGTGGGCGTTTTGTTTTGGACGTGCCGGCGCGCTATTGCGTGGCGAAGCGGGCGATGGGATCGTCGTCCACAGGTACGGTGTTGGACGGTGTGCTGCGTGCGCGGGCGAGGGCGCCCAGCGGGTCGTCGTCGATCATCCGTGCTGGTGCGGCAGGTGCTGCCGGGATCGGCGTGACTGCAGGCGCAGGGGCATCCGGCAGATTGCCGACCGCCACCACGCGGCGTGCACCCATGTAGCGGCTCGCCCAGTAGGACTTGGTCATGTCCTCCAGACGGACCGTGCCGCCGGTAGCCGGTGCATGCACAAACCGATTCTGGCCAACGTAGATGCCGACGTGCGAGTTCGGCTGGCCCGTGGTGTTGAAGAAAACGAGGTCGCCCGAGGCCACGTCGCGGCGTTCCAGCGAGGTACCGCGACGGCCCATCTCGGCAGCGGTACGGGGCAGATTGACCGAGGCGGCGCGCTGCACGACGTAGCGCACGAGTCCGCTGCAATCGAAGCCGGTGTCGGGCGTATTGCCGCCGTAGCGGTAAGGCGTACCGACCAGCGCCATCGCTTCAATGGAGATCTCCTCCAGCCCTGCGCTCGGATCGTTGACCGTGGCGCCGCGTGTGCGCAGTCCGGTGGTATCGCGCGAGGCGGTGGAGCGGGTAGGCGTCGATGAACAGGCGGACAGCAGGCATGCCAGCGCCAGCAGGGCAGCGCCTGCCAGTCGGGTGTTGCCATGAGGAGAACTGTGCCGCGTCAGCATGCGCCATCAGGAAAGTCCGGATAGCTCGCATGCTATGCGTTCGGCGCCCCAAATGCCAAATTCGGGCCGACGCAGGCCACGCGGCGTGTTGGTGAGGCGCAACGCCAAGCGGGGTGCGGGTCTGCAGAATTTCCTCCCATGGCGTCGCGGTTTTCGGGCGGGTGTTACCAGCGCAACTGCACGTTACGCGTACTGCCAGTCTGCACCGTGACGCGCTTGGTGGTGCCCTGGTAGCTGGCGATGACGTTATAGCTGGCGGGCGGTGCCTTGATCAGGCAGCGCGGGCCATCGGCGCGGAAGCTGGCGACTTCCTTCCCGTGTCGGGTGATTTGAACGTGAACGTCGGCGAGGTATTCGCCGCTCGGCCCCTGCGTAAACAACAGAGACAAGTTGTAGTTGCGTGCTTCGGCGTTCAAGGCCTGTTGTTCATCCTGGGCAACGCCACCACAGACGTAGCTGATCTGACCGGCGGTCTGCGGCGTGAGGTTCTTGCCCTGCGCGGTGGACGCGCTGGCAGACAACAGCATTGCCAGCGCGACCCAGGGTAGTGTCGAGCGCGTGCGGAACTGCGGATTTCGCTGCATGAACATCGTCGAGCCTCCTGTAGGTGAATGAACGGCAAGGACTATGCAGCAAGAAAAAGGCCGCGCAATTGCACGGCCTTGTGGCACAACAGTTGGCGACGGGCGAACCCGTCGCTGTATGGCGGTTACAGCACGTCCGACGCGTGATCTGCGAGTCGCGAACGCTCGCCGCGCGCCAGCGTAATGTGACCGCTGTGGCTCCAGCCCTTGAAGCGATCCACCACGTACGTCAAGCCGGACGAACCTTCCGTCAGGTACGGCGTGTCGATCTGCGCGATGTTCCCCAGGCAGATGATCTTGGTGCCCGGGCCCGCGCGCGTAACCAACGTCTTCATCTGCTTGGGCGTCAGGTTCTGTGCCTCGTCGATGATGAGGAACTTGTTGACGAAGGTGCGGCCGCGCATGAAGTTCATGCTCTTGACCTTGATGCGCGAGCGGATCAGCTCTTGCGTGGCAGCGCGGCCCCATTCACCGGCGTTGTCGTCGGACTTCTGCAGGACTTCGAGGTTGTCATCGAAGGCGCCCATCCACGGCTGCATCTTCTCTTCTTCCGTGCCAGGCAGGAAGCCGATGTCTTCACCCACAGGCACCGTGGCGCGCGTGATGATGATCTCGTTGTAGAGCTTCTGGTCCAGCACCTGTTCCAGGCCTGCAGCCAGCGCCAGCAGCGTCTTGCCCGTGCCGGCCGAGCCCAGCAGCGTGACGAAATCCACCTCAGGGTGCATCAACAGGTTCAGCGCGAAGTTCTGCTCGCGGTTGCGCGCGGTCACGCCCCAGACGTTGTTCTTCTGGTGCGTGTAGTCCTTGAGCGTCTGCAGCACGGCGGTTTTGCCGTTCAGCTCCTTGACCTGCGCGTACAGCGGCAGGCTGCCGTCATTCGGCTCCAAGAAGACGAACTGGTTGACCAGGAACGACGGCACCAGCGGGCCTGACAGGCGATAGAACGTCGTACCCGTCTTCGGGTCCTGCCAGCTCTCGATGTTCTTGCCGTGCTTTTGCCAGAAATCGGCGGGCAGGGCCATCACACCGCTGTAGAGCAGGTCGGTGTCTTCCAGCACACGGTCGTTGAAATAGTCCTCTGCTGGCAGGCCGAGCGCGCGCGCCTTGATCCGCATGTTGATGTCTTTCGACACCAGCACGACGTTGCGATCCGGGCGCTGCTGCTGCAGCGCGGCCACCACGCCCAGGATCTGATTGTCGGCTTTGCCCTGCGGCAGGCCGTCGGGCAGCTTGATGTCGTTCAGGCGCGTCTGGAAGAACAGACGGCCTTGCGCATCGCGGTTACCCAGTTTTTCGAGCGGCAGGCCTTCGTCCATCACGCCGTCGGTGCCGGCAACCAACTGGTCAAGCGTGCGGCTGACCGTGCGTGCGTTGCGCGCGACTTCGCTCATGCCCTTCTTGTGGTTGTCCAATTCCTCCAACGTCATCATCGGCAGATAGACGTCGTGTTCTTCAAAGCGGAAGAGCGACGACGGATCATGCATCAGCACGTTGGTATCGAGCACAAACAGCTTGGTCGGGCCCTCGTCGCGACGGGCGCGGCGGCGGGCAGCGGTTTCGGTCGACTTGTCGGTGGTGGGCACCTTGTCGACGGTCTTGGTAGCGACGGTCGGACGCTGGCGGGCGTCTTCCTTGGCCATCGGCGAAGCTTCGCCTGAACGGGCCCGGGCCGTGCTGCCGGTCGCACGTTTCGGTTGTGCACGGCCGGTTTCGGACAGCGCCTCGCGCTCCAGCGCGGGTACCGGTTTTCGAGGTTCCTGACCCGCCTTGGGCTTTCCGGCTTTGCCGAAAGGCTTGAATTCAGCCGGGTCTAGCAATTGGGCTGGCTGGGTGGGCATGGTCGGCAGCGGCATGCTTAGATTACCTCTCTGGAGGGAACAACGACGAAACACCGCGCCCGCTCATGGCGGGGCGATGCTGGTGGAAAACATGTGGGAACGGGCCGCCGCGGCGCTCACAGGTGCGCATGAACGACAGCCACAAAAAAGCCGCCATGACCTGCGAGAGGTGGGGCGGCCTAGGTGGGTACCACGAGCGCCACAGCAAGTTGCACGATTCGGACGTTCTGCCCAGCCTTGCTGCTGGGGAAAACGCCGATGCGGTATCAGGCCAACTTGGCCGCCGGTACCGTCGTGGGCAATCGGAATGGCATCCGGATTTCGTACTCATCGGTTCCGACTGTATCGGAAGCGTTTGTGATTTGCAATCTGTCACATGTGACGTGTGGTGTCGCGTTGCGGCCACGCGAAACTGGCACAAAAGCAAGCGCCGTTGTGCCCCGCGCGGCGCTTTGGTGACTCATGGGTGACAAGCGCGATTACAGCGCGCGCACTGCCGCCAGAACATCATCCACATGGTTGGGCACCTTCACGCCGCGCCATTCTTTGCGCAACACGCCTTTGGCATCGACCAGGAACGTGCTGCGCTCGATGCCGCGCACATCCTTGCCATACATCTTCTTCATCTTGATGGTGTCGAAGAGATTGCAGACGGCTTCGTCGGTGTCGGAGATCAGCTCGAAGGGCATCTCCAGCTTGGCCTTGAAGTTCTCGTGCGACTTCAGGCTGTCACGCGAGATGCCGAACACGACGGCGCCGGCCGCTTCAAAGGCGTCGTACTGGTCACGGAAATTCATTGCCTCGGTGGTACAGCCGGGCGTGTTGTCCTTCGGATAGAAATACAGCACGACGATCTTGCCATGCTGCGACGCCGGCGAGAACGTGACGCCGCTGGTGGCCGGCGCGGAGAAATCGGGAAGAGGCTTGTCGAGGGTGACGGGCATGGTGTGTTCCGGAAAACCGCGGGGGAGAGACAGGAAACTCGTGGACGGGCAAGGCTGAAACACGGCGCCCGCCGCCGAACCGGAGCCCAGAGCAATCAGGCCGGCTGAACGATCAGGCTGCCGCTGCGGCCGGCAACTTCGCCCCACGTGACGGGCTGCACGGGCAGGGTGCTGCGATCGAGCGTCGCGTAGTAGTCGCCCATCGATGCCAGCCGATGGCCTTGCGCACGCCAGCCTTGCAGCAACTCGCGGAAGATCGGGGCGAGTTTCTGCCCTTCAAGCTCCGCATGCAAGGTAAACACTTGGTCGCGATCGGATTCGGTCATCTTCAGGATGTGCCGGGCGACGGTTTCTGTCGTCAGGTCATCCACACCGATGAGTTCATCCAGCGTCGGAAGCGTGGTCGGCAATTGGACGTGGTTCAGTGCCTGACCGTCAACGCTTGGGATGTACGGATGCGTGCCGCGGCCGTCTGAAGCGTAGGCCATGCTCCAGGCGTCGATCTGGCGGAAGGCGTGGTCGTTCATCTGCCAACCAGCGGCGCCGTGTGTGACCGGCGCATGACCGAAGATCTCGGCAAAGCGCTTGTGTGAGGCGCCCATCTGGCGGGCCGTCCAGGCGGCATCGCGCTCGCGGACGTTGTCTTGCCAGAGCACGTGGTCCCACGTGTGGATGCCGGTCTCGAAACCTGCCTCGGCAATCGCACGCATCTCTGCGGCAGCCTTGCGGCCGATGTCGGGGCCGGGCAGCAGCACGCCGTACATCAGCGTGCGCAAGCCGTAGTGCTCGACCACGGACGTGCGGGAAACCTTTTTCAGGAAGCCGGGGCGGAATGCCCGGCGCAGCGCCCAGCCGGTGTGATCCGGGCCAAGGCTGAAGAGGAAGGTCGCGCCTGCCTCGTGCTCACGAAGCATGCGCGAGAGATTGGGCACGCCTTCGCGGGTGCCGCGCAGGGTGTCGACGTCGATCTTGAGGACGATGAGGGCCATGAACCTGCGCGGGGTGGTGCTTTGCTGTTGCTTACTTGTTGCCGTTGCCTTCTTCGACCAGGCTGCGGGCGTCGGCCACGTGCATGCGATACGCTTCGAAGATGTTCGCCAGCGCGTCCTGCATCGTGGTGGTCGGCTTCCAGCCGAGTTCGTCCATGGTGTTGGCGATCTTCGGCACGCGGTTCTGCACGTCCTGGTAGCCGTTGCCGTAGTAGGCGCCGGAGGTCGTTTCCACCAGTTGGACTTGCTTAGCGGTGTCCTTGTACTCGTCGATCTTGGCGGCTTGCTCCAGCATCATGTTGGCCAGCTCGCGCACCGAGTAGTTGTTCGACGGGTTGCCGATGTTGTAGATCTTGCCCGAAGCCACGCCATCCTTGTTGGCGATGATGCGCACCAGCGCGTCAATGCCGTCATCGATGTACGTGAAGGCGCGCTTTTGGCTGCCGCCGTCGACGAGCTTGATGTTCTCGCCGCGCACGATGTGGCCGAGGAACTGCGTCACGACGCGCGACGAACCTTCCTTCGGGGTATAGATCGAGTCCAGGCCCGGGCCGATCCAGTTGAACGGGCGGAACAGCGTGAAGTTCAGGCCTTCCATGCCGTAGCCCCAGATCACGCGGTCCATCAGCTGCTTGGAGCACGCGTAGATCCAACGCGGCTTGTTGATCGGGCCGTAGACCAGCGACGAAGCTTCCGGATCGAATTCCGAATCGGTGCACATGCCGTAGACCTCGGAGGTCGACGGGAAGACCAGGTGCTTCTTGTACTTGGCGGCCGAACGCACGATCGGCAGGTTGGCTTCAAAGTCCAGCTCGAACACGCGCAGCGGGTCTTTGACGTACGTCGACGGCGTGGCGATGGCCACCAGCGGCAGGATCACGTCGCATTTCTTCACGTGATACTCAACCCACTCCTTGTTGATGGTGATGTCACCTTCGAAGAAGTGCATGCGCGGGTGGTTGACCAGGTCGCCCAGACGCTCGGTCTGCATGTCCATGCCATAGACCTCCCAGTCGGTGGTCTCCAGGATGCGCTTGGACAGGTGGTGGCCGATGAAGCCGTTGACGCCGAGGATCAGTACTTTTTTCATGAAGGCAAACTCAAGATCAGGAGATGGCAAGCTGGCTGGCGAGCTGCTGTGCGGTCACGACGGACGTGCCGCCGGCAGCATTGGGATCGACGCGCCAGAGCTCGTGGATGGCAATGGCTCCCCCATCGCCGCACACGCCGAACGTCGCATTATCCACGACGTGCAAGCCCGGGGGCAAATTCGTGAAGGTTTGATGTGCCAGACGGGCGCGGGCGACGATATAGCGCTCGCTGCCGGCGTCTGTAAATGCACCAGGGTAGGGCGGTGCGACGGCACGGATCAGGTTGTAGACCTGCTGGGCAGGCTTTGACCAGTCGATACGGCCGTCTTCGGGCTTGCGGCCGCCGAAGTAGCTGCCGTTGGCGAGCACGTTCGGGTGCTGCGGAATCTGTCCGGCAATCATCGCGGGCAGTGCACGCCACAAGGTTTGTTCAGCGGCCACGGTGGCCTTCTCGAACACTTCGTGTGACGTATCGTCCGGCAGGATCGGCACGATGGTCTGGTCGACGATGTAGCCGGCATCCGGTTTTTCGACCATCTCATGCAGGGTGGCGCCGGTTTCGGTCTCGCCGTGCAGGACGGCCCAGTTGATCGGCACGCGGCCACGGTACTTCGGCAGGAGCGATCCATGCATGTTGAACGCGCCAAACTTGGCGAGGTTCAACAGCGACATCGGGATCATGTGCCGGTAGTAGAACGAAAAGATGAAGTCCGGCGCGATGGCGGCGATGCGGGCGCGCAGGTCTTCACCGTTCGCGTTCTCCGGCGTGATGAACGGAATGCCCAGTTCCTGTGCTGTGGCGCGCACGCTGCCAAACCAGATGTTCTCGGCGGCGTTGTCTTCGTGCGTGACGACGAGTTCGACCTGGATGCCGCGCGCCGCCAGCACGCGCAGGCAGCGCACGCCGACGTTGTGATACGCAAAGACGACAGCACGGCGCTTGATGTCCGAACTCATGCAACACCCCGCTGCGAATTGTTCTTCAGGTCAGCCGGGCCGGCTTCGTGCAGATGGGGCGTGTCTTCCAGCACGCCTTGCACCAGATAGCGCGGACGCTCACGCACCTGTTGATAGATGCGGCCGATGTACTCGCCCAAGAGGCCAATGCCAAACAGCAGCACGCCCATCAGGAAGAACGTGATGGCAAACAGCGTGAATACGCCCTGAACTTCCGCGCCAAGCACGAAGCGGCGAATCACCAGCAGGATGAACAGGATGGCCGAGGCCAGCGACAGCAGCATGCCGATCGCCGAGAACCATTGCAGCGGCACCACCGAGAAGCCCGTCACCAGGTCGAAATTCAGGCGCACCAGCTTGTACAGCGAGTACTTCGATTCGCCTGCGAAGCGTTCTTCGTGGTCGACTTCGATTTCGGTCGGGTTCTTGCTGAAGGTGTAGGCCAGTGCCGGGATGAAGGTGTTGACTTCGCGGCAGCGGTTGATGGTATCGACGATGGTCCGGTTGTAGGCGCGCAGCATGCAGCCCTGGTCGGTCATCTTGATGTGCGTGATGCGCTCGCGCAGCGAGTTCATGGCGCGCGATGCGGTGCGGCGGAACCAGCTGTCCTGCCGGGCGCGACGGATGGTGCCGACGTAGTCGTAGCCTTCGTCGAGCTTGGCTATCAGGCGGCCGATTTCTTCCGGCGGGTTCTGCAGGTCGGCATCAAGTGTGACGACGCGTTCGCCGCGCGCATGCTCGAAGCCGGCCAGGATGGCCATGTGCTGACCATAGTTGCCATTGAACAGCACGACGCGCGTGCTGTCCGGGCGTGCGCGGAACTGCTCGGCCAGCATGGCGGCGGAGCGGTCGCGGCTGCCGTCGTTGACGAACACGACCTCGTACGAAATGCCGAGCGCATCGAGTGCGGGATACAGTCGCGCAAACAGCGCGGCGAGCCCGTCTTCTTCGTTGTAGACAGGAATGACGACCGAGAGAGCGGGTGTCTTCATTATTGGCTTATTGGTACTGGGCGCAAAGTTGGCGGACCGCGCTGACCACGCGATCCACGTCAGAATCTTCCATGCCGGCGAACATCGGCAGCGTGACAATAGCGCGGCCGATGCGTTCTGCCACTGGGAACATACCCGGCTTCCAGCCGAGTTCGCGATAGAGCTTGAACAGATGGATGGGCGGATAGTGCACGCCCGCGCCGATGCCCAGCGCCTTCAGGCCGGCCATGAACCCGGCGCGGTCCACCTTCAGGCGATCCAGTGGCAGCACGATCTGGAACATGTGCCAGTTGGTGGCCGTGAAATCTTCCACCGGCAGCTCGACGCCGAACGATTCGATGTCGGCCGCGCGCATGGCGGCAAAGTAGCGGCGCGCGAGTGCGGCGCGGCGTGCGGTCACGGCTTCAAGCTGCGCGAACTGGCCCAGGCCGATGGCCGCATTGACGTCCGTCAGGTTGAACTTGCCGCCGACCAGGTCGACTTCCATGCCGTCGAAGCCGGTGCGCACGACGCCTTGCAGGCGGTACTTCTCGGCCAGCACGGCTTCTTCGGGCGTGTTCAGCACGAGCGCGCCGCCTTCGATGGTGGTGATGTTCTTGTTGGCCTGGAAGCTGAAGCTGACCAGATCGCCAATCTCACCGATGCGCTTGTCGCCCCAGCGCGAGCCGATGGCCTGCGCGGCGTCTTCCACCACGCGCAGCTTGTGGCGGCGGGCGATGTCGTACAGGCGATCCATATTGACAGGCAAGCCGGACAGGTAGACCGGAATGATCGCTTTCGTGCGCGGCGTGATGGCGGCTTCGACCTTGTCCAGATCGATGTTGCGCGTGACCGGGTCAATATCGACGAAGACCGGCTTGGCGCCAACCGTCAGCACCACGTTGGACGTGGCCACCCACGAGATCGGCGTGGTGATGACCTCATCGCCAGGGCCGATGCCCGCGATGCGCAGCGCGACTTCCATCGTGGCCGTACCGTTGGCGAACGTGCGCACGATGCGCCCGCCGAAGTATTCCGACAGCGCGGCTTCGAACGCGGCAACCTTCGGGCCCGAGGTGATCCAGCCAGAGCGCAGCACATCAGCCACCGCGGCGATGGTCGCCTCGTCAATGGTCGGGCGCACGAAGGGCAGGAACGGTTGTTCAGCGGTGGCGTTGGTTTGCGTCATTGTGGCAAATGCGGACGTAAATAGGATGAGGAGGCCAAGCCGCTCATGAGCGGGCTAGCACGAGCACACCGACGAGGATGATGGCGATGCCGACCAGTCGCTGGATCGACAACACTTCGCCAAACAGATACCACGCCAGGAAGGCATTGACCACGTAGCCCAGCGAGAGCATTGGATACGCAATGGTCACATCCACGCGCGACAGGCCGAGGATCCACACCACCACGGAAATCACGTAGCACGACAGGCCGCCGATGATGGGCAACTGCGTTGCAAGCTTGATGCCGATCGGCACGATGTTTTCGGCCGAGAACGCAAAGCGGCCAATGTTGTTGACGCCTGCCTTGAGCAGTAGCTGGGCGCAGGCATTGAGCATGACGCCTGTCAGGATCAGCCCGAAAGTGACCAGATTCATGTGTTGTTTTGATGTTTTACCAACTGCGGCGGCTTCCCCGCGACTCTACCGCCGGGGCGCATGTTACGACAATTCCGCTTGCACGCCCCTTTCGGCGGGGCCGAATGATGACAAGCGGGTGGCACCTAGTTGCGCCGCACGATCACGCGGCGGGCATCTCGGGCGATCACAATCATCGGTACGCCCTGGGCTGACAAGCGGTCATACGTACCCGGCCCCATCATGGCGACGGCCTGGCCGCCTTCCTTCCAGTGGGTCACGAAGGCCTCGGTGGTCGGAATCCACTTGGTGGGCTCTTGCTCGATGCCGAAGGCCAGTTCATCGGGCTGCTGCACCATCGTGGTTGGCGTGCCGAGGTAAAACGGCATTGTATGGTCCAGTCGCTCCACCGCATAGAACGGTACGCCGGGCTTCAGCCACGGTTTGACGGCAGGTACGAGATCGATACCCGACATCGAACGCCCGAATGCCTCGTGGCCGAGCAGGGCGACCGTAAACGTCAGGAACCACGCACAGGCGAACGCAACGAGACTCTCAAAGCGCCTGTCTGCAAAGCGCAGCGCCAGCCACGTAAAAACGGCGCCTGCAGCGAAGGCCACCGCCAGGAACACCCCAAAACGCGAAAACACGGCATTCGGGTACATGTCCGACGACATTGTTGCCACATAGCCGCTCGCCGCCAGACCGACCACGGCCAACGCCAGGAAGACCTTGAGTTGCCAGCGCCAAGCGCGCTCGCTGGTCGTTTCCAGCGCCAGCGCAGCCAGAACCGCCAGCGCCGGGATGATCGGGAAGATATAGCCCGGCAGCTTGGAGTCGGAAATGCTGAAAAACGCGAAGATCAGGATGGCCCACAAACCGAGCATGAGCGTTGGTCGGAAGCCATTGGTAGCAGTTTCAGTGCGAGCGAAGGAGAGGCGTGCCGCGCCCGGCAGTTGCGCAAGCCACGGCAGGAAGCCCGCCAGCAGCAGCGGCACGAAATACCAAAGCGGCGCGTTGCGGTTGTGCACGGTCGAGGTGAAGCGCTGGAAGTGCTCGTGCACGAAGAAGAACCACGCAAACTCCGGGTTGCGCGCAGAAATCAGCGCGAACCACGGTGCACCCACCGCAAAGAAGACGATCAGCCCCGTCATCAGGTGCAGCCGTTTCCACAATGCCCAGTCACGCGCGACGAGTGTGTAGACCACCAGCACGAAGCCCGGCAGCACAACACCGATCAGGCCCTTGCTCAGTACAGCCAGTGCCATCGACGCCCAGCAGACCCACATCCAGTTGCGTTGCTGGCTGCGCGTGGCATCCGGATGCTGTGCCAGCAGCAGCGCCGCCAGTGCCATCGTCATGCAGCCGGCCACGCCCATATCGAGCGAATTGAAATGTGCACCCACATTCCACATCGGCGCACTCACCAGGACCAGCCCGGTGATAACGGCGGTTCGTTTGCCCCACCAGCGCGCTGCCGCCAGCATCGTGAAAACGAGGCCGGCGATGCCCGACAACGCCGTGAACAGCCGTGCCTGCCAGTCGCCAACGCCAAACAGCGTGTAGGCGAGCGCCGTGCCCCACATCTGCAGCGGTGGCTTCTCGAAATACTTCAGGGCGTTGTAGCGGATGGTCACCCAGTCGCCCGTGGTGAACATCTCGCGGGCGATCTCGGCGTAGCGGCCTTCGTCGGTGGGGATCAGGTGGCGGTAGCCCAGTGTGCCCAGCCAGACAGCCAGAAAGGCGGCGGCCAGCAGCCACAGGGAGGCATTGCGCCAGGGCAGGGCAGGCGCGTTGGCAGAGCGGTCGATCGGCATGCAGTCAGGCGCGTTCGATCAGCAATGCGGCCGCCGCTTTGCGGCCTTCCAGCATCAGGATGTTGTAGGTGCGGCCCGCGGCCTGCAGGTCCATTGCTTCCACGCCGATGCGCTTCTCGGTGAGCGGCGCGGTCAGGCGCGGGTGCGGAAAGCGCAGTTTGTTACCGGTGCCGAATACGACCACCTCCGCACCCAGTTCCAGCAGGCGGGCGAAGTGCTCGGGCGTGAGGTCTTCAAAGCGCGCGACATCCCACGGTATGACCGCACCTTCGGGCATGACGAGCACCGAATGCTCGTAGCGCACCTTGTTGATTTCGATATAGCCGTCGCCATAGGCGGTGACGGTATTGAGAACGGTGGTTGGATCGGAGGAATGGAGCTTCAAGGCGGAATCCCATCAGGCGCATTGGCTGCGGCGCACACAGCAGCAGAGCGCTAGGTTTCAGACTGCCGGGGCGATCTCGCTGCGTTGCAAAAATGCCCGCCGAAGTCTGTCATAATGGGCTAAATTATATCTTTTTCTCTCCTTTGCCCGCCGCGCCCGACGCCACGAACGACCGGCGACGCCCGGCAAGGAAGAGCGCAGCGCTTGCCGCGCAAGTGGCGCCACCCTCGCCGCCTTGCTGCATTACAAAATCATCCGCAATCCAAGCCCGCTCGACATCGCCCGTGAAAACGATCCAGAAATCCGCCAAGCTCAATAACGTCTGCTATGACATTCGCGGCCCCGTGCTCGAGAAGGCCAAGCAGATGGAAGAAGACGGCCATAAGATCATCAAGCTGAACATCGGCAACCTAGCCCCGTTCGGCTTTGATGCCCCGGAAGAGATTCAGCTGGACATGATCCGCAACCTGCCGAACTCGGCCGGTTATTCGGATTCCAAGGGCATTTTCGCGGCGCGCAAGGCGGTGATGCACTACACGCAAGAGCAGGGCATCAAGAACGTCACGCTGGATGACATCTACCTGGGCAATGGCGCATCGGAGCTGATTTCGCTGGCGACCAACGCGCTGCTCGATCAGGGCGACGAGCTGCTCCTGCCGGCGCCCGACTACCCGCTGTGGACCGCGGTGACCAGCCTTTCGGGCGGCACGCCAGTGCATTACTACTGCGATGAGTCCAACGGCTGGATGCCGGACCTGGACGACATCCGCGCCAAGATCACGCCGAACACCAAGGGCATCGTCGTCATCAACCCGAACAACCCGACGGGCGCGTTGTATTCCGATGATCTGCTGCGCGGCATCATTGCGATTGCGCGCGAGCACGGCCTGGTGATCTTCGCCGACGAGGTGTACGACAAGGTCCTGTTTGACGACAACAAGCACACGGCTCTCGGCTCGCTGTCGGAAGATGTGCTGACCATCACGTTCAACAGCCTGTCGAAGAGCTATCGCTCGTGCGGTTACCGCGCGGGCTGGATGGTCGTCTCCGGCGACAAGCGCCCGGCCAAGGACTACATCGAAGGCCTGAACATGCTGTCGTCGATGCGCCTGTGTGCCAACGTGCCGGGGCAATGGGCGATCCAGACTGCGCTGGGCGGCTATCAGAGCATTAAAGACCTCGTGGCGCCGGGCGGCCGCATGCGTCGTCAGCGCGACCTGGCGCACGAGCTGATTACTGCGATCCCGGGTGTGACCTGCGTGAAGCCCAAGGCTGCGCTGTACATGTTCCCGCGCCTCGATCCGGCCGTGTACCCGATCGAAGACGATCAGCAATTCATCCGCCAACTGCTGGAAGAGGAGCGTGTGCTGCTGGTGCAGGGCACGGGCTTCAACTGGCACTCGCCGGACCACTTCCGCATCGTCTTCCTGCCGCACGAAGACGACCTTCGTGAAGCGATTGGCCGAATTTCGCGCTTCCTGGAGCGGTACCGTCAGCGTCACGGTACTGGAATCCGGGCCGCCTGAGTCGGCAATTCGCTCGGTCATCCGTCAGACATGTTGTTCGCGGGGCAGACCGAAGTGTCTGCCCTGTCCGTTTTTTGCTTTCCGTTTTTACGATACGTCCCATGAATCCCATCAAGATCGGCCTGCTCGGGCTCGGTACCGTCGGTGGCGGTACCCTCAAGGTTCTGCAACGGAACCAGGAAGAAATCCGTCGTCGCGCTGGGCGCGGTATTGAGGTCGCCATGATTGCTGTGCGCAACCTCGAGAAGGCACGTGCCATCGTGCAGGAAGCCGGGGCGACCGTGCCCGTGGTGAACGATCCGTTTGCGATCGTGGATTCGCCCGAGATCGATATCGTCGTAGAACTGATCGGCGGCTATGACCTGACGCGCGAACTGGTGCTGCGCGCCATCGCCAACGGCAAGCACGTCGTCACCGCCAACAAGGCGCTGCTGGCCGTGCACGGCAACGAGATCTTCAAGGCTGCCCAGGACAAGGGCGTGATGGTGGCGTTCGAGGCCGCAGTGGCCGGTGGCATCCCCATCATCAAGGCGCTGCGCGAGGGCCTGACGGCCAACCGCATCGAGTGGATCGCCGGCATCATCAACGGCACCACGAACTTCATCCTGTCGGAGATGCGTGACAAGGGCCTGGACTTCGACACGGTGCTGAAGGAAGCCCAGCGCCTGGGGTATGCCGAGGCCGATCCGACGTTCGACATCGAAGGCTTCGACGCCGCACACAAGCTCACGCTCATGAGCGCGATCGCTTTTGGTGTGCCGGTGCAGTTCGAGCGCGCGTATGTGGAAGGCATCACCAAGCTGGAAGCCGTCGATATCCGCTACGCCGAAGAACTCGGCTACCGCATCAAGCTGCTGGGCATCACGCGTCGCGCTGAAGCGGGCATCGAGCTGCGCGTACATCCGACGCTGGTGCCGACCAAACGCCTGATCGCGAACGTGGAAGGTGCGATGAACGCCGTGGTCGTCAACGGTGACGCCGTGGGCCCGACGCTGTACTACGGCAAGGGCGCCGGTGCCGAGCCGACCGCCTCGGCCGTCGTCGCCGATCTGGTGGACGTGACCCGCCTGCACACGGCTGACCCGGAACACCGCGTGCCGCATCTGGCGTTTCAGCCCGACGCGCTGTCCGACACGCCGGTGCTGCCGATCGACGAAGTGCGTTCGAGCTACTACCTGCGCATCCGCGTGGCCGATCAGACGGGCGTGCTAGCCGACATCACGCAGATCCTGGCCAAAACCGGTATCTCGATCGACGCGATGCTGCAGAAGGAATCGCGCGAGGGCGAGCCGCAGCCGCAGACCGACATCATCATGCTGACGCACACGGCCGTTGAGAAACACGTGAACGGTGCCATTGCCGCCATCGAAGCGCTGCCGACCGTGCTGTCGAAGGTCAAGCGCATCCGCATGGAAGAGTTGAACTGAGGTCATGAGCATGCAATACCGATCGACCCGCGGCCACGCAGAGCCGCAGAGTTTTTCCCGCATCCTGCTGGGCGGCTTGGCGCCGGACGGCGGCCTGTACCTGCCCGAGCAGTACCCGCAAGTCAGCGTTGAAGAACTGACCCGCTGGCGCGATCTGCCATATGCCGACCTCGCGTTCGAGATCCTGCGCAAGTTCGCCACCGACATTCCGGAAGACGATCTGCGCGCGCTGACCCGCCGCACGTACACGGCCGAGGTCTACAGCAACGCGCGCGCCGGAGACAACACCGCCGACATCACGCCGCTGCACAAGCTGGGCGATGAAGGTGGCACGTCGCTGTCGCTGCTGTGCCTGTCCAACGGCCCGACGCTGGCGTTCAAGGACATGGCGATGCAGCTGCTGGGCAACCTGTTCGAATACGCACTCGACCGCGAGCACGCCGAGTTGAACATCCTGGGCGCCACCTCCGGCGACACCGGCAGCGCCGCCGAATACGCCATGCGCGGCAAGCGCGGCGTGCGCGTGTTTATGCTGAGCCCGCACCGCAAGATGAGCGCGTTCCAGACCGCGCAGATGTTCAGCCTGCAAGACAAGAACATCTTCAACATCGCCATCGAAGGCGTGTTCGATGATGCGCAGGACATCGTCAAGGCCGTGTCGAACGACCACGAGTACAAGGCCCGCCAGAAGATCGGCACGGTCAACTCGATCAACTGGGCGCGCGTTGTGGCGCAGGTTGTCTACTACTTCAAGGGCTACCTGCTGGCCGCCCCGAAGATTGGCGACAAGGTCTCGTTCTGCGTGCCGTCGGGCAACTTCGGCAACGTCTGCGCGGGTCACATCGCGCGCATGATGGGTTTGCCGATCGACAAGCTGGTCGTTGCGACCAACGAGAACGACGTGCTCGACGAGTTCTTCCGCACCGGCACGTACCGCGTGCGTTCGGCCGCGCAGACGTACCACACGTCCAGCCCGAGCATGGACATCAGCAAGGCATCGAACTTCGAGCGCTTCGTGTTCGACCTGCTGGGCCGTGACCCGGCGCGCCTCGCGCAGCTGTTCCGCGACGTGGACGAGAAGGGCGGTTTCTCGATGACCGGCAAGCCGGAATTCGATCGCATCGCCGAGTTCGGTTTTCTCTCGGGCCGCAGCTCGCATGAGGACCGCGTCAACACGATCCGCGACGTGTTTGCCACTTACGGCACGATGATCGACACCCACACCGCCGACGGCGTGAAGGTGGCGCGCGAGAACCTGACGCCAGGCGTGCCGATGGTGGTGCTGGAAACGGCGTTGCCGGCCAAGTTCGGCGACACCATCCGTGAGGCGCTGGACCGCGAGCCGGAGCGCCCGGCCGGCTACGCTGACATTGAATCGCTGCCGCAGCGCTTCGAAGTCATGCCTGCGGATGCCGACCGCATCAAGGGCTACATCGCCCAGCACACGGGCCTGTAAATCCATGGCAGCGGTGCCGGATGACGTAGCCGAGGCAGCCTTCACGCGCTGCCTGCACGACATCCGTGCCTGCCGCGAGTGCAAGGGCGCGCTGGCGCACGAACCTCGCCCGGTCGTGGTGGCGGATCGCCGCGCGCGCCTGCTGATCGTCGGGCAAGCCCCTGGACGTATCGTCCATGAAACCGGCATCCCCTGGAATGATCGCTCGGGCGATCGCTTGCGCCAGTGGCTGCAAATCTCGTACGCCGATTTTTACGCCGACAAGCGCATCGCTGTGGTGCCAATGGGGTTCTGCTTTCCCGGCACCGGCGCGAATGGCGATTTGCCGCCGCGTCCGGAATGCGCGCCCAAATGGCATCGGCCCTTGCTGACGGCCATGCCGGAGGTCAGGCTGGCGTTGCTGGTCGGTACCTATGCCCAGCGCCACTATCTCGACGTTCCGCGTGATTGGTCGCTCACCGATGTGGTCCGCAATGGCCCTGTTCAGGATGGAGACGGCCGCGTGCTGTTCCCGCTGCCGCACCCGAGCCCGCGCAACCTGGCCTGGTTCAAGCACAACCCGTGGTTTGACGAGCACATCGTGCCCGCGATGCGGACGGCGCTGGCAGACGCATTCGCTTGATACGCCGGCGCTGATGGATGGCGGCCGCCTGGAACCGATACAATCGAAATCTTCCTTTCGATTTCGTTCCATCATTCCCGCATGTCTGCCAACGATGCTCCCGCCGTCAAACCGTCCCTGCTGACGCTCGAAGCGGCGCTGTCGCAATTGCTCGCCGCTGCACGCGTTCTGCATGACACCGAAACCGTGCCGACGCTGCACGCCAACGGCCGCATCCTCGCGCAAGCCGTGCACAGCAGCCTCAACGTACCGCCGGCAGACAATACGTCGATGGACGGCTACGCCGTGCGCGCAGCCGATATCACTGTGCCGGGCACGCGCCTGAAGGTGGCGCAGCGCATTCCTGCGGGTCACGTCGGCCAGCCGTTGAATGCGGGCGAAGCGGCGCGCATTTTCACTGGCGCGATGATTCCGCCGGGCGCTGATGCGGTCGTCATGCAGGAGCAATGCAAGGCTGATCCGGATACGGGCACCGTCGTCATTGACCATGTGCCGGAATCGGGCGAGTGGATTCGCCGCGCGGGCGAGGACATCGCCGACGGTGCCGAAATCCTGCCGCGCGGCGCGCGCCTCGGTGCACAGCAACTGGGCCTGGCCGCATCCGTCGGCTGCGCCAACCTGCAGGTTGTGCGCCGCCCGCGCGTGGCCGTGTTCTTTACCGGCGACGAGCTCGCCATGCCCGGCGAACCGCTCAAGCCCGGCGCCATCTACAACTCCAACCGCTTCACGCTGCGCGCGCTGCTCGAAAACCTCGGTTGCGACATCACCGATTTCGGCATCGTGCCTGACACACTGCAGGCCACGCGCGAGACGCTGCGCGAAGCTGCTGAAGCGCACGACCTGATCATCACGTCGGGCGGCGTCTCGGTGGGCGAGGAAGACCACATCAAGCCCGCCGTGGAAGCTGAAGGGCGCCTGAACATGTGGCAGATCGCCATCAAGCCGGGCAAGCCGCTGGCTTTTGGCGAGGTGCGCCGGCCTGAAGGCATGGTGGGTGGGCCAACCGCGTTCTTCATTGGTTTGCCGGGCAATCCGGTATCGAGCTTCGTGACCTTCCTGCTGTTCGTGCGGCCGTTCATCCTGCGCCTGCAGGGTGTGGCCGACGTGGCGCCCAAACGCATCCCGATGCGCGCCGACTTTGCGCTGCCCAAGGGCGATCGCCGCAACGAGTTTCTGCGCGCGCGCATCAACGCCAACGGCGGGTTGGATCTGTTCCCGAACCAGAGCTCCGGCGTGCTGACCTCCACCGTGTGGGGTGATGGTCTGATCGACAACCCGCCCAACCAGCCGATCGCGCAGGGCGACGTTGTGAGCTTCCTGCCGTTCGCGGGTCTGGTGTAAGGAGCGATGGCCATGCAGATCGAGCTTCGTTTCTTTGCCAGCGTGCGTGAGCAACTGGGGACCTCGCATGAGGCGGCGACCGTGCCGGACACCTTGCGCACAGCGGGTGACGTGCGCCGCTGGCTGATGGCGCGTGGCCCGGTATGGGCCGAGGTCTTGGCTGAAGGCCGTGCCCTGCGCATGGCGGTGGACCACCAGATCGTGCCTGCCGATACCGCGATTCACGAAGGCTGCGAAGTCGCATTCTTCCCGCCCGTCACTGGCGGCTGAGCGGAGGAGAGCGACCATGACCGTTCGTGTGCAGGAAGCCGACTTCGACCTCGGTGCTGAGATTGCCGCGCTACGCGCCGGCCGCCCGAGCATCGGTGCGGTGGCCAGCTTTATCGGTACCGTGCGCGACATTAACGACGGCTCCGGTGTGTCGGAGATGGAGTTGGAGCACTATCCCGGCATGACCGAGAAGGCGCTCGCCAACATCGTGAGCGCAGCCATGCAGCGCTGGGAGCTGATCGACGCACTGGTCATCCACCGCGTTGGCAAACTCAAGCCGGAAGACCAGATCGTGCTGGTGGCGGTGGCCTCCAAGCATCGCGGTGAGTCCTTTGCCGCGTGCGAGTTCATCATGGATTACCTCAAGAGCGAAGCGCCGTTCTGGAAGAAGGAACAGACGCCAGAGGGTGCCCGCTGGGTCGATGCACGCGTGACCGACGACAAAGCGCTCGCCCGCTGGGGCGTCACCACCAGCAACGCGGCCGGTGCTTCCACCGCAGCCGGCACACCGGCGCAACCCAACGACTACGAATAACAAGGACGCGGCCGCATGAGCGGAATGGGTTTTCTGGCAGTCGGGGTGGGCGCTGCGCTAGGGGCCTGGTTGCGCTGGGGGTTCGCCGTGTTGTGGAATGCGATCAATCCGGCCTTGCCGTACGGTACGCTGGCGGCCAATCTGGTGGGGGGCTACCTGATTGGCGTGGCGGTCGGTTTTTTCGATACGCATGCGGGGCTGCCGCCGGAGTGGCGCTTGCTGGTCATTACCGGGTTCCTGGGCGGCCTGACGACGTTCTCAACGTTTTCCAGCGAGGTCGTCGCCAATATTCTGGCCGGCGACTACGTCATCGGTGCACTGCACATCGTGGCGCATCTGGGCGGTTCGCTCTTCCTCACGATGCTAGGTCTCTGGACGGTGCGTACGTTCAGTTAATCGGCGTCGTTCGCATGGGCAGTATGAATCACATTACATGCGGCGCACAGGCTGCGGTGCGACGATCCTGAGCCCCGTGCTCACCCTCGGCAAGACGATTCCCGCGCACTTGGGGCTGCGGCGCGACCGGCAGGCGCGCCGCCGTTTGCGCTGGCGCAAATCTGCATGAAAACCGGCGATTGCGTGCTTGAAATGCCACCGAAGCTCCCTATCTTTCGGAACAAGTGAATAATTTCCGCAAGGGGTTTTTAATGCGTTTGGACAAACTGACCACCCGCTTCCAGGAAGCGCTGGCCGACGCGCAGAGCCTGGCGCTGGGCAACGACAATCCGTATATCGAACCGATCCACCTGCTGCTGGCGATGCTCCGCCAGCCGGATGGGGCCACCAAGAACCTGCTGGCCCGCGCGGGCGTCAACACGGGTGCGCTGGATACGGCGCTGGACCGTGCCATCAAGCACCTGCCGCAGGTGCAGGGTGGCGAACAGGTGCAGGTCGGCCGTGACCTGGGCAGCCTGCTGCAGCAAACCGAGAAGGAAGGCATCAAGCGTGGTGACCAATTCATCGCCAGCGAGCTGTTCCTGCTGGCCGCCGCTGACGACAAGGGCGAGGCCGGCCGCATCGCACGCGAACATGGCCTGGCGCGCAAAGCGCTCGAATCGGCCATCGACGCCGTACGCGGCGGTCAGACCGTCGGCAGTGCCGAGGCTGAAAGCCAGCGTGAAGCGCTCAAGAAGTACACCATTGACCTGACCGAGCGTGCCCGTAGCGGCAAGCTCGACCCGGTTATCGGCCGTGACGACGAAATCCGCCGTGCCATCCAGATCCTGCAGCGCCGTACCAAGAACAACCCGGTGCTGATCGGTGAGCCGGGTGTGGGCAAGACCGCCATTGTTGAGGGGCTGGCACAGCGCATCGTCAATGAAGAAGTGCCGGAAAGCCTGAAGGGCAAGCGCGTGCTGGTGCTGGACATGGCGGGCCTGTTGGCCGGTGCCAAGTACCGCGGCGAGTTCGAGGAACGCCTGAAGGCCGTGCTGAACGACATCGCCAAGGAAGAGGGCCAGACCATCCTCTTCATTGACGAGATCCACACCATGGTGGGCGCGGGCAAGGCCGAAGGTGCGATGGATGCCGGCAACATGCTCAAGCCCGCGCTGGCGCGCGGTGAGCTGCATTGCATCGGCGCGACCACGCTGGATGAGTACCGCAAGTACATCGAGAAGGATGCTGCGCTTGAGCGCCGCTTCCAGAAGGTGCTCGTGGATGAGCCGAGCGTGGAGGCGACCATCGCCATCCTGCGTGGCCTGCAGGAGAAGTACGAACTGCACCACGGCGTGGAGATTACCGACCCGGCAATCGTGGCGGCGGCGGAACTCAGCCACCGCTACATCACCGACCGCTTCTTGCCGGACAAGGCCATCGACCTGATCGACGAAGCGGCCGCGCGCATCAAGATGGAAATCGACTCGAAGCCCGAGGTGATGGACAAACTGGATCGTCGCCTGATCCAGCTCAAGATCGAGCGCGAAGCGGTGAAGAAGGAAACCGACGAAGCCTCGCAAAAGCGCCTGGAGCTGATCGAGCAGGAGATCGAACGCCTGCAGAAGGAATACGCCGATCTGGATGAAATCTGGAAGGCCGAGAAGGGTGCAGCGCAAGGCACAGCTGTGCTCAAGGAAGAGATCGACAAGATCAAACTTGAGATTGCCAAGCTGCAACGCGAAGGCAAGTTCGACAAGGTGGCCGAGTTGCAATACGGCAAGCTGCCCGAGTTGGAGGGCAAGCTGAAGGCCGCGACCGACGCGGAGACCGCTGGCCAGAAGCAGCCGAACAAGCTGCTGCGCACGCAGGTGGGTGCCGAAGAAATTGCCGAAGTCGTCAGCCGCGCCACGGGCATCCCCGTGTCGAAGATGATGACCGGCGAGCGCGAGAAGCTGCTCAAGATGGAAGACCGCCTGCACGAGCGCGTGGTCGGCCAGGACGAGGCTGTGCGCCTGGTGTCCGACGCCATCCGCCGCTCGCGCGCCGGTATCTCGGACGAGAACAAGCCCTATGGCTCGTTCCTGTTCCTGGGCCCGACTGGTGTCGGCAAGACCGAGCTGTGCAAGGCGCTGGCCGGGTTCCTGTTCGATTCGGAAGAGCACCTGATCCGCATCGATATGAGCGAGTTCATGGAGAAGCATTCCGTGAGCCGCCTGATCGGCGCGCCTCCGGGCTATGTCGGCTATGAGGAAGGCGGTTATCTGACCGAAGCCGTGCGTCGCAAGCCGTACAGCGTGGTGCTGCTCGATGAAGTTGAGAAGGCCCACCCGGACGTCTTCAACGTGCTGCTGCAGGTGCTGGACGATGGCCGCCTCACTGACGGTCAGGGCCGCACCGTGGACTTCAAGAACACGGTGATCGTGATGACGTCCAACCTCGGCTCGCAGTTGATCCAGTCGATGACGGGCGAGCCGTTCGATGTGGTGAAGGGCGCGGTGTGGCAGGAAGTGAAGACGCATTTCCGCCCCGAGTTCCTGAACCGAATCGACGAGGTGGTGGTGTTCCATTCGCTGGACCAGAGCAACATCGAGTCGATCGCGCGCATCCAGCTCAAGCGTCTGGCGGCACGTCTGGCGCATATGGACCTGACGCTGGAGATTACCGATTCTGCCGTGGCCAAGCTGGCCTCGGCGGGCTACGACCCGGTGTTTGGGGCGCGACCGCTGAAGCGTGCCATCCAGCAGCAGATCGAGAACCCGGTCGCGCGGATGATTCTGGAGGGCAAGTACTCGCCCAAGGATGTGGTGCCAGTGGACTATCGCGACGACCACTTCACGTTCGAGCGCGTGGTGCACTAAGCCGCGCAGTGTTGTGTTTGAGAAAGCCCGTCTTGCGAAGACGGGCTTTTTTTATGCCTGCAACGTGCCGTCAGGCGACAAGTGGCAGGCTGATGCGGAAAATCACGCCGCCTTCCAGGGCATTTGCCGCGTCGATCCGCCCGCCGTGTGCCTGCACGATGGCTTGCGAAAGCGCCAACCCAAGACCCGTACCCGGCGTCTCGCTCGCCCGGGCACGCGCGCCACGGTAGAAGCGCTCGAAGATGTGCGGCAATTCGGCAGGGGGAATCCCGGGGCCATGGTCGCTGACTTGCAGGACGGCGTCGCCGTGCTCGGCCGACCAGGCAATCTCAACCGTGGTGCCCGCTGGCGAAAACTTGACGGCGTTGTCCAGCAGATTGGTCAGGGCCAAGGTTGCCGGGGCACGGGCGATCCGGATGGGCAGATTCGTGCCCGCTTGTGTGGCCAGGGTGATGCCGCGATCCTGGGCCGCCGGGGTGACACGCTTGACGCACGTCTGCACAAGCTCAATGACCGGCACCGCTTCCAGCATGTCCTGGTCCTGGCCGGCATCCAGGCGCGCGAGCATCAGCAGTTCTTCCACCATCTGCGTGAGCCGTCCGACCTCTTCCACGCACGAGTGCAGGGTCTCGACGTATTCTTCGCGGCTGCGCTCGCGCCGCAGCGTGACCTCAAGCTCGGTACGTAGCCGCGACAGCGGTGAGCGCAACTCGTGCGAGGCATCGGCCGTGAAGCGGCGCTGCATGTCGAAGCCGTGTTCGAGGCGATCGAGCATGTCGTTGAGCGTATCGACGAGCTTGCCGATGTCATCGGACGTGCCGGGGTGCGGCAGGCGCTCGTCGAGGTTGTTGTCGCCGATCCGGCGGGCCTGCTTGACGACGTTGTCAATGGCGCGAAAGACGCGCTGCGTGAGCATGGCGCCCGCGGTGCCGACAGCGAGCAGCAACGCAACCGCCAGCCCGACGAACAGCACCACCGCCGAGTCCAGGATCCGGTTGACGTCATCGAGCGACCCCGCAACCTGGATGACCAAGGGCGGCGCACCGGGGGTGCTGTGTATCGGCAGCGACACCATGCGCAGCGGCTCTTCGCTGAAATCCTGCAGGGTCTCGAAGACCGTTTCGCCTTGCGCGAGACGGCCGAGCAATACCGGAGACGTCGGCAGACGGGTCGTGCCAAGGTTGGCACTGCGTGCAAGGACGTCCCCCTGCGCATCGACAATCTGCACCAGACGGTCCAGGCGCACCAATGAAGGGGGGGCCGTACCTGTGGGTTTTTCATGCACGCGGATGGGTTGGCTTTTGCTACCTAACAGCATGCCGGCCTCGGTTTCGGCCAGTGCCAGCAGCGCGGCATCCAGTTGCCGATGGGCGATGCGCGACAGCTCCCACCACGCGGCGAAGGCCACGCCCGTCACAACGATCACGATCACGGCCCAGTGCGCGAGGATCAGGCGGCGCTGAAAACTAAACATGGTGATCCGTTGGTGCGCTCAGGCGAAAGCCTTGTCCGCGTACGGTTTGAACGAGCGCTGGCAGGTCGGGCGGATCGATCTTGCGGCGCAGGTTCTTCATGTGCACGTCGATCAGGTTGTCGATGGCGATGAGGTCAGCATGCCAGATGTTTTCAGCGAGCTGCACGCGGCTGACCACCTCGCCGGCATGGCGCATCAGGAACTCCAGCAGGGCGTATTCCTTGGGCGTGAGATCGATGGCGTTGCCTGCTCGCGTGACCAGGCGCGTGGCTGGTTCGAGCCGCAGATCACCAATGGCGAGCACTGGCGCCGGTGCCAGCCTGGCCCGCCGCAGCAGTGCGCGGACGCGGGCCAGCAGCTCGTCAAACACGAACGGCTTGGTCAGGTAGTCGTCAGCACCGGTGTTGAGGCCGGCGATGCGGTCGGTGTGGGCATCCCGCGCGGTCAGCATCAGGATCGGGGTCTGGATGCCACGCTGGCGCAACTCGGCACAAAACGTCACGCCTTCTTTGCCGGGAAGCATCCAGTCGAGGATGACCAGATCGGCCGCGCGGATCATCGGTTCGTGGGCTTCTTCCGCCGCGTGTGCAAGCGCCACCGTAAAGCCTTCTTCTTCCAGGCCGCGTGCCAGCAGGCGGGCGGCTTTGCGGTCGTCTTCGATCAGCAGGATGTTCATCGGGTAGCGCGCATGAGGGCGGCAGGACGGCGGGATTCTAGCAATGCGACCGTCTGATGTTCCTGAAGAAGAATTCAGGTTGCACTGCAACATCGTTGCGTAGCATGGCGACCGCGTCCTCATGGAGCGGATGCGCAGAACATCAACACGCATGTATCGGAGCACGCCATGCAAGCCTCCTCGACTTCTTCCAAACGACTTTTCTATAGCGCCATCACGTTAGCCGTGGCGGGCGTTTTCCTGTGGGGCGCGCTGTCCCTGCACGCCAAGGAGCCCAGCGCTCAGGCGGTGGTCGCCCTTCAGCATAAAGATGACCGCATCGTGGTTCCGGATGCCTCTCCGCTGCGCCGCTCGCTGGTGGTGACGGCCGCGTCGGAAGATGCCGTTTCTGCGGCGTTTGTACTGCCGGCCTCGGTGGAGGCCGACCCGGGCAAGCTCGTCAAGGTATTGCCGCCGCTGTCGGGCCGCATCGTGAGTCTGAACAAGCAGCTGGGCGATGAAGTCAAGGCTGGCGACGTGCTGTTCACGCTCGATTCTGCCGACTTGGCCGAGGCGACCAGCACCGCGGCCAAGGCGCAAGCGGCGCTGGTGCTGGCCAAGAAGAATCTGGACCGCCTGCACGAGCTGGACAAATCCGAGATCACACCCCGGCGCGATCTTGAGCAGGCCCAGAACGACTACGCGCAAGCCGTGAGCGAGGCCGAGCGCGCCAACAACAAGCTGGCACAGCTCGGTGCCAAGGGTGGGGCCAAAGTGTCCGGCGGGCACATCCTGTCGGTGCGCTCGCCCATCTCGGGCCGCGTTGTCGACCTCAATGGCGCCACCGGCGGGTACTGGAACGACAGCAATGCGTCGGTGATGACGGTGGCGGATCTGTCCCGCGTGTTCGTCACGGCCAATGTGCAGGAGAAGGATCTGTCCAAGGTCTACGTTGGCCAAGCGGCTGCCGTGAAGCTCGATGCCTATGCCGAACCGCTGGCCGCCAAGGTGCGCTACGTGGGCGAAATGCTCGACGCGGATACACGCACGGTCAAGGTGCGCATGGTGTTCGACAACAAGGACGGTCGCCTGAAGCCCGGCATGTTCGCGCAGGCCACGCTGCAGGGCCAGCCGCACACGGGCGTGATCGTGCCGATGTCGGCGCTGGTGCAGTCGGGCTTCAACACGCGCACGTTTGTCGAGGTGGCGCCGTGGCAGTTCCAGGCGCGCGTGGTCAAGACGGGTGCGCAGGTTGGCGACAAGATCGAGATCCTCTCGGGCCTGAAGGCCGGTGAGCGCGTGGTGACCAAGGACGGGGTGCTGCTCAATGATTGAACGTCTGGTCACCCTATGCTTCAACCGGCGCGGCATTGTCGTGCTGGTCTTCCTGATGGCCGCGCTGTACGGCTGGTATTCATGGAAGCAGCTGCCGCTTGAAGCCTATCCCGATATTGCCGACACCAGCTCGCAGGTCGTAACGCAGGTCAATGGCTTGGCGGCGGAAGAGGTCGAGCAGCAGATCACCATTCCGCTGGAGCGCGCCATCATGGGTACGCCCGGCATGCACGTGATGCGCTCCAAGAGCACGTTCGGGCTGTCGCTGATCACCGTGGTGTTTCAGGACGGCGCGGAAGACTACTGGTCACGCCAGCGCCTGCAGGAGAGCATCAACGGCGTCGACTTGCCCTATGGCGCCAAACCGGGCATGGACCCGTTGACTTCGCCCATTGGCGAGATCTACCGCTACACGCTCGAATCCAAGACGCGCGATCTGCGTGAGCTATCGGAGCTGCAGTTCTGGAAGGTCATCCCGCGCCTGAAGCAGGTAGCCGGCGTGGTGGATGTCGCCAACTTTGGCGGTCTGACCACGCAGTTCATGCTCGAATTCGCTCCAGCCAAGATGACCAAGTACAGCGTGTCTCTGAGCCAGATTTCGCAGGCCATCCAGGCCAACAACGCCAACGCGGGCGGCAGCATCATGCAACGCGGGGAGCAGGGCCTGGTGGTGCGCGGCGTCGGCTTGATCCGCAACCTGGAAGACCTCGGCAACGTTGTCGTGAGCCAGAAGGGCGGCGTGCCGGTGCTGATCAAGGACATCGGCCAGGTGGTGCTGGGCAACCACGAGCGCAACGGCATCCTGGGGCGAGACGGCAATCCCGACACCATCCAGGGCATCACGTTGCTGCTGCGTGGCCAGAACCCGTCTGTCGTCATGAAAGGGGTGCACGAGGCCGTGCGCGACCTCAACGAGCACATCCTGCCGAAGGACGTGAAGGTAGTGGCGTATATCGACCGCAGCAAGCTGGTGGATGCCACTGTCCACACCGTCGGCAAGACCCTGATCGAGGGCATGGTGCTGGTGTCGCTGGTGTTGCTGCTGTTCCTGGGCAGCCCGCGCGCGGCGCTGATCGTGGCGGTGACGATTCCGTTCTCGCTGCTGGCGGCGTTCATCCTGATGCACCACTTCAAGATTCCGGCCAACCTGCTGTCGCTGGGCGCAATCGATTTCGGCATCATCGTCGACGGTGCGATCGTGATGATGGAAAACATCCTGCGCAAGCGAGAAGAAGAGGAAGGGCGCGAACTGGACGGCGCCGACATCATGGCTGCCGCGCGTCAGGTCACGCGACCGATCTTCTTTGGCATGGTGGTCATCATCGTGGCCTACCTGCCGCTGTTTGCCTTCCAGCGCATTGAGTACAAGCTGTTCTCGCCGATGGCGTTTGCAGTGGGGTTTGCGTTGCTTGGCGCGTTGCTGGTGGCGCTGTTGCTGGTGCCCGGTCTGGCGTACTGGGCTTACCGCAAACCGGCCAAAGTGTTCCACAACCCGGTGCTGCAGTGGCTGACGCCGCGTTATGAGGGTTTGCTCAACCGGGTGGTCGGCAAGTCGCGCGCCATGATCGGCCTGGCGGTGGCCACGCTGGCGGGGGTGGTGATCCTGGGCGCGTCCATCGGGCGGGATTTCCTGCCCTATCTGGATGAGGGCTCGATCTGGCTGCAGGTGACGCTGCCGCCCGGCATTTCGCTTGACAAGGCATCGGAGATGGCCGGCAAGCTGCGCGAGGCCGCACGGGAGTTTCCGGAGGTCGAGCACATCGTCACGCAGGTCGGCCGCAATGATGAGGGGACGGACCCGTTCTCCCCATCGCACATTGAAAGCGCGGTGACGCTGCACCCGTACAGCGAATGGAAGACCGGTCGAGACAAGCAGGAGTTGATCGCCAAAATGGCCGAGCGCTTCCAACAGTTGCCCGGCATTCAGGTGGGCTTTTCGCAGCCGATGATCGATGGCGTGCTCGACAAGCTGGCGGGTGCGCATAGCGATCTGGTGGTCAAGGTGTACGGCAATGACTTTGCGCAGACCCGGCAGCTGACCACGTCGATCGAGCAACTGCTCAAGACCGTGCCCGGCGCGCAGGATGTGATCATCGATCAGGAGCCGCCGTTGCCGCAGGTGCGCATCGATGTGGACCGCGCAGCAGCGGCCCGCCTGGGCATCAACATTGCCGATGTGATGGACCTCATCCAGACCGGCATCGGCGGCAGCCCGGTCACGAAGGTGTTTGTGGAGGACCGCAGCTACGACGTAGCCGCGCGCTTTGTCGGTACCTCGCGCAACAACCCCGAGGCCATCGGCAACCTGACGCTGACCACCGCCAACGGTGCGCACATTGCCCTGGCGCAGATCGCCAAGGTGGGCTTTGCCGAGGGCGAAACGACGATCACGCGAGAAATGAACAAGCGTCACCTGACCGTACGGCTGAACTTGCGCGGGCGCGATCTCGCTTCGTTCCTGGACGAAGCCAAACAGCGCATCGACCAAGAGATCCAGTACGACCACACGCGTAACCAGATTGCGTGGGGCGGCCAGTTTGAGAACCAGCAGCGTGCGCAAGCCCGCCTGGCGCTGATTCTGCCGATGGTGCTGGCGCTGATGTTCGTGCTGCTGTTTGCCGAGTTCAAGAACCTGCGCCAGCCGGCGTTGATCCTCTGCGCGGTGCCGTTGGCCACGCTGGGTGGGCTGGTGGCGCTGCACCTGCGCGGCATGACATTGAACGTGTCGTCTGCCGTGGGCTTTATCGCGCTGTTTGGGGTGGCAGTGCTCAACGCCATCATCATGGTCTCGAACCTGAACCGCTGGCGCAAACAGCCCGGCCTGAGCTTGAAGGAAGCCGTGGTGGGCGGGGCGCGCGAGCGCATGCGCCCGGTGCTGATGACGGCCACCGTGGCTGCGCTGGGTTTGATTCCTGCAGCGCTGGCACATGGTCTTGGCAGCGATGTGCAGCGGCCGCTGGCCACTGTGGTGGTGGGTGGTCTGACGAGTGCAACTGTACTCACGCTGGTGCTGCTGCCCGCGCTGTATTACCTGATTGAAGAACGAGCGGCCCGACGCAAGCGTCCGGAAGGCCCGGTCGCCTATGTTGCAACGGAAGGGGAGTCGTGATGAACCGCATGACACGTATTGCCGCCAGCGTCGTGCTGTTGGTGACTGCCGCGGGCTGTGCCGTGGGGCCGGACTTCAAGCGCCCGGCGGCTCCGGATGTGTCCGGATACACGGCCAATCAGCTGACGACCACCGTAGCAACGCCGACGCAAGACGGACAGTCCCAACGCCTGAACCAAGGGCAGGCCGTTTCGGCAAAGTGGTGGACGCTGTTTGGCTCCGACGCGTTGAACACGCTGGTGGAGGAGGCGCTCAAGGCGAATCCCGACCTGCAATCGGCCAAGGCGGCCCTGCGCGCTGCTCAGGAAAACCTGGCAGCACAGCGGGCCGACTTCTTCCCGACGCTGGATGGTTCGCACAACTCGTCACGCACACGGAATGCCAAGGCGATCGCCAGCCCGCTCAAGTCCAACGCGGATCTCTATTCGCTACATACGTCGCAGCTGGTGGTGTCCTACATGCCCGACGTGTTCGGCGGGGTCCGGCGGCAGGTGGAGTCGACCGCAGCCCAGACGGAGGCGGTGCGCTTCGAGTATGAGGCCGCTTATCTGACGCTGACTTCCAGCGTGGTCAACGCAGCCATCCAGGAGGCAGCGCTGCGCGCGCAGGTCAAGGCGACACAGGAGGCCGTGAAGGTCGCCAACCAGTTGCTGGAAGCCACCCGCAAGCAACAGCGCGCAGGGCTGCTGGGCGGCGCCGATGTGGCCGCGCAGGAAGCCGCGCTTGCGCAGATGGAGGCCAGCTTGCCCCCACTTGAGAAGCAACTGGCCCAGCAGCGCAACCTCATCACCGTGTTGGCCGGCCGTTACCCCAGCGACGAGATCACGCAGCGCTTCGAGTTGGATGCATTGCATCTGCCGGCTGAACTGCCGCTGAGTCTGCCGTCGCAACTGGTTGAGCAGCGGCCCGACATTCGGGCGGCACAGGCGCAACTGCACGCGGCCAGCGCGGACATTGGCGTGGCGATTGCAGCACGCCTGCCCAGCGTGACCTTGACTGGCAACGTCGGCAGCTCGGAGGAGTTGCTGCGCATGCTGTTCTCCAGCGGTACGGGCTTGTGGAACCTCTCGGCTGGCTTGGCGGTGCCGATTTTCCATGGCGGCAGCCTGATGCACCAACAACGTGCGGCAGAGGCCCGGTATGACCAGGCAGCCGCGCAATACCGCAGCACCGTACTGACGGCGTTCCAGAACGTGGCGGATACGCTGCATGCCATCCAGGCCGATGCCCGCTCCCTGCAAAGTGCACATAAGGCCGAGTTGGCAGCACGCAAAAGCCTGAGCATGGCGCAGCGCCAACTGGCAGCCGGCATGGTCGGCTCGCCCGCCGTATTGCAGGCGGAGCAGGCATATCAGCAGGCCCTGGTGAGCGTGGCGCAAGCCCGCGCGGACCGGTTTGTCGACTCGGTAGCACTGTTGCAGGCGCTGGGCGGTGGCTGGTGGGCGCGTGACGAGCAAGTCGCAGGCAGCAGCTAAGCCACGCTATCAAGAGAGAAGCGCACGATCCTCACCCTGCGAGCGGGCGACCCTCGCAGGGTGTTTTTTTCTGGAGAGGCATCGTGCCGGTCTCTCTTATGCAAAAAACGATGAACAATCCCTGAAACCATTCGTTCCCCGTACAAGGCCCGCTCGGTAGTCTTGCTTCTATCCAAATCCATAAGACGTAAGAAACGGAGCCAGCAAGATGATTCGCAAGTTTGTCTTCAACGCCATCGCGGCTGCCATTGTGGCGGGGGGATCCGTCGGTGCGCACGCGGCAACGACGCTGCTGAACGTGTCGTATGACCCAACGCGCGAACTGTACAAAGAGATCAACACCGAATTCGCCAAGAAGTGGAAGGCCGAAACGGGTGAGGACATCACCCTGCGTGCCTCGCACGGCGGTTCGGGCAAGCAGGCCCGCTCGGTCATCGACGGGCTGGAAGCCGACGTGGTGACGCTGGCCCTCGGCTACGACATCGACGCCATTGCGGAGAAGGGCCTGACGGCCAAGGATTGGCAGAAGCGCCTGCCGAACAACGCCTCGCCGTACACGTCCACCATCGTGTTCCTGGTGCGCAAGGGCAACCCGAAGGGCATCAAGGACTGGAACGATCTGGTCAAGCCGGGCATTGCCGTGATCACGCCCAACCCGAAGACCTCGGGCGGTGCACGCTGGAACTATCTGGCCGCCTGGGCCTATGCGCTCAAGCAGCCGGGCGGCTCGGACGCCACGGCCAAGGATTTCGTGCAGAAGCTCTACAAGAACGTGCCGGTGCTCGATTCGGGCGCACGCGGTGCGACCACCACCTTTACCGAGCGCGGTATCGGCGACGTGCTGATCGCGTGGGAAGACGAGGCGCTGCTGGCCGCGCGCGTGGAAGGCAAGGACAAGTTTGACGTGGTGGTGCCGTCGATCTCCATCCTGGCTGAGCCGCCGGTGGCGGTGGTGGACAAGGTGGCCGACAAAAAGGGCACGCGCAAGGCTGCGGAGGCGTACCTCAAGTTCCTGTACACGCCGCAAGGGCAAGAGATTGGCGCGAAGAATTTCTATCGCCCGACCGATCCGGCCGTGGCCAAGAAGCACGAGAGCGAATTCCCGAAGGTGAAGCTGGTGACCATCGACGACACGTTCGGCGGCTGGCAGAAGGCGCAGAAAACGCACTTTGCCGATGGCGGCCAGTTTGATCAGCTCTATCAACCGGGCAAGTAAGCCCAAGCAACCAACAGGTGTGTCCGCATCATGAGCATCCTGACCATCTCCGGCAGCCCTTCGGCGCAATCGAAGTCCGCGCGCCTGCTGGGCCATGTACGTGCGCAGCTTGAACGTGCCGGTGAGACAGCGGACCACCTAGACCTGCGCAGCCTGCCAGCTGATGCGCTGCTGGGCGCGCAGGTGTCCGACCCCGCCATCGCCAATGCGGTGGCGCGGGTGGAAGCGGCTGGGGTGGTGATTCTGGCCACGCCGGTCTACAAGGCGGCTTACAGCGGCCTGCTCAAAACGTTTCTCGATCTGCTGCCGCAGAGCGGGCTGCGCGACAAGGTCGTGCTGCCGATTGCCACTGGCGGCAGCCTCGCCCACACGCTGGCGATCGACTATGCGCTGCGCCCGGTGCTGACGGCACTGGCGGCACGCTCGATCCTGCCCGGCATCTTTGCGGTCGATTCGCAGATCGTGGTGGAAGACGATGGCCTCACGGTGGAGCCATCGCTGCAACAGCGTCTCGATGACGGTGTGGAGCGCGTGCACCAGGCGCTTGCGCTGGCCCGGCACCCCGCCGTCGCGCAGGTGATCGTCTCCAGTCGCAGCGCGGTACGTGCCACGTTCCAGACTGCTGGCGCAGAACGAATGCGATGTCTGGTTTGATGCCACAGCGGGTGCGCTAAGCGCACCGCTTGCATCGCCGACGCGTCCCCGACGCTTTCTCGTTGTTGTCATGCCGCGCAGCGCCTGCGCGCGGATCGTGCCGCCCTTACATCCCAGATCGACTGAATCATGAAAGCCCACTCGCCCCTGCGCAGGACCCTGACCATCGCCGCCACGCTGCTCGCCACGTTGGGTGCACCGGCTGCGTTTGCCAATAGCGATACGCCGCCCCCAACCGCTGCAAAGCAACTCCGCATCGGCTATCAGAAATACGGCACGCTGACCGTGCTCAAGGCACGCGGCACGCTGGAAAAGCGCCTCGCGTCGCAAGGCATTGAAGTGAAGTGGACGGAGTTTCCGGCTGGCCCGCAGTTGCTCGAAGGCCTGAACGTGGGGGCTATCGACTTCGGCACCACGGGCGAAGCGCCACCGATCTTCGCGCTGGCTGCTGGCGCGCACCTCGTCTACGTGGGCAACCAGCCGCCCGCACCGGCTGGCGAGGCCATCATCGTGCCGAAGAATTCGCCGCTGAAGACCGTGGCCGACCTGAAAGGCAAGCGCGTTGCCTTCAACAAGGGCTCGAACGTGCACTACCTGCTGGTCAAGCTGCTGGAGAAGGCCAATGTGCCTTACAGCGACATCCAGCCCGTCTACCTGACCCCCGCCGATGCACGTGCCGCCTTCGAGCGCGGCGCCATTGATGCCTGGGTGATCTGGGACCCGTTCTTTGCGGCTGCCGAACAGCAACTCGGCGCACGTGTGCTGGCCGACGGTACGGGCGTCGTCAACAACTCGCAGTACTTCCTGGCATCGAAGGGCTATGCGGCTGCGCGGCCCGATGTGCTGAACATCGTGCTCGATGAGCTGAAGAAGACCGACACGTGGGCGGCTGCCAATCCGAAGGACGTGACGATCATTCTCGGTCCGCAACTGGGTCTGGAGCCAGCAGTGGTGACCCGTTCGGTCTCGCGCATTGTTTACGGCATCCAGCCGGTCAGTGCGGAAGCCCTGGCGGATCAGCAACGCATTGCCGACACGTTCCACGCGCTCAAGCTGATCCCGCGTCCGGTGAAGGTGGCGGATTCCGCCTGGAATCCGAACGCGCAACCGACCACGCAACAAGCGGCTCGCTGATCGCCATGACCATTGATATTCAACGCCGCCGTTTGCTGACGGCCTCGGCCGCCGGGGCATCGCTGGCGGCGCTGGGCTCCGTCGCTCATGCCGCGAACGCTGCCGGCGCCCCTGCCAACCTGCCGAAGATCACGCCGCCCGCGCAACTGCGCATTGGCTTTCAGAAGAGCGCGGTCAACCTCGTCATCGTCAAGGAGAACCGCGCGCTGGAGCAGCGCTTTCCGGGCACGAAGGTGAGTTGGCTGGAGTTTCCGGCCGGGCCGCAGCAACTGGAGGCGCTGTCCGCAGGCAGCCTGGATCTGGCCATCACCGGCGATACGCCGCCCGTGTTTGCGCAGGCGGCTGGCAAGGACTTGCGCTATGTGGGCGTGGAGCCGCCCAAGCCGGACAGCTCGGCCATCCTCGTGCAGCAGGACTCGTCGCTCAAGACACTGGCTGACTTGAAGGGCAAGCGCGTGGCGCTGCAAAAGGGTTCGAGCGCGCATTTCCTGATCGTGCGCGGCCTGCAGAAGGGCGGCCTGACCTTTGCCGATATCCAGCCCGTGTATCTGACGCCCGCCGATGCGCGAGCCGCCTTCGAGCGTGGCGCCGTAGACGCCTGGGGCATCTGGGACCCGTACTACGCTGCCACCGAGCTCGCCATCAAGCCGCGCGTGCTGGCGACGGGCCGCACGCTGTCGTCCAACAACTCGTTCTACTTCGCACCGACCGCGTTCACCGAGAAGCATGGCGACACCATCGCCGCGATCTTCGCCGAGCTCTCGCGTGCAGACCGGCTGGTGCAGGAAAACCGCAAGGAAGCGGCGCAGCGCATTGCGGATTTCTCCGGCCTGTCGCTGGCGACGGTGCATCTGTTCCTCTCGCGCCGGCCGCCATCACCGGTGCGCCCGGTCACGCCCGAGGCGATTGCCGAGCAGCAGCGCGTGGCCGATGCCTTCCACGGGCTCGGGCTGATTCCGCGCGCGGTCAAGCCGGTGGACATCGTGTGGCATCCGACGCCGGCCCAATTGGCCATCGCTCGGGCTTGAGTTGATCTGAGAACAACACAATCCAAGGAAACCATCATGCAAGTCTTCTGGTTCATCCCCACCCACGGCGACAGCCGCTACCTCGGTACTGCAGAAGGTGCGCGCCAGGTCGATCACACCTATCTGCAGCAGGTGGCCGTGGCGGCCGACACGCTCGGCTACGAGGGCGTGCTGATCCCCACCGGCCGCTCGTGCGAAGACCCGTGGATCGTCGCCGCCAGCCTGATTCCGGTGACGAAGCGCCTGCGCTTTCTGGTGGCCGTGCGCCCCGGGCTGATGGCACCGACGCTGGCTGCTCGCATGGCCGCTACGTACGACCGCCTCTCGCAAGGTCGCCTGCTGGTGAATCTCGTGACGGGTGGCGACCCGGCTGAGCTGGAGGGCGATGGCCTATTCCTCAATCATGCGGAGCGTTACGAAGCCTCGGAAGAATTCATCCGCATCTGGCGCGAGACGCTGGCGGCCAGCCACGAAGGCGCGGCACTCGACTACACCGGCAAGCACCTGAGTGTGAAGGGCGCGAAGGTGCTGTATCCGCCCGTGCAGAAGCCGCATCCGCCGGTGTACTTTGGCGGCTCGTCGGAAGCCGCGCATGAACTGGCGGCCGAGCAGGTCGACACCTATCTCACCTGGGGCGAACCGCCTGCCGCCGTGGCCGAGAAGCTGGCTGACGTGCGCAAGCGCGCCGCCAAGCATGGCCGCACGGTGCGCTTCGGCATCCGCCTGCACGTGATCGTGCGTGAGACGGACGAGGAAGCGTGGGCCGCCGCCGACAAGCTCATCAGCAAGCTGGATGACGATACCGTTGCCCGCGCGCAAGAGGCGTTCCGCAAGATGGATTCCGCCGGCCAGCAGCGCATGGCTGCCCTGCACGCAGGCGGTGCCAAGCGCAGCCGCGCCGATCTGGAAATCAGCCCGAACCTGTGGGCCGGCGTGGGCCTGGTACGTGGTGGTGCAGGCACGGCACTGGTGGGCGATCCGCAAACGGTGGCCGCACGCATCAAGGAATACGCCGATCTGGGCATCGACACGTTCATTTTCTCGGGCTATCCGCACCTGGAAGAGGCGTACCGCTTTGCTGAGCTGGTGTTCCCGCTGCTGCCGCGCTCGGTGCGTGAAAAGCTGCCGGGCAACGTGCTCAACGGGCCGTTTGGCGAAGTGATTGCCACCGGCATCGTGCCGCGCGTGGCGGCAAGCTGAAGGGGCAGGCGCATGGCATCAAAACAGAACACCTTCCTGCGTGCGGCGCGCCAGCGTCTGACGCCGTGGATCGTGCCGCTGGTGCTGCTGGTGCTGTGGCAGGCGTCGGCGCAATGGGGCTGGCTGTCGAACCGCATCTTGCCGGCGCCGCTGGACGTGGCCAAATCTGCCGTTGCGCTCGCGCGCTCGGGTGAGTTGTGGACGCACGTGGCGGTGAGCACGTGGCGCGCGCTGCTGGGCTTTGCGATTGGCGGCTCGCTCGGGTTGGCGCTGGGATTGCTGACCGGCACGTTCCGCACCGCTGAGACGCTGCTCGACACGACCTTGCAGATGATCCGCAACATCCCGGTGCTGGCGCTGATTCCGCTGGTGATTCTGTGGTTCGGTATTGATGAATCGGCGAAGTTGTTTCTGGTGTCGCTGGGCGTGTTCTTCCCGATCTACCTGAACACGTATCACGGCATCCGCTCGGTCGATCCGGCGCTGGTGGAGATGGCGCGCAGCTATGGTCTGTCGCGTGCGCAGTTGTATCGCGAGGTGATCCTGCCTGGTGCGTTGCCGCAGATCCTGGTGGGGGTACGGTTCTCGCTGGGTCTGATGTGGGTGACGCTGATCGTGGCGGAGACGGTGTCCGCCCAGGCCGGCATCGGCTACATGACGATGAATGCGCGCGAGTTCCTGCAGACCGACGTGGTGCTGCTGGGCATCCTGCTGTACGCGTTGCTGGGCAAGCTGGCTGATCTGCTGTCGCGTGCGCTGGAGCGCTTCTGGCTGCGCTGGCACCCCGGCTATCAAGCGGCAGCCTGAGCTGAATTGGAGAAACCCATGCAAAGCAACGCGACCGAACAGGCTGAACTGGAGCGTGTGGAACATCGCGGCACAGCGCTGCACATCGAACACGTCGTCAAACGCTATGGCGACCGCGAAGTGCTGCACGGCATCGATCTGGAAATCACGCCGGGCGAGTTTGTCGTCATCGTTGGACGCAGCGGCTGCGGCAAGAGCACGCTGCTGCGGCTGATTGCCGGGCTGGAAAGCATTGACGATGGCCACCTGCGCCGCGACGGCGACACCGAAGACGGCCTGCTCGACGATGCCCGCGTGATGTTCCAGGATGCGCGCCTGCTGCCGTGGAAGAAGGTGCTCGATAACGTCGCACTCGGCCTGCCGAAAGCACAGCGCGCGCAGGCCGCTGAAGTGCTCGCACAAGTGGGCCTGGCCGAGCGGGCAGGTGAGTGGCCGGCGCGTCTGTCGGGCGGACAACGCCAGCGTGTGGCACTGGCGCGGGCACTGGTACACCGCCCACGCCTGCTGCTGCTGGACGAGCCGCTGGGTGCGCTCGATGCGCTCACCCGCATTGACATGCAGAACCTGATCGAGGGGCTGTGGCAGCGCCTTGGTTTTACCGCCGTGCTGGTCACGCACGACGTGGCCGAAGCCGTGGCGCTGGCTGACCGCGTTGTGCTGATCGAAGACGGCCGCATCACACTGGATGAGCGCATCGATCTGCCGCGCCCGCGCCACCGGGGTTCGCCCGCGTTTGCACGGCTGGAGGAGGCCATCCTCAACCGCGTGATGCAGCGCAAGATCGATCCGAATGCAGTAACCGATGTGCGCTCGCACACGGCGTGGACATCACCCCTGGACGTGCCGGCCACGGCCGTGCGCTGGGCGGTGTAAGACGCCGCAAACCTTTCTCCTGAAAACATTCATTGGCACGTAGTGTCGTTGTCATCTAAGAAGGAACATCATGAGCATCCAAGCGATTAACGTACGCAACCAATTTCGCGGGCAGATCAAAGAGATCATCCGGGGCGATGTGCTCTCGGAGATCGACGTGGAGACCCCGGCCGGCATCGTCACTTCGGTCATCACCACCCGCTCGGTCGATAGCCTTGGCCTCAAGATCGGCAGTGAAGTGGTTGCGCTGGTGAAGGCGACGGAAGTCTCGATCGCCAAGCTGTAAGGACGGGGAGGAGACGGCGACCTAGTAGGAACATCCAGGAGCCCCATCCCATGAGTCTCATGCACACCACTGCACTCGCACAATTTCTCGGCACCCTGCCGAATGCCCCGACGCCGGACCGCCAACTGTGGCGCGACGCCAGCGGCCGCGTGCAGGGCCAGTTCTTCCACAGCTCGCTCACCAGCCTGTTTGAACCGGTCTGGCAGCTTGCCGCTGACGGCACGCTGGCGCTCGCCGGCCACGAAGCGCTCATGCGCACATGGACGCGCGACGGCGATCTGGGCCTGAACCCGTGGAAGCTGTTCTCGCTGGCGTCGGACGACAGCACGCTGGTGGAACTCGATCGCCTGTGCCGGCTGGTGCATACGCTCAACTACTTTGCCCGTACCGATGCGCGGCGGCTGGTCGTCAACGTGCACGGCCGCTTGCTGGCGGCGGTGGCGGCCGACCACGGCAAGGCGTTCCACCGCGCGGTGGTGGCGCTGGGGCTGTCGCCGGAGCAGTTCGTCATCCAGGTGCCGTCCACGGCCAATGACGATCTGGGGCTGCTGCTGTTCGTGGTGGACAACTACCGGCGCAACGGCTTTGCCGTGGCGGTGCAGGCATCGGACCCGGCCGAAGCAGGGGCATTGCTGGTGCACGCCAAGCCCGCGTATCTGAAGCTCGATGCGCGCCGCGATTGGGTGACGCGGCACGTGGTGTCGCTGGCGGATTCGGCACGTGAGCTGGGTGTCACGCTGACCCTGCGCCGTTGCGAGCGCCTCAGTGATCTGGAGCTGGCGCGTGCGGCCGGTATCACCCACGTGCAGGGCAGCATATTGCCCGGCGCGGAGCCCGAGCCGGAACCTGTGGCGGCATCCGAACCCTTGGTGGTGGTGTCACCGACGCGTGCCCCGATGGCGCAGGCGCCGTTACTGCCGCAGCAATGCGCCGGTATTTCTCTGATTGAATAGCCGCCTCGCCGGTCACCCGGCAAGCGGCCCCGAGGATGCATTCATGGCACGCAGTGCATTGGCAACTTCGCCCGAACCTTCACCGGACAAACGCGCGACACGCGCTTGGCACTGGCCGGCCGATGTGGCAATCGTCACGGTGCCCGGTCTGCATGGCAGCGGCCCCGGACACTGGCAGACGCGCTGGGAGGCGCGATTTCCAGAATGGCGCCGGGTCGAACAGACGGATTGGTCGACGCCCGAGCTGCCGCGCTGGTCGGCGCGCGTGGGTGAAACGGTGCGCGCTGCGTTGGCCGAGCGTGCTGCGTCTCGCCAGAAGCGCCGGGTGATTCTTGTCGCGCACAGCTTCGGCTGCCTGGCGTCGATTCATTGGGCCACCCAGGTGCACGAGGCACGAGAGGCGCGCGATTCGGTCGCGGGCATCCTGCTCGTCGCACCGGCTGATCCGGACAAGTTTGGTGTGCGCGATCTGCTGCCGCAGCGCACCTTGCCGTTTCCCGCCGTGCTCGTCGCCAGCCGCAACGACCCGTGGATGCCGCACTGCTACGCGGTCGACTGGGGCTCCCGCTGGGGTGTCGAGTTGGTCGATGCCGGGGAGGCCGGTCACATCAACGCGGATTCCAACCTGGGCGAATGGGACGCCGGCCTTGCGCTGCTCGATCGCCTGATCGGCCGGGCAAGTGCACAAGACACCACCCGGGACGGCGCAGACTGGCAAGCCCAGTGGGATGTCTTACCAAGCACCCCTTATATCTAAAACGATGATGCACATGCGCAAATATTCGTTTTCGTCATAAGAACTGTTCGCCACAATTGGTTCATCTGCAAATCGGTCGCAGTACTTTTCGCTCTGTGGCCATTTTTATCGGTTGCGCTGATGAGCCTGTCCTCTGCGTTGTCCCCTTCCAAGCGGCGTAAGCCTGCCAACGTGCTCCCGGGTTTTGGGCTGGCGCTGGGCTTTTCGCTGCTGTACCTCGCGCTGATCGTTCTGATCCCGCTGTCGGCGACTGTCCTCAAGACGTTCACGATGACGTGGGATGCGTTCTGGACTACGGTCACCGCGCCGCGTGTGGTGGCGTCGTACAAGCTGACCTTCGGCGCGTCGTTGATTGCGGCGGTGGTCAACCTGGTGTTCGGGTTGATCCTGGCGTGGGTGCTGGTGCGCTATCGCTTTCCGGGCAAGCGCGTGATTGATGCCCTGGTCGACCTGCCGTTTGCGCTGCCGACCGCGGTGGCGGGCATTGCGCTCACTGCGCTGTATGCGCCGAATGGCTGGATTGGCTCTCGCCTGGAGCCGCTCGGGCTGAAGGTCGCATTCACGCCGCTGGGCATTGTGGTTGCACTCACCTTCATCGGCCTGCCGTTTGTCGTGCGCACGGTGCAGCCGGTGCTGGAAGACTTGGAAACCGAGCTGGAAGAAGCTGCCGCCAGCCTGGGTGCCACGCGCTGGCAGACCTTTACGCGGGTGATCCTGCCGACTTTGCTGCCCGCACTGTTGACCGGTTTTGCGCTGGCCTTTGCCCGCGCCACAGGGGAATACGGCTCGGTCATCTTCATCGCCGGCAACATGCCGATGATCTCCGAGATCACGCCGCTGATGATCTATTCCAAGCTCGAACAGTTCGACTACGCAGGCGCTACGGCCATCGCCGTCGTTATGCTCGGTATCTCGTTCACGCTGCTGCTGGTGATCAACCTGCTGCAGGCCTGGACGCGCCGCCGCGGCAATCGCAATGACACCATCGAGCGTGCCCCCGAAACCTTGACCGCCAACGCGGCAGGAGCCTGACATGGCCGGTACTGTTTCCCGTCAACTTGGCCATGCGCCGGCTGCTGCACGAAAGGGCGCCACAGCAGAATCCGCCTGGGTGCGCGCGACGCTGATCCTCGTGTCGTTTGTCTTCCTCGCGCTGTTCCTGTTCGTGCCGCTGGCGAGCGTGTTCTACGAGGCCTTCAAGAAGGGCGTGGATGTTTATCTCGAAGCGCTGATCGAGCCCGATGCGCTGTCCGCGATTTACCTGACGCTGACTGTCGCGCTGATTGCCGTGCCGCTGAACGTGGTGTTTGGCGTGGCGGCTGCATGGGCCATCGCCAAGTTCGAGTTTCGCGGCAAGAACCTGCTGCTCACGCTGATCGACTTGCCGTTCTCGGTGTCGCCTGTCATTGCCGGCCTGATCTACGTGTTGCTGTTCGGCGCGCAAGGCTGGTTCGGCCCCTATCTGTCAGACCACGATTTCAAGGTCATTTTTGCCGTGCCAGGCATTGTGCTGGCGACCATCTTCGTCACATTCCCGTTCGTGGCACGTGAGTTGATTCCATTGATGCAAGCGCAGGGCAGCGAAGAGGAAGAGGCCGCCATCGTGCTGGGCGCATCGGGCTGGCAGACGTTCTTCCGCGTGACGCTGCCTAACATCAAGTGGGGCCTGCTGTACGGCGTGATCCTGTGCAATGCGCGGGCGATGGGTGAGTTTGGTGCGGTGTCGGTGGTATCGGGCCACATCCGCGGGCTGACCAACACGATGCCGCTGCACGTCGAGATCCTCTATAACGAATACAACTTCGCGGCCGCATTTGCCGTGGCCTCGCTGCTGACCCTGCTGGCGCTGGTGACGCTTGGCCTCAAGACGCTGGTCGAATGGCGCAGCCGCCGTGAACTGGCTGACGCCGATGCCGGCGTGGGCGAGGGCCCCGGTCAGCGCGCTGCACAACAACAGACATCCAATCCGAATTCGCACGTCTCCGTGCAATCTCCGCTCGAAGGGAGCGCAGCATGAGCATCCAGGTTCAACACATCACCAAGCGCTTCGGCAACTTCATCGCCCTCAACGATGTCTCGCTCGATTTCAAGAAAGGCGAACTGACCGCATTGCTGGGCCCGTCGGGCTGCGGCAAGACCACGCTGCTGCGCATCATCGCGGGGCTGGAGCATGCGGATTCGGGAAGCATCCATCTGAACGGTGAAGACGCCTCGGAACAGCACGTGCGCGAGCGCCAGGTCGGCTTCGTGTTCCAGCACTACGCGCTGTTCAAGCATATGACGGTGTTCGAGAACGTGGCCTTTGGCCTGCGCGTGAAACCGCGTGCGCAGCGGCCCAGCGAAGCGCAGATCCGCGCCAAGGTAAAGGAACTGCTGGAGCTGGTGCAGCTTGATTGGCTGGCTGATCGCTACCCGCCGCAACTGTCGGGTGGGCAGCGTCAGCGGATTGCGTTGGCGCGTGCGCTGGCGGTGGAGCCGCGTGTGTTGCTGCTTGATGAGCCGTTTGGCGCGCTCGATGCCAAGGTGCGCAAGGAACTGCGCCGCTGGCTGCGCCGCCTGCACGACGATCTGCATGTCACCAGCCTGTTCGTCACGCACGATCAGGAAGAGGCGCTGGAAGTGGCCGACAACGTGGTGCTGATGAACCGTGGGCAGGTGGAGCAGGTCGGCAGCCCGGCTACGGTCTACAACACGCCAGCCACGCCGTTCGTCTATGGCTTCCTCGGCAACGTGAACCTGTTCCACGGCCGCTTGGAAGAGGGCGAGGGCGGCAGCGTGCTGCATGTGGGCGATGCGTCCATCACCGTGCCGTCGGGCGGTGTGGATTCGTCGCGTGCCGATCAAGCGGTGGCGTTTGTGCGCCCGCACGAGATCGACCTAGAGCGCTATGCGCCCGGCGCCGAAGGCATCCCCGTGACGTTGCGCCGCGCGCTCACGCTGGGTGCCGTTGCACAGCTGGAGCTGGAGCGTTCGGATACCGACGACGTCATCGAAGTCTCGCTGCCCATCGAGCGCTTCCGCGCCGAGGGTTTCCGTGAAGGCGAAACGCTGGTGGTGCGCCCGCGCGCCATTCGCGTGTTCGCCCAGGGCAGCGCACAGCCCACCGTGCAGGCCACCGCTTAACCCCCACCCAATTCGCCGCTCCGACGACAACCATTCGAGAGGACACGAGCATGAACTTTCAGCAACTGCGTTCCATCCGCGAGGCGGTGCGCCGCCAGTTCAACCTGACCGAAGTCGCCAACGCGCTCTATACGTCGCAGCCGGGTGTGTCGCGGCAGATCCGCGAGCTGGAAGACGAGCTCGGTGTGGAGATTTTCGAGCGCTACGGCAAGCGTCTGACCGGCCTGACCGAGCCGGGCCGCGAGATCGTGCGCATCGTCGAGCGCCTGCTGCTCGAAGCCGAAAACCTGCGCCAGGCCGGTGAGGAATTCTCCGGCCGCCAGTCCGGCCGCCTGACTGTGGCGACCACGCACACGCAGGCGCGCTATGCGTTGCCGAAGGTGGTGCAGTCGTTCCGCAAGGAATACCCGCACGTCACACTGGCGCTGCAGGAGGCATCGCCTTCGCACATCGTTGAACTGCTGCTGACGGGGCAGGCCGACATCGGCATCGCCACCGAGGCTGTGGCCAACGAACCGGGGCTGACCTCGTTTGAGGCCTACCGCTGGCGCCACGTGCTAGTGGTCAGCCCGGACCATCCGCTGACCAAGAACCCGCTGCCCACGCTGGAAGACGTGGCGCAGTACCCGTTGATTACCTACGACGCCGGCTTCACGGGCCGCCGCAACATCGACGCCGCGTTTGCTGCCTCGGGCCTGCATCCGGAGATCGTGCTGACCGCCATGGACGCCGACGTGATCAAGACCTACGTCGCGCTGGATGTGGGCGTGGGCATCATCGCGTCGATGGCGTATGACGGGCGCAAGGACGATAACCTCGTGTGCATCGGCGCGGATCATCTGTTCGAACCGAACACTACGCGTGTGGCGGTGCGGCGTGGCGCGTACCTGCGCGGCTATGCGCACGACTTCATCGGGATGTTCGCGCCGCATCTGTCGCGTGAGACGGTGGCGGAGGCGGTGGCTTCTACGGTGGTGGCGCAAATGACGCGGCCAGCGTCTGGGGAGGCGTTGGCCGCGTAGGCTGTACGAGATATGACTGAGTGTGTTAGATGGCCTACTCGAAGAAAGGGTATGTGTTACGTGATCGAGTCGGCTTCCCAGTCTTCCAAGGCCGAATCAACGATTCCAGATGGTGCCTTGGCTGGAAAGATTTAGTTCGCCTTGAACTTCGTTTCTCCAGACATAAAGATCATCGGCGCTGTGTATGCGCACATCGCCCATCGTGTAGAGGCTCAACAAGCTAGCTGAGTCTCCATAGGTTCCGGACAGCGAGATATCAACTTTCCCTGTGTTAGCGGTAACCAACTGATTGACAAAAATCGACCCGCGTCGGAAATCGAAGTTGCCTAAATTGCCACCGTTGTTGTCGTTGAGTAGTTGCAGGTAGGAGGTGCGCATCAATGCGCGATCAGTTGTTGTTGCATCCCCAAATACCCAAATTTCTGGTGCGGAGAGATCGCCACCAATAGAGGTTTTGCCTCCGATTACGGAGATTCCGCCTTCGGCATCCACTACGCCATTAACCGTCATTCGGGTTTGGTGAGTGTTTTCTGGGCTAAGTACCGAAGTGATTAGCTCAACGTGTCCGTATCTGGGTATCCCATATTCATCATGGGTTAAGCTCCGCGCCTCGATGGTTCCAGTATTGTTCAAGACACTGCGTGCGACTGCATCGCGGACCGTAGCTACTAGAGCGATGGAGCCATTCTCCGTTCTTAGCGAGCCACTATTGTTAACCAGTGCATTGGCGCTGCCATCAGCGACAATATCCCAGTGCATGCTGTCCGGAGAGTCGCCAAAAAAAAATGACAGTGCCTCCGGATTGGAGGGCAATGTCTCCCCTAGTGCTATGAATGGCGCCGTTGTTTTCGACTAATCCACCTCCGATGAGCGCGACCGAGGTGTCTGCATTGATACGGCCGTTGTTGATGACATCACCGTTGCCTCCACCGGAAAATGTGAGGGCTTGTCTCCAGCCTGTGGGGTTCTTGAAAACCTCGTCGGAAATGTTGAGAGAAGATGCAACTAGGCTGCCGACATTGACCCGTGCGGTTGAGCCAAACAGTACGCCGTTCGGGTTGACGATATAGACGCGGCCGTTGGAGGTGAGATTGCCGAGAATGCTCGTCGGGTCGATCGAGTTGATGCGGTTCAACACAGAAGCCGTTGTGCTCGGCTGCTGGAAAGCCAGCGTTTCGTTGCTGGCCACGTTCATGTTGTCCCAATTGATGATCAGCTTGTCGCTGGACTGATTGACGGTCGTCGTGCGGCCGCTAGTGCTGATGTTGCCAACACCGTCTGCAATGGTGCCGGTGCCCACGGCGTAGGCCTGTGTTCCTGCCAGCAAAAGCGCCGCCAAAGCGGCTGGGCGGATTTTGGCGATTGTTTTGGTCATCGCATTCCTCTCCAAGTCTCATGATTGATGGGGCGCTTAGCCTAGGAGGAGCGATGGGGTAAATCTATCGGCGGATTCTTAGTCTATGTGGGTCGTAACAACCCTTGCCGTATTTGCGTGCCCGTGCGGATCCGGTCAAAACCGGACCACCGTACTGAACCACGTCATCGCCCGATGCTGCGCCCCAAGCAGTGGTGAGCTGCCCATACGCAGTGCATAGGTCAGGTTGAACTCCGCACGTTTAGCCACCGAATAATTCAGCTCGAACCCGTATCCCTCCATCGTGACCGCGTTGGCGCCCCGGCTCACGAATTTCTGCACCGTGGCGCGTGCCCGGTCATAGAAGACTTGCGCGGTCAGCCCATCGACATAGGGCACAGTGGCATTCAATTGCATGGATGCGATATGGCCGCTGTCTGCGCTGACGGTGTCGTTGCTATATGCGCGTACGGCATTGGTGCCGCCCAGCGTCATTTTTTCCGAGCCGTCTAGGTTGCGTGAGCTTTGCTGCGCCTGGATCGATAGGTCGGCATAGAGGCCGCGATACAAGACTTGCGTGTACTTGGCGTATTGCGTGGCCTTGAAGTAGGTGCCACGTGTCTGCGCGCCGTTCCAGGCATCCTCGTTATGTAGGTCGCCGCCGGTCAGGCCGAATTGGTATTGCAGGATGTACGGCAGCCCACCCAGTCGACTTTGCCGGTTGCCCGAGAGTTGCGTGGAGACGACCGATGCCCAGCGTTGGTTGGGTTCGTCAAACAGCGTGTCGGTCAGGCGCTTGTAGTCGAGGTTGGCGGCAGCGTCGAGGTTGTCCGATTGGGTGCGCATAAGCGGGTAGCTGCCGTAGAGGCCGTACACGGTGGCGTGGCCGTCGCCCAGGTCGTTGTATAAGCCGCCCAGCGTGTAGTTGACGCGTGATACGGCCATGCCGGCGCGCGCGCCGTGCGTGCTGATCGGGATGTCGTAAGAGACACGGCCGATCAACGTCTTGCCGCCGTCGCTGTCGTGGTTGAACTGGAGGAAATCGGGTGCGCCGTACAGCACGGCCTGAAACCGGTCGCCCAGGCCGAATGGACTGTTGACGTTGACTTGCGTACCGATGCGGTTGCGCCCGCTGACGCGCGAGCCGGCGTTGTCGGCCACGAAGGCGCCGTTGATGCGGTCGCCCGCAGCCGTGTCGACCGTCAGCACGGTGCCGCCAGGCGTTTGCCCAGGCGAGAGCATCGGCGTGATGCCACCAATGCCGGGCAGTTCGGACAGGCGTGTGAGCTGATCCTGTGCCGTCTGCATGTCACCAGTGGCCGATACACCGTGGTCCAGATAGCCCTGCAGGACGCGATCGCTGACCAGCGAGTCGTTACGACGCAACTGAATTGTCTCAACATGCCCGCGCAGGATGTTCAGGCGTACGACACCGTTGGTGATCTTCTGCTGCGGCACATAGGCGTAGGAAATGGGTTCACCGTTGTCGAGCAGCGCGTTCGTGACTAGAACTGCCACGTTGCGCACGTCCCTCAACGTCATGTCCCGGTCACGGTAGGGGGCAACGACGGCATCGACTTGTAGCCTCAGGCGTTCCGGCACGTTGTCGACTTCGATGCGAGCGACATGCACGGCTTCGGTATCGGCAGGCGATGTTGGCTCCGTGGCGGGGCGATGGCCCTCGACCTTGACCTCATCCTTGCCTTGTGGCTCAGCGGGGACGTTCAGAATCGGGTTGTTCTGCAGCAGGGAGCCCGTTGAGGGCAAGGCGATGTCTCTGGGCGGCGTGGTTTGCCCACAGGCTGGCAGGCTATGCGTGGCGGTAGCAACCAGTGCACCAACGGCTGAAAGTATCGCCACACTGCGTTTTGCGGATGTTTGCGGGGCCAGTGTGGGTCGGTCGCTACCTTGCATGCCATGCACTCGGAAAAATCACGGAGCGCGGAGTGTGTGGGGCGCCAGGGGGCAAATCCATCAGCAAAATCTGAGTGTGAAGGCGGTGTAACAGTTTTCATTGCGGGCGCGGTGGCGTCGGTGCTGGTCGATTCGCGCTTGCAATCCCACCATTCGTCGGACACGGATGGCGCTTGCCCAGGCGGCATTCCTATACTCCCGACATCCCCGGCGTCGTCTGAGCTTCCATGTCCGTCGCCTTCCACACTGCATCCGATTGCGTCGCATCGTGTGGGCACCGCAGCCACTGCCCGTTCGTGCGCGAGTGCGACAACGCCTGCGTAAACGAAATTCGGCGAGCCGCATGACGGCTCGCCGAACAAGAGGCGCCAGGCTTACTGCCTGACCGGAACCAGATCGAAATGATCGCGCTGGTATTGGAACAGCAGGCAATCATCACCCGTTGCGCAACCGCTGAAGTGCGGCATGTTGGCCGGCAGGTTGTAATAGGAGCCCGGCGGATAATCAACGCGCTTGCCGTCGATGATGGCGTAGAACGTGCCCTTGAGTACCACGGTCGGCAAGTCTTGCGTGTGCACGTGGTAAGGGTTGTTCGCCCCGTTGGGGAAGAGGACGAACGCATCGTACGGGCCATGTCCGGCGAGATCGCCCTGAACGTTGGCGTACTTCACGCCGCCGCTGCCGGGCAACTCGGTCCATGTCAGTTCGCTGGCGGGAAACGACACCAGGTTTTCGCTTGATGCACCGCCCGCACCCGGGGTGGTGGGAACGAGGTCGAAGTGATCGCGTTGATACTGGAACAGCAGGCAATCGTCGCCCGGTGCGCAACCGCTGTAGTGCGGCATGTTGGCGGGCAGGTTGTAGTAAGAGCCCGGCGGATAGTCAATGCGCTTGCCATCGACAATGGCGTAGAACGTGCCCTTGAGCACCACGGTCGGCAAGTCTTGCGTGTGCACGTGATACGGGTTGTCCGCCCCGTTGGGGAAGAGGACGAACGCTTCGTAGTTACCATGTCCAGCGAGGTCGCCCTGAACGTTGGCGTACTTCACGCCGCCGCTGCCGGGCAACTCGGTCCACGTCAGCTCGCTGGCAGGGAGTGACACGAGGCCGGGGTGTACCGGAGCGTTATCACCGCCGCCGCAGGCGGTCAGCGCAAGTGCCGACAGTAGCGGCAGTAGTAATTTCTTTTTCATCATCGTTTTTGTTGGGAGCGAATCGGTGTACGTAGTGGATCGGCACGCCGTGTTTGTGTGAGCCGCGCAGGCTGTGTGCTGGAATGCAGTCTATGGATAGGCTCTGCCCACCACCACAGGGCTCCCGCCACAGAACTTGTGCAGCGGATGCACAAGTCGATGCGTAAGACGCGCGGGCTCGAATACCTGGAATCCTGCGGTTTTCGTGCCGCGTCTGAGCACCTGCTGTTGCTACGTTCGCACCCTGAATCCCGCCATTCGTCGCACACCGATGGCGCCTGCCCAAGCGCCATTCCTATACTGCGGACATCTTCGGTTCCACCTGAGACCGCCATGTCCGCCATCCCCTACAACACCTCCGCTGAATCTGACGATGCCCTGTTGCGCCGCGCCCGCCACCGTGCCGGCGCACGCATGGGGTTTCGCATCCACCTGCTGTCATTTCTGGCCGTGAACGGTGTGCTGGCGGCGATTGCGCTGTCGCGCGGGCAGTTCTGGTTCGTCTGGCCGCTGCTGGGCTGGGGGATGGGGCTGGCCGCGCACGGCCTGAGCCTGGCCTGGAGCATGGGCAACGGCTACCAGCGCATGGTCGACCAGGAGCTCGCCCGTCTGCGCGAACAGGCTGGCCGCTGATGCGGGAAACCCCAAGCTTCAACGCCGGAGAACCCTCCGGTAAGATCGCCCGCATGCTCGCCAATGTGTCGTTTCCTTCGCTTGCCGATTGCCTGCGCCTCCTGCGGCGCTGGCTGGTCCGCTACGCCGTCATCATCGTCATCAATACGTTGATTGCGACGGTGCTGGCGTTCGGCATTCGCCCGGAAGAGACGTTCTGGCAGGACTTTGTTTTCAGCCAGTCGATAGGTCTGGCGGTGTTCTCGTTGATTGGCATTCCGCGTCACGCGTTTTGGGGCGACGGGCCGCCCAGCAAGAAGTTCTTTCCGTGGGTTGTGGTTGGTGCGGTGGTGATTGGCGTGCCGTTCGGGCAATGGGTGGCCCGCATGATTCTCTGCATGAATGCGCCGTTCCCCATGCCCTGGCGGGCCGATAGCCTGCGCATGAGCTTCATCATCACGATGCTGGCTGCGCTGGGGGCAACCTACTACTACTGGTCGCGCGGCAAGCTGGTTGCGCTGGAGCGTCAGGCCGCGCTCGATGCGTTGGATCGTGAAGAAGCCGAGAAGCAGGTCGTGCGTGCGCAGCTCATGGCGTTGCAAGCGCAGATCGAGCCGCACTTCCTGTTCAACGTGCTCGCCCATGTGGATGTGCTGATCGCCCGGGACCCGGTTGGCGCGCGGCGCTTGCTGCAGCACCTGATCGGCTTTCTGCGTACGTCGCTCTCGCATGCCCGCGCCGAACAATGCACGCTAGCGCAGGAATTCGCGCTGCTGCGTGCGTATCTCGATATTCAGGCGCTGCGCTTCGGCAACCGGCTGCGGTTTTCACTGACGCTGGACGATGCCATCGCCAACATCGTCATCCCGCCCATGTTGATCCAGCCGCTGGTGGAGAACGCCGTCGTGCACGGCATCGAGCCGGCACGCGAAGGCGGTGAGATTGCGCTCTCGGCCCGCTTGGTTGCCCACAATGAGGGCGAACGCCTCGTGCTGGAAGTGCGCGATACCGGCGTCGGCTTCGGCAACGATGGCGGCAAGGGCTCGGGGCTGGGCCTCACGCATGTGCGTGAACGGCTGGCGCGCCTGTTTGATGGCGATGCACGCCTGACGATTGCGGAAACCGTGCCGCATGGCGTGACGATCATTGTTGAGCTGCCGCTCGCACGCGAAACAACTGACGCGCCTGCCCAGGCCGATGCGCCTGAATGGCGCTGCCGCTTTTCCCAGTCTGCACGCCCCGCCGCCAACCCAGCGCTGTCTTCACGCGCGCCCGCCGGAACCTGACCGATGCCGTCTTCCCCCCGCCTGCTGATTGCCGACGACGAACCGGCACTGGCTGACAACCTGGTCGCCGAACTGGCTGCGCTGTGGCCCGAGGCCACGCTGTTGCCGGCCGTGCACGACGGGCAATCCGTGCTGGACGTGATTGACGATGCGCAGGCCGGGCAGGGGCCGGACGTTGTCTTTCTCGACATCCGCATGCCGGGGCTCTCAGGCATTGACGTAGCGCGTGAGCTATCGGACCGGGCGGACCGCCCGCTGGTGGTGTTCGTCACGGCCTACGATCAGTTTGCGTTGGATGCCTTCGAACAGGCCGCTGTCGACTACGTGCTCAAGCCCGTGCAGACCGAGCGCCTGGCCGAGACCGTCAAGCGCCTGAAGGACCGACTGACCGTGCGCCCCAGCAGCAACGGTGCCGCGGATCCGGCACAGACGTTGGCAGAACTCGTCGAACGCCTCGCCGGCCTGCAAGGCGCTGCGCAGACGCGGGTGACACCGCAGGGCGGTTATCTACGCTTCATCAAGGCGCTGGTCGGGCAAGAGGTGCGCTTCATCCCCGTGGATGACGTGCTGTATCTGGAGGCGACCGACAAGTACGTCAACGTGGTCGCCAGCAGCGGTGAATCGCTCATCCGCATGAGCTTGCGCGAGTTGCTGGCCCAGCTTGATCCGGAGCACTTCTGGCAGGTGCACCGCGGCACGGTGGTCAACGTGGCGCATGTGTCGAGCGCCGTGCATCTGTCGCTGGGCCGATTGGGCCTGAAGATACGCGGACGGGCGGAGACGCTGCCGGTGGCACGGCAGTACGCGCATCTGTTCCGGCAGATGTAGCCCGAACGGGGCGTGTGCGCTCATGACACCTTCCGCTATGATCCGTTGTGTCGTCAACGAATCAAGCGTGAGACTACTCGCCATGGAGACTGCAGTTGTAGGCCAACCCCGCCACGGCGGGCAGATCCTGGTCGATGCGTTGGTTGGCCACGGTGTCGACATCGCCTTTGGCGTGCCCGGTGAGAGCTACCTGTCGGTGCTTGAGGGCTTCTATCAGCGCCGCGACCGCGCGCGCTTCATCATCTGTCGGCAGGAAGGCGGCGCCGCCAACATGGCCGACGCCTACGGCAAACTGACCGGCCGCCCCGGCATCGTCTTCTGCACACGGGGCCCCGGCGCCACCAACGCCAGCATCGGCGTGCACACCGCGTTCCAGGATTCCACGCCGATGATTCTGTTCATCGGCCAAGTCGGCCGCGATTTTGTCGACCGCGAAGCGTTTCAGGAAATCGACTACCGCCGTATGTTCGGCCAGATGGCCAAGTGGGTGGCGCAGATCGACAGCGTGGAGCGCATTCCCGAATACATCGCACGCGCCTTCCAGACTGCTACTGCTGGCCGGCCCGGTCCGGTCGTGCTGGCGTTGCCGGAAGATATGCTCACCGAGGTTGCCACGGTTGCAGACGTGCCGCCCGATGTAGCAACGAAAGCGCGCGCCATGGCGTGGCCCGGTCCGCACGATCTCTCGCAACTGAAAGTGTTGCTGCAGAGCGCAGCGCGCCCGCTATTGCTGCTGGGCGGCTCTGGCTGGACACCGCAGGCCGCCGCCCGCATGCAGGCGTTTGCCGAGCGCTGGAACCTGCCCGCCGGCTGCGTGTTCCGCCGGCAAGACCTGTTCGACAACCGTCACCCGAATTACGCGGGCGATGTCGGTATCGCCATCAACCCGAAGCTCGCTGCGCGTGTAAAAGACGCCGATGTGGTGCTCGCCATCGGCCCGCGCCTGGGCGAGATGACCACCTCCGGCTACACGCTGTTCGACGTGCCGCGCCCCAGGCAGACGCTCATCCACGTACATGCTGGCGCGGAAGAACTGGGGCGCGTCTATCAGGCACACCTGATGATCCATGCGTCGATGCCCGCGATTGCTGAAGCGCTGGAGGGCGTTGTGCCGGACGCCACGCCACGCTGGTCTGCCTGGACCGAAGCCACCCATGCCGATTACCTTGCCAACATCGTGCCGCCACCGTTCACCGGGCAAGGCATCGACATGGCCCGCGCGATGCAATGGCTGCGCGAGCGCCTGCCGCACAACAGCATCCTGACCAATGGCGCAGGCAACTACGCCACGTGGCTGCATCGCTTCTATCAGTACGGCGCGCTGGCTGCCGGCTCGCGCACGCAACTGGCGCCGACCAGCGGGGCGATGGGCTACGGCGCACCGGCTGCCGTGGCCGCCAAGATCGTGTGCCCTGACACGCCCGTCATCTGCATGGCGGGTGATGGCTGCTTCCTGATGAACGGGCAGGAGCTGGCGACCGCCATGCAATACAACGCGCCGGTCATCTTCATCGTGGTCAACAACAACATGTACGGCACCATTCGCATGCATCAGGAGCGCGAGTACCCTGAGCACGTGAGCGGCACGGAACTGCGCAATCCCGACTTTGCGGCACTGGCCCGCGCGTACGGCGCCGAGGGGCATACGGTACGCTCACTCGAAGGTTTCCAGTCGGCCGTTGAGGCTGCGTTGGTTGCCCCCGTTGCCACGATCATCGAGGTGCAGACGGATCCGAACATCATCAGCCCGCGTGCGACCATCGATTCGTTACGCGCACAGTCGCGCAGCTAATCTCTTTCTACCAACGCCCAACCCTTCGACACTGCCATGACGATGACCCCAGTCACTGACCTGTGCGATCTGCACGAAGACAAACTCATCTACGGAAGCCTGCGTGTACTCACGCCCGTGTTCTGCAGCTTTGGAAAGCGTGCCGCGTTTGCCGGCCCGGCTTCCACGCTCAAGGTGTTCGAGGACAACGGCCTGGTGCGTGCCGCGCTGGAAGAGCAGGGCGCGGGGCGCGTGCTCGTCATCGACGGCGGCGGTTCGTTGCGATGTGCATTGGTGGGCGGCAACCTCGGCAAGCTGGCCGAGGAGAACGGGTGGGAGGGCATCCTGCTCAACGGCTGCGTGCGCGATACGCGCGAGCTGATCGAATGCAACGTCGGCATTCATGCACTGGCAGTGCATCCGCGCAAGAGCATCAAGAAGAACGCTGGCCAGCGCGAGGTGGGGGTGCAGATGCCCGGTGCGTACATCCAGTCCGGTGAATGGATCTATGCCGATGAAGACGGTGTGCTGGTTTCGCAGGACCCACTTGTATGAGCCCGGTCAACGCCATTCACGTGTTCGTCTACGGCACACTGCGCGCCGGAGAGGCCAATGACCTGCGCGTAGCCGCAGCCAAGCGCGGCATTCCCGAGCCAGAGTTGCTAGGCACCGCCATGTTGCACGGTCGCCTGTACGACTTTGGCGCGTATCCGGGCCTGGTGCTGGACCCGACCGGCACCGCCGTACGGGGTGATGTCTATCGCATCGATGCCGCGCTCGTGCCGGTGCTCGACGAGATCGAAGAGGTGTATCCAGGCGGTGATGCGCTCTTCCTGCGCGAGAACCACGCCGTGATGCTGGGCAGCGAGCCTGTCGAGTGCATCGTCTATCCGGTCAGCCCGGCGCACATTGCCGGGCGGCATGTCATTACGGGCGGCGATTGGGTCGCGCATCGGCTGGCGCGCGGCTGAGCACTGCGCCGCAGTGTCGTAGCGCCTCAGCCGACATTCATCGGCAGCAGTACCATCTGCTTGCCTTGCAGGTGCAGCCGCGTCTGAATTTCCAGCGGGCTCTGGTTGTGCAACCAGGCGGTGAGGAAGTTAACCTGCCGGAAGATCAGTTTGCTGGCAAAGCACACGCTGTTGGGAAACTCATCCATCGTGGTCTCGGCCAGCTTGGTGAACTGTGCAACCGGGTTGGTGCCGAAGGCGATGCGGTAGTCGGCCGCATCGCCATGTCGGCGGCATTGCGCCACGTAGTACTCCAGCGATGCCGTGATGGTCTGGCGTAGGCGTTCCAGGTGCTCGGCACCGTCGTAGCTCTTGGCATCGACTTCGCCCACGGCCAGGAAAATGAAGTTCTTGAAGTGGCCGGGGAAGAGCCGGTTGACCCACAGCAGTGCATGCATGCTGGCCCCGCGATGCTTGCCCACCAGGAGGATGGCAGTGGGTAGGCTGGGGTCGGGTTTGCTGGGCGCCGCGGTGTCGGGCACGACGGGTGTTTCTCCGGAGAACAGCGCGTCTTCCTTGGCGATTTGCGCGCGGGTCTCGTCGTAGTGATGCCGGATCAGGAAGCACAGCGCAATCACGGCGCTCGTGACCAGCACCGTGAGCCAGCCGCCTGCAGTGAACTTTTCGACCAGGGTGATGACCAGCACCGTGCTCGTGACCGACAGCCCCAATGCTGACAGCGCAAAGTGTCTCCACCAGTGCGCGGCATTCCTGCGTTGGCGCCACCAATAGGTGCACAGGCCCAGCAGTGACAGGCTGAAGGTCAGGAATACGTTGATGCTGTACAGCACCACCAGCACCGCCACGTCACCGTGCGTCCAGAACAGGATCAGCAGGCTTGCTACGCCCATCACGATGATGCCGTTCTGGCGCACCAGCCGGGCCGACAGATCGCGAAAGTGGCGCGGCACCCAGGAATCGTGCGCCATGTTGGCCAGCACAGCCGGGCCATCGAGAAAGCCGGTCTGCGCACCGACCAGCAGCAGCCCCGCCTCAAACGCCAGCACCGCAGCCAGCAGCGCACCGCGCGCAAATGCCGAGCTGAGCCCCATGTGGTCGATCACGCTGCCGAACACCACGGCGTTGAGCGTCTGGCCCTCCACCGGTTTGGCGTGCCACAGCATGTAGAGCAGGATGATGCCGCCCGCCGTGAACGCCAGCGAGGTCGACATATAGAGCATGGTCCGCTTGCCGTGGGGCGTGCGCGGCTCGGCCAGCATGTTGACGTTGTTCGAGACCGCTTCCAGGCCCGTGTAGGTACCACCGCCCAGCGAGAACGCGCGCATCAACAGCGCCAGCATCACCAGTGGCCCGAGCGTTTGCGACATGGTGTGCGCCTCGCCCACGGCATCCGGCACGACAGCGGTGAGCCCGCTGCCATGAACTGCCACGCCATAGACGATCAGTCCGAAGTGCAGCACGACAAAGCCCAGGAAGATCGGCAGCAACACGAGAATCGATTCGCGCATGCCCCGGAAGTTGAGGCCCGTCATGAGCACGATCAGGATCAGCTCGGTGGTCAGCTTGAACGCTTGCGCGCTCAATGGCAGCAGGCTGAAGAAGGCATCGACACCGCTTGCCAGAGACGTGGCCACCGTCAGCACGTAGTCGACCAGCAGCGCGGCGCCGGACACCAGCCCCGCGCGCTGGCCCAGCAGCGCAGTTGCAACGCGATAGCCACCGCCCCCGGTGGGAAACAGTTCGATGACCTGGTTGTAGCCCAGCGCAATGATGAACACGGTGGCTGCAGTCGCCAACGCCAGGAAGAGGGCGAGGGGTGTGTGCTGACCCAGGGCGAGGAACGCCTCCTCGGGGCCATAGCACGATGAGGACAGACCATCAGCCCCAAGCCCCACCCACGCCAGAAGCGGCGTCACCGCGATGGCATGGCGGGTTCGTGGGTCGAGTGGATCAAGCGGCTTACCAACAACCACCTGCCACATCTTGTCGAATGTAGCCATCGTGCCTCCCACCCTTCTTATTGGCGCTATCTGTAGGTGTAGAGCAATTCCGTGAGGCATACCAGTCCGAGATACCCGGCGCCCTGGTTGCGCAGATGGCTGCCGGGTCAGCGGCTTGCGCGCGGGCCGGTACGTTGATACGAATTTTGCGTCGAGGAGAGCGTTCTTTATGACTTCTTGATGAACGACGTCTTACGCTGGAGGCTCAAAAAACACTTGGGCATGCTGCGCCCGTATGGTTATGACGCTAACGGATCGGTTGTTGCTGGGCGTGGCGGCCGTGTTGGCTGTCATCGGTATTTTTGTTGCCGAAGCGATTCGTGCCGAACGGGTTGCGCGGCGCCTGGCCAAGGCGAAAGAGGGTGCGGCACACAAGTACGCCAACGATTCGGATTGAACGCGCATGGCCTGCGTGTAGATGCCAGGCATAGGCATGTAGGCGTATTTCTCCTGGCCCGCAGAAGCCCGGTGCCAAAGATGGCCGCTGGAACGGTGCCATCAGCGTTGTAAAGCCAACGTGGTGTGTGCCGACCTACCGCATGTGAAGGATAGGTCTTCTATTTTTCACAATGCGGAAAGTCTTTTTGGTCCTCAAAAATTCCGCACCGCAGGGCACCATCACCATCTTTCATGATAGGGAAAATCTTTCCGTATCGTGAAACGATGGTGTTAAGCCTTTGAAAATAAACAAATAAAAACTTCGGATCGAGTTGAGGTTCTCCTTGTTGCGCTGCATCGTGCCTTTCTACACTCTTATATAAGACACATGACTTTTGGCCGGCCGACGACACCCAAAAAGGGCGCCAGCGGAAGGCAAGTGGCTTTAAGCGGTGAGCGAGCTACCCGGTTCTTATTGGATGGATGCGATCAAGCAGGAGAGTGTGATGACGACGCGCGAACAACAAGTGCAGCAACTGCAAAAGGAATGGGACACCAACCCGCGTTGGAAAGGCATCAAGCGCGGTTATACCGCCGAAGACGTAGTGCGCCTGCGTGGCTCGCTGCAGATCGAGCACACGCTGGCCAAGCGCGGTGCGGAAAAGCTGTGGGACCTGATCAACAACGAGCCGTTCGTCAACGCGCTGGGCGCACTGACGGGCAACCAGGCCATGCAGCAGGTCAAGGCGGGCCTGAAGGCCATCTACCTGTCGGGCTGGCAGGTGGCGGGCGATGCCAACAGCAACGGGGAGATGTATCCGGACCAGTCGCTGTACTCGGTGGACTCGGTGCCCAAGGTCGTCAAGAAGATCAACAACACCTTCCAGCGCGCTGACCAGATCCAATGGTCGGAAGGCAAGGACGACATCGATTTCTTCGCCCCGATCGTGGCGGATGCGGAAGCTGGTTTCGGCGGTGTGCTGAACGCGTTCGAGCTGATGAAGGCCATGATCGAGGCCGGCGCTTCGGGCGTGCATTTTGAAGATCAACTGGCCGCCGTGAAGAAGTGCGGGCACATGGGCGGCAAGGTGCTGGTGCCGACGCGTGAAGCCGTGAGCAAGCTGGTGGCTGCGCGTCTGGCTGCTGACGTGATGGGCGTGCCGACCGTGCTGATTGCCCGTACCGATGCCGAAGCCGCTGATCTGCTGACCACCGACGTGGACGACAACGACCGCCCGTTCTGCACCGGCGAGCGCACGGTGGAAGGTTTCTACCGCACGAAGCCCGGTCTGCAGCAAGCCATCTCGCGCGGCCTGGCCTACGCAGAAGTGGCCGATCTCGTGTGGTGCGAAACCGGCAAGCCGGATCTGGAGTACGCCAAGAAATTCGCCCAGGCCATCCACGCCAAGTTCCCGGGCAAGATGCTGGCCTACAACTGCTCGCCGTCGTTCAACTGGAAGAAGAACCTGGACGACGTCACGATTGCCCGGTTCCAGAAGGAACTCGGCGCGATGGGCTACAAGTTCCAGTTCATTACGCTGGCCGGTTTCCACGCCCTGAACTACTCGATGTTCAACCTGGCTTACGGCTATGCCCGCAACCAGATGAGCGCGTTTGTCGAGCTGCAAGAGGCCGAGTTCAAGGCAGCGGAAAAGGGGTTCACTGCGGTGAAGCATCAGCGCGAAGTCGGCACGGGCTACTTCGATGCCGTGACGCAGACCATCGAGCGCGAAGCGTCCACCACGGCGCTGAAGGGCTCGACGGAAGACGAACAATTCTTCGAAGAAACGGCGCAAGCCAAGAAGGTGGCTTGAGTTTGCCGACGCATCCGGCATCCAGGACACCTGGGCCAGCGCGCTGACCACGCGCCGGCCTCTCGAAACCGCGTCCCGTGAGTGGCGCGGTTTTTTTTATGCGCGCTTGAAAATCGATTCGAGATCCAGCGCCGACGTTGGCGTGGTGTGCAGGTCCAGCGAGTGCTCGATGTGCTCGAGATGCTCGCGCATCAGGTCGTGCGCGCGTGCCGCATCGCCTGCGGTAATGGCCTCGGTGAGGGTGTCATGCTCGTGCTCGGGGCAGGCGGGCAGGCCGGGGCGGTCGTACAGCGTGATGATCAGGCAGGTGCGTGAGACGGTCTCGCGAATCAGCCGCTCCAAGACGTGGTTGCCGGCCATTTCGGCGATGAGCACGTGGTACTCGCCGGAGAGGCGGATGGTGGCTGCACGATCTCCACGCTCGCGTGCGGCATGCTCTGCAGCGATGTGTTCGCGCAGGCGCTTGGCCTGAGCCGGCCCGCATGCGCGTGCCAGCATGGCGGCCAGTTCGGGTTCGATGATGCGGCGGGTCTGGAAGACGTCGCGCGCCTCCTCTACGGACGGCTGCGCGACGAAGGCACCCTTGTTGGGTACGAGCGTCACGAGTTGCTCGTGCGCCAGCCTCGCCAGCACCTGGCGGATGCGCGGCCGGCCTGCACCGGTGGCTTCACATAACCGCTCTTCGACCAGCTTGGTGCCGGCGGCCAAGCGGTGCTCCATGATGGCCGTCAGCAGGCCTTGGTAGATCGGTTCGGCAGCAGGCTGGCTGTCGGTGGTTTCCCGTTCGGATGCGGGCATGGCGGGTGACAGAGCGGAGGAAAAAGGCGGAAGGATGCATGGTAGCAAATGCACCCTCCCGTGCCGCGCTAGGCTAATGCAAACGGTGCAAGCATCCCCGTGTAGGGTTTGGGCAGCGGGCGTGCCCAATCGCCGCGCTTGCTGGTCGATAGCCGCATGCCGACCAGCGCCTCCACCAATTTCACCGCCGCCACCACGCCGTCGATGACGGGCACGCCCAGTTCAGCGCTCAGGTCTTCACACAGGTCGGCCATGCCGGCGCAGCCGAGCACGATGCAGTCGCTGCGGTCTTGCGCCAGTGCGTCGCGGCAGGCTTGCAGGATGATGCCGCGCGCATTGGAACCCGGCTTTTCCAGATCCAGCACCGGCAGGTCACTCGCGTGGACGTTGCGGCAGGCATGGCGCATGCCGTAGCGCTCGGCCAAGTGCCAGGCCATGCCGACAGTACGTTCCAGCGTCGTCACCACGCTGAAGCTGTTGCCGATCAGGCTGGCCATGTGCATGGCCGCTTCTGCAATGCCGATGACGGGGCCATGCGCCAGCTCGCGAGCCGCATAGAGGCCCGGATCGCCAAAGCAGGCAATGACGTACGCATCAGCGCCATCGCGCTCGCCGTGGCGGATTTCTTCCAGGATGCCGGGCACGGAGAGGGCTTCGTCGTAGTGGCTCTCGATGGAAGCCGGGCCCATCTTCGGGCTGACCGCCGTGATGCGTGTGCCCGATGCGGCCGCCGCCTGTGCGCAGCGGCCGATCAGCGCGGTCATGCTGGCGGTCGTGTTGGGGTTGATGATGCGGATGTCCATGTTCGTGCGTCGTAAGTCGTCAGGGGCGTCAGGGTCAACGGGCGGCGGCGAGTTGCTTGCGGCTCAGCACGGTGTAGAGCACCAGTGCGATGCCCACGCCGATGAACCAGCTGTAGTTGGCCAGCCATTGCAGGCGCTCGAATACCACGCAGGCCATCGGGATCAACGCGGACGGGATCATCGTCCAGACGGCTGCCGGGTTGTAGCCGTTGCGGAACCAGTAGCTGCCCGTCGGGCGCATCGAGTAGAGATCATCCACGTTGATCTGCTGGCGGCGCACGAAGTAGTAGTCCGCAATCAGGATGCCGAACAGCGGGCCGATGAAGGCGCCCAGCACGTCGATGGTGTAGTGGATCACCTCAGGGTTGTTGTAGAGGTTCCAGGGCGTGATGAAGATCGATGCCACCGCCGCGATCATGCCGCCCGTGCGCCAGCTGATGTGCTGCGGCGCCACGTTGGAGAAATCGAACGCAGGTGAGACGAAGTTGGCGACGATGTTGATGCCGATGGTGGCAATCATGAAGGTCAGCGCGCCGATCACCACTGCCGTCGTGTTGTCGATGCGGGAGATGACTTCCACCGGGTCGGAGATCAACTGGCCAAACACCGGCAGCGTGGCAGAGGTGGTGATGACCACCAGCAGCGCAAAGCCGAGGAAGTTGACCGGCAAGCCCCAGAAGTTGCCGCGCTTGACCGAGCCGAAGTCCTTGCCGTAGCGCGAGAAGTCGCCAAAGTTGAGCATCGGCCCCGAGAAGTACGACACCACCAGCGCGATCCCGCCCAGCATGACGGGCACGGCATCCCAGCCTTCGTACTTGAGGAAGGAGAGCGTGAAGTTGATGTTCTCCCAACCCGCCTTGTGTACGAGCCACACGGCCAGCGCGATCATCACCACGTACACCGCCGGGCCGGCCCAGTCGATGAACTTGCGGATCGATTCCATGCCGTGCCAGAACACGAACGCTTGCAGGACCCACAGCGTCATGAAGGCCGCCCAGCCCAGCGTGGACAGGCCGACAAAGCCATGCTGTTGCAAGTCTGCGTACGGCGCGAGTTCCGGCATGAATTTCAGCGCGACGATTAGGAAGGCATGCGAGGCCAGATAGGTCTGGATGCCGTACCACGCCACCGCGATCAGGCCACGGATAATGGCCGGAATGTTGGCACCCAGCACCCCGAACGAGGCCCGGCAGATCACCGGATATGGCGTGCCGGTCGCCTGGCTGGGTTTGGCGACGAGGTTGCAGAAGACCTGCACGATCAGGATGCCCACCAGCAGCGCAAACAGCACCTGCAAGCTCGACAGGCCGAGCGAGAACAGGCTCGCCGCCGTCAGGTAGCCGCCCACGCTGTGCACGTCCGACATCCAGAACGCGAAGATGTTGTAGGTGCCCCAGGTTTGCTTGCGCAGCGGCGCAAGGTCTTCGTTGGTGAGCCGTGGGTCGTACTGCGGTTTGATGACGACGTTGGAATGCGCGTGCGGCGGATCATCCGCCGGTGCCGCCGAAGCGGTGGTGGTGGTCATTCTGTCTTCTCCTTGGTTGATGCCGGCAGGAAGTCGAGTTCAGGCCGTGCGGTCATTGTGCGCAAACTTGTGCACAAGATTATTTAGTTTTGTGTACAAAGTTGTATGCATCAACAAGCCAAGAGTCAAGGGCAAAAAGAAAGCCGCCCGGTCAGGGGCGGCTGCGTGTCGAAGGAGTCTGGTCTTCTGGAGGCGGCTCAGCGATAGACAATCACGGGGATTTCGGTGTGCGTGAGCACCTTCTGCGTCTCGCTGCCGAGCAGCAGCCCGGCCAGTCCGCGCCGGCCGTGCGAGGCCATGAAGATGACGTCACAGCCGTGACGTTCTGCCGCATCGATGATGCCCATGTAGGGCACCGCAAAGCAGCTCATGTCGGTATCGCAGGTGATGCCGGCGCTGCGGGCAGCGTCTTCCACGTCCTTGAGCACCACGCGCGCCTGGGCTTCAACGCGCTCCTTGAAGGCCTGAGGGGTCTCCACAACGATTTCGGAGAAGGGCGTGTAAGGGTATTCCTCCAGGCACGTGTAGGCCGTCAGGCGCGCGCCGAGTGTCTTGGCAAAGTCGAGCGCGCCCGCCACCGCCTTACGCGACAGCTCGGAACCATCGGTCGGGATGAGGATGTGCTGGAACATGCGGCCTCCTTGGTTGGGTGGATACGCGTTGTTTTGATTGTAGGCCGCGTGCAATGTTCCACCCATCCGGAGTGATCGCTAGTCCATCCCGATGAGGGCGTCGGCCCGGCGCCAGTAGGCCGGGTTGCCGTAGGTGTTCTTGAGGAAATCGATGAAGAGCCGCACGCGCAGGGGCAGATGCTTGCGTTGCGGAAACACGGCGTGGATGCCAATCGGCGGCGCTTCGAACGCATCCAACACTGTCACCAGCTTGCCCGTGGCGATGTCGTGGCCGACCTCCCACCACGAGCGCCACGCCAGGCCGTAGCCCTGCAAGCACCACTCGCGCAGCACGGCGCCGTCGGTGCATTCCATCGTGCCCGATACCTTCACGGTGACGGTCTTGCCGCCTTGTTGGAAGACCCAGCCGCGCTGCACGTTGGCGCTGGCGCCAAAGGCCAGGCAGTTGTGGCCCGAGAGTTGCTCCACCTGGGTTGGCACGCCATGGCGCTCCAGATAGGCGGGCGCGGCCACCACGACGCGGCGGTTCTCCCACAGGCGGATCGATACCAGGCTCGAATCCGGCAGATCACCCAGGCGGATCGCGCAGTCGAACCCTTCGTTGACGAGGTCAACCACGCGGTCGCCCAGGTCCAGCGTCATCGACACATCTGGGTGGGCCTCGATGAAGTCCGGCACCATCGGCGCGACATGGCGGCGGCCGAAGCCGGCCGGGGCCGTGATGCGCAGGTGGCCACTGGCCTTCACGCCACCAGCGGAGACGCTGGCCTCGGCGTTGTGCAGGTCGTTGAGGATGCGTTGGCAATCCTCCAGGAATGCCGAGCCCTCGAAGGTGAGGGTGATGCGCCGCGTGGTGCGCACCAGCAGCTTCACACCCAGGCGTTCTTCCAGTGCGTCGATGCGGCGCCCGATGATGGCCGGTGCCACACCTTCGGCCGCAGCCGCAGAAGACAAACTGCCGCGCGTGGCCACCGCGACAAAGGTTTCGAGTTGCTTGAAGTGATCCATTCTGATGCCAGCGCTGTTAGGCGGGGAGTTCCGCCGATGTCGATGTCCGGCGCAAGCGCCATTGCGCAAGACCGATTTCTAGTGCCGCCAGGGCCAGCCAAAAGAGGCAGTGCAACCCGATACCGCGATACAGCGCGATGAAGAATGCACGTATCCGCTCGGCCAGGATACTCGCCACGAATTCGCCGTCGGCCAGCGATGCCAAGGATTGGCGCAGCGCAATGCGCGTGGTTTGTGCATCGATATGCGCGAGTTTGTGCACGCGCTCCACCAGCACGTCCTTGATCGTTTCGCGAAACGCGTGGGCCCCCAGCAGCGCGGCACCCGCCGCAGCCAGTTGCCGCAGCGCGCCATTCCCCATGGCTTCGGGCGCCTGCGCGGCTCGGTCAACGGCGGCGTCCACCACATGCTCAATGGAAACCGTAGACAACTGCGGATGCTGTTCAAGCAGCGATTGCAGTTGCACCTGCATCGCGCCGAGCGTCTGCTGCGTCAATGTCCGGATGACGGGGCGAGCGGTCTTCAGGTGTTCGGCCAATGTGCCTTCCACGCACACGGCCAATGCGGCCTGCATCGCGCAGATGGCCAGCACGACGGGCAGATACAGGAAATACAGGCGTGCCACCCAACGCCCGATCCGAGTGCGCCGGCGCAGCAGCCCGGCACGATGCAGCCCCCATGCCGCCATGACGCCCAGCGTCAGACCGGCCAGCAGCGCCAGTGCGGCGTACAGCATCAGTTTTGCGACCGGCACGAACTGTGCAATCGACCAGAATTGGGCCCACAGAGACATAGGGTTTGGAATGTATCGGAAAGCGCGGGATTGTGACGAATATAAAGGTTATCACTCGTCATTCCGATGGTAAAAGTTAAAGATCAAGTGACCATTGCCGTCTTTGTGCGGTGCGTCACCTTTTCTACAATGGCCCTCGTTGCGAAGGTCGGAGAGGCGTTCTGCTGGATGGAACACGCGAGAGCAAGCAGAGCGCACGACCTTCGGTTACGTGGAGCTTCGTGGGGCTTGTCTATGAGTTCGATTCGCGCGGTGGTCTTCGACGCCTATGGCACGTTGTTTGACGTGTATTCCGTGGCTGCGCGCGCCGAGCAACTCTTTGCCGGCAAGGGCGAGGCACTGTCGGTGCTCTGGCGCGACAAACAGATCGACTACACGCGCATCCGCTCGCTGGCCGGCCCCTCGGGCGAGCACTACAAGCCGTTCTGGGACATCACCGTTGATGCGCTGCGCTACGCAGCGGCACGCCTGGGCGTAGAACTTTCCTCCCACGACGAAGCCACGCTGATGCGCGAATATGCGTGCCTGTCGGCGTTTCCCGAGAACGTGCCTGCGCTGCGCCGCCTGCGCGAGATGGGGTTGCCGCTGGGCATCCTCTCCAACGGCAATCCGCAGATGCTGGACATCGCCGTCAAGAGCGCGGGTATGTCAGGCCTGTTCGACCACGTGCTGTCGGTCGATGCGGTGAAGCTCTACAAGACCGCTCCGCAAGCGTACGCATTGGCACCGCAGGCTTTTGGCGTGCCGGCCGAAAAGATTCTGTTCGTCTCGTCCAACGGCTGGGATGCCTGCGGCGCGACGTGGTATGGCTTCACAACGTTCTGGATCAACCGCCTGGGGCATCCGCCCGAGGCGCTCGACGTGGCGCCCACCGCGGCTGGCCACGACATGCGCGATCTGCTGCAGTTCGTGCAGGCAACACAAGCGACGTAAGGATTTTCCAATCGGCCCAGTCATAGGACCGAACCCGTTCAACCCTCACACATCCTCTGGAGAACACCATGGCGCTCACGCTGCCCCAAGGCATGGAGATCAAGGCCGAAATCCTGCCGGCCTACGAAGACATTCTGACCCCCGAAGCACTGGCGCTGGTTGCCAAGCTGCACCGTGCCTTCCAGCCGCGTCGCAAAGAGCTGCTGGCTGCCCGCGTTGAGCGCGCCAAGCGCCTGGACGCCGGTGAGCGCCCGGACTTCCTGGCCGAAACGAAGGCCATCCGTGAAGGCGACTGGAAGGTTGCCCCGATCCCGCCCGCGCTGCACTGCCGCCGTGTGGAGATCACCGGCCCGGTCGATGCCAAGATGGTCATCAACGCGTTCAACTCGGGCGCGGACAGCTACATGACCGACTTCGAGGATTCGAATTCGCCCAGCTGGCACAACCAGATCCAGGGTCAGGTCAACCTGAAGGCCGCCATCCGCCGCACGCTCACGCTCGAGCAGAACGGCAAGACGTACAAGCTGAACGACAAGATCGCCACGCTGCAAGTGCGTCCGCGCGGCTGGCACCTGGACGAGAAGCACGTGCTGATCGACGGTGAACGCGTGTCGGGCGGCATCTTCGACTTCGCGCTCTTCCTGTTCCACAACGCCAAGGAGCAGATCGCCCGCGGCGCCGGCCCGTTCTTCTATCTGCCGAAGATGGAAAGCCATCTGGAAGCGCGTCTGTGGAACGACATCTTCGTGATGGCCCAGAACGAGATCGGCCTGCCGCAAGGCACGATCAAGGCCACCGTGCTGATCGAAACCATCCTCGCCGCGTTCGAGATGGAAGAAATCCTGTACGAATTGCGTGAGCACAGCGCTGGCCTGAACGCCGGCCGTTGGGACTACATCTTCTCGTGCATCAAGAAGTTCAAGGTCGACAAGAACTTCTGCCTGGCCGACCGCGCCAAGGTGACGATGACCTCGCCGTTCATGCGCGCCTACGCGTTGCTGCTGCTCAAGACCTGCCACAAGCGTGGCGCGCCCGCCATCGGCGGCATGAGCGCGCTGATCCCGATCAAGAACGATCCGGAGAAGAACGCCATCGCCATGGCCGGCATCATCGGCGACAAGAAGCGCGACGCGACCGACGGCTACGATGGTGGCTGGGTGGCGCACCCGGGTCTGGTCGAGCCAGCCATGAAGGAATTCGTGGCCGTGCTGGGCGACAAGCTGAACCAGTTCGAGAAGCAACGCCCGGACGTGGAAGTGACGGCCGCCCAGCTGCTGGACTTCCAGCCGGAAACGCCGATCACGGAACACGGCCTGCGCATGAACATCAACGTCGGCATCCACTACCTGGGTGCCTGGCTGGCCGGCAACGGTTGCGTGCCGATCCACAACCTGATGGAAGATGCTGCCACGGCCGAGATCTCGCGCTCGCAAGTGTGGCAGTGGATCCGCTCGCCCAAGGGCAAGCTGGAAGACGGCACGAAGGTTACGGCTGAACTCGTGCGCAAGCTGATCCCGGAAGAGCTGGCCAAGGTGAAGGAGACGGGCGCGGTGGGCCACTTTGACCGCGCAGCAGTGATCTTCGAACAGATGTCGACGTCGGAAGACTTTGCGGAATTCCTGACGCTGCCGCTGTACGAAGAAATCTAAGCGACGCTTGGGTTGCAGGGGAAACGCCGGCTGGGGCAACCCGCCGGCGTTTTTTCATTTTTCCGTTGCCGCGCGATAATGTCGGGAAATCTTGCGGAGGCCGCTTTGCGCTTTGAACACCTAGTGGAAGTCAACGATCCACTGAACCCCCTGATCGACACGCTCACCCTCAACCAGATCTGGCAAGGCCTGGTGCTGCGCGTGCGGGAGCAAACCGAATTTGTCGAAAGCCTGGACGAATGCATCATCACCGCGGAAGGCGATGGCTGGGTCGAGCGTGAACTGCGCTTCGGCAAGGCACGCATCCAGGATCGCGTGACCCTCGAACCGCACAAGCGCGTGACCTACACGACCGCTGCCACGGGCGAACACGCCGGCGGTTCGCTCACCATGACGATCGAGACGAACGACACCAACGCGGCGTTCATCCGATTTGTCTACGACACCACGCTGCCCAGCGCTGATGAAACCGGCGACACGCGTTACTCGGAGATCGTCAAATCGGCCTATCGCGAGAGCGATATCGACACCGTGCGCCGCATCCGCGAGATTGCTGCCACCGGCCGCCTCGGCTGATTGCGACACCGCCCGCCCGATGCGTGGAGGACGCACCGGGCAGGGCTTGTCCCCCAAGTCGTCTCACATCACTAGAACGAGACCATGACGACATTCACACCCACCCTGGAAGCCCTGCGTGCCCGCTACGGCGAGCGCTTCAAGTGGCTGGTGTTGTTCACGCTGATGGTGGGCGCGGTGTCGTCCGTCATTTCGGCCACCATCGTCAATGTGGCGATTCCTGATCTGAGCCGGCATTTCGTGCTCGGACAGGAGCGCGCGCAGTGGGTGTCTGCCAGCTTCATGGTGGCGATGACGCTGGCGATGCTGCTGACACCCTGGCTGCTGTTGCGCTTTGGGTTGCGGCGCACGTTCATCGGCGCGTTGCTACTGCTGGGGCTGGGTGGGTTGGCCGGTGGGCTGTCGCCCAACTACGAGGTGATGATCGCCATGCGGGTGGTGGAGGGCATTGCCGCCGGCATCATGCAGCCGCTGCCCAACATCCTGATCCTGCGCGTGTTTCCGGAGCGTGAGCAGGGTAAGGCATTTGGCTTGTTCGGTTTTGGCGTGGTGCTGGCGCCTGCAGTGGGCCCAAGCGTGGGTGGCTTTCTGGTGGAGCTGTTCGGCTGGCGCTCGATCTTTTTCGTGGTGGTGCCGTTCACGCTGATGGGTTGGGTGATGGCGCGGCGCTTCATGGCGCTCAACTCGTCCATGGCGGGTGAGCCCAAGCCGCTCGACTGGCGCGGTCTGCTGCTGATCGGCGCGGCCACGGTATCGCTGCTCAACGGGTTGGTGGCGCTGCATACCGATGCCACGCACGGCGTCATGCTGATGGCTGTGGCGGCCGCGTGCGTCGCGGGTTTCGTCTTCTGGCAGCGGCGGGTGGAGTCGCCATTGCTGGATCTGCGGCTGTTCAGCTACCGGCAGTTTGCGATGGGGGCGGTGGTCGCCTTTATCTATGGGGCGGGGCTATACGGCTCGACGTATCTGGTGCCGGTGTATATGCAGGTGGCACTGGCCTATGCGCCGTCGCGTGCGGGGCTGGTCCTGTTGCCGGCCGGGTTGGTGCTGGCCGTGACCATCATTTTGGCGGGGCGCCTGACTAACCGTATCGAGCCGTTCCGGCTGGTGTCGTTCGGATTGGCCGCGCTGGCAGTGTCCTTCTTCCTGATGGCGACCAACACCCGAGCGACGAGCTATCTGCTGCTGATCGCGATTGCCGTTATTGGCCGGATCGGGCTGGGTTTCGTGCTGCCATCACTGAGTCTTGGTGCGATGCGCGGTGTGGATTTCACACTGATTCCGCAGGGCTCCAGCGCGGTTAACTTCCTGCGCCAGCTCGGCGGGGCGATTGGCGTGTCGGCCACGGGCATCTTCCTGCAATGGCGGCTCGCGTCACGCGGCATCGAAACCGTGCACGGCGCGGCGGTCGACCCGGATGCCCGCATCCTGGCCTTTGACGAGACGTTCATTTTTCTCGGCACGCTGTGCACGCTGGCGGTGCTGGCTGCGTGGCGCATGCGGCGCCGCGAGGTGCCATCTGCCATTCCCGCCGCGCAATAAAAAACCGGGCACGAGGCCCGGTTTTTCGTCTGACGAGGCAACGATCAGGTCGTCGCGCCGCTCTTCAGTTCTTCGACGAGGTCGATGTATTTTTGCTTGGCGTCGTCTTGCGAGGTGCCCTTCAGGCCTTCCCAGGCTTCAAATTTGTAGCGGCCGACGATGTCGGTGAAGCCCGGCTTGTCGCCGTGCGCATCGCCTTCGCTGCCTTGCTTGAAGAGGGCGTACAGACGCAGCAGCGTCATGTTGGCGGGGCGCTCGGAAAGGCCCTTGACGTCAATCTGGGCTTGGTCGAAACGGGCTTGCAGGTCGCTCATGATGATTCCCGGCTGAAAACAATGGTCCGACGATGATAGCGCCGGGGTCGTGCGGTCGGGCCGTTTGAATTCGAGGATGGCTTCGGTTTTCCGCATGACTGGGTACGGGTTTGCGCATTCAGCCGTCACACCAGCCGGTACAATGCCGCCATGCCTTGGATTCTTGCTTTCGATACCTCCACCGAGTTCTGTTCCGTCGCCCTTGGTGACGGCGCGCGCACGCTGTTCCGCCATGAGCACACCGGCGCGCGTTCCAGCAGCCGTGTGCTGCCGGCCGCCGGCGAATTGCTAGCCGAGGCCGGCATCGCGCTGGCCGATTGCGCTGCGATTGCCTTCGGTGCAGGGCCTGGCTCCTTCACCGGGCTGCGTACCGCTTGCGGGGTTGCGCAGGGTCTGGCGTTTGGCGCTGATCTGCCGGTGGTGCCGGTCAACTCCCTGGTCGCATGCGCGGAACAGACGCGCGCAACGCTGCCAGCCGGCACGGCGGTGACGGTTGCGCTCGATGCACGGATGGACGAGTGCTACTGGGCCAGCTTCGTCCCCGCTGATGCAACACAGGATGCTTCGGGCTGGCACGCGCTTACGGCCATCCAGGTGAGTGGCCCTCAAACCGTGATCACACCGTCGCAGCCGTACTGGCTGGTCGGCAATGCCGCTACGGTATTCGGAGACCAACTGACCGCTGCGACCGGCGCGACCACCGTGCTGCCGGAGGTGGCACCGCATGCGCGCGAGATCGCCGCGCTCGGGTTGCGCCTGCTGGCTGCGGGCCACACGGCCCGCCCCGAGGATGCTGCGCCGCTGTATGTGCGCGACAAGGTCGCACTCACCATTGAAGAGCGTCAGGCCGTGCAGCAGGCCAAGGCTGCGGCAGGACTGGGCGCATGAGTCTGATCGACAACGCACTGGCCAGCGTGACCGCGCAGACGCCGCTGCCCGCCGGCTGGCGCGCCGAACGCATGACAGCGCTGGATCTGGGCGGCGTCGCCGCTATCGAGCAGGCCGCGTTTGCGTTTCCCTGGTCGCGCGGCAACTTCGAGGATTCGCTCAAGTCGGGTCACCTTGGCATCGTGCTGCGTGACGGTGGCAACGAGGTCGCGGGCTACCTGATCCTGATGCCGGTAGTTGACGAGATGCACCTGCTGAACGTGACAGTGGCTCCCGTCTGGCAGCGACAGGGGCTGGGGCGTTGGCTGTTGCGTCTGGCAGTGGCGCTGACGCTCGCGCGTGGCTTTGGCAGCCTGCTGCTGGAAGTGCGGCCGTCCAACGCCGGCGCGATTTCGCTGTATCACCGCGTGGGGTTTGCCGAGATCGGCCGCCGCAAACGCTATTACCCGGCCGAGAACAACACACGCGAAGACGCGCTCGTCATGCGCATCGTCTGCGAAGCGAGCGGGGTGGAGGCAGCATGAATCGTCGATCTCGCATGCTGGAGGCGCTGGGCGTTTCCAACGAATGGGTGCTGCGCGGCACCGAGCCGGTCGAGGTGGAAGTTGCTGAGGTCGTCGAGGTTGCCGTTGCCGAGCCGGTTGTCGCTGAGACTGCCGTTGCGGCTCCGGAACCCGTCGTCGCGCGCATCGAGGTACTCCCCGAAGTGGCACACGCGGCTGAAGCGCCAAACGATGCTGCCGAGCCCCGCGCGCAACGCATTGCAGCGTTCGACTGGGCGCAGCTGGAAGACGCCGTTTCCAACTGCACGTCGTGCAAATTGTGCGAGCGCCGCACCAATACGGTCTTTGGCGTTGGCGACCGCCAGGCCGAGTGGATGCTGATCGGCGAGGCCCCGGGCGAAAACGAAGACAAGCAAGGCGAGCCCTTTGTCGGCCAGGCCGGCAAGCTGCTCGACAGCATGCTGCGTGCTGTGGGCCTCTCGCGTGAGAAGGGCGTGTTCATCGCCAACGTGCTCAAATGCCGTCCGCCAGGCAACCGTGATCCGGAGCCGGATGAGGCGGCGATGTGCGACCCGTATCTCAAGCGCCAGATTGCGCTGGTCAAGCCACGCATCATCGTTGTGCTGGGCCGCGTTGCCGCGCAGAACCTGCTGCAGACACAGACGGCTGTGAGCAAGCTGCGCGGCAAGGTGCACGAGGTGGAAGGCGTGCCCGTGGTAGTGACGTATCACCCGGCCTATCTGCTGCGCACGCTCACTGATAAGGCCCGCGCGTGGGAAGACCTGTGCCTCGCGCGCAAGGTCTATGCAGAGCACGGCGGCCAATAGCATCGCACTCAGGTGAGGGCGACATACGCCGCCACCGCGAGCATGCACAGCCCGAAGATCCACCCCTGAATGCGCAGCGCCCGCGGCGAGCGGAAGCGCTGCAGTACCACCTTGCCGCCCGCAATCCAGGGGAAGTGGCACGTCACGCCCACGAGCATGAAGCCTGCCGTCAGCATGGCCGCCTGTGTCGCCATGCTTGCGCCCGGCTTCAGGAACTGCGCGAACATCACGACGATCATCGAGTGGATCTTCGGGTTGACCATGACGCAGAAGAAGCCCGCGCCAAAACCCAGGCGCGAGGTATTACGCGCTTCCGCAGCGCCTTTGACCGACGGCATCAGGAAGCCCTTGGCGAGATAGAGCAGATACAGCACGCCCACCCATTTCAACGCCTGTTCGATCGCCGGATAGTCGTGCAGCACACGGCCGAGCCCGAGGCCATAGATCAGGCACAGCACCAGGTTGGCCGCTTCAAAGCCCAGCCAGAACGGGACTGAGCCACGGATGCCGAAGCGCCCGCCGGTAGTCGCCAGCAACGTGTTGCCCGGACCGGGGCTGATGACCATCGGAATGGCGTAGCCGAAGAAGGCGACCCACAGTTCCCACGCGAGCATGGTGTTGATCTCCAATGACGATGGCGCGGTGTGCGCCGAAGCCGCCATTAGACGGGGTGCGCGATGCGGTGCAAAACGATCTATCCTCATGGCTTCGATCAACCAGGGTTATCGAGCAAACACCATGCGACGACTGCCGCCGTTGGGCGCGCTGCGGGCCTTCGAAGCTGCCGCGCGCCACCTGAGCTTCACTCGCGCCGCTGCCGAGCTGTGCGTCACGCAGGCGGCCATCAGCCATCAGGTAAGGCAGTTGGAGGACTGGCTTGGCCTGAAACTGTTTGCCCGACGCGGTCATGCACTGACGCTCACGGCGGAAGGCGGCAGCTATCTATCCGAGCTGACGCATCTGTTCGATGGTCTGGCGGAGGCGACTGCGCGCTTGAGCGGGCGCTCGCAAGACATGCTGCGCATCACCGCGTTGCCGTCGTTTGCATCACGCTGGCTGCTGCCGAGGCTGGGCGGCTTCCGCGCGCAGCATCCGGAGATCGAGTTGAAACTGACCACCTCCACCACGCTGTGGGCCCACACCGACGACAGCTTCGACATTGGCATCCGCTCTGGGTTGGGCCGCTGGCCGGGCTTGAAAGCCGACCTCATCGCACGTGAGTACCTGAGCCCCGTGTGCAGCCCGGCGTTGCGAGATTCATTGGCAGCGCCAGCTGACTTGCGCCATGCCACGCTGCTGCACGACGAGCCCAAAAGCGCCTGGCGCGCGTGGTTCGAGCATGCTGGTGTGACACCGCCCCGGCGTACGTCGGGCGTGGTCTTCAACGATGCGGGGATGGTCTTGCAGGCGGCCGTGGAGGGCCAGGGCCTGGCGTTGGGCCGGTTGCTGCTCGCCGCGGACGACCTGGCGGCCGGGCGGCTGGTGCAGCCGTTCGACGTGAGCATGCCGAACGACTTCAGCTACTGGCTGGTGTATTCGCGTGCCTCGGCCGGTCGCCCCGAGGTTGCCGCGTTCCGTGCGTGGCTCCTGGCAGAGGCACGCAGCAGCGCTTAGCGGTGCTTGCTCAGTGGTGCTTGTCCTCGCCGATGAGGGCTGCGGTGTGGAACAGCTTCTCGTTGATGCGATGTCGGCGCATCACCAGCGCCATCGTGATGCACACGAAGATGCCGAACGACACGATCACGATGCTCACGGGCACGTTGAGTTTGATGAGCAGGGCGTACAGGCACAGCATCAGCAGCACCGAAACGTTCTCGTTGAAGTTCTGCACGGCGATCGAGTGACCTGCCGAGAGCAGCACGTGCCCACGGTGCTGCAGCAATGCATTCATCGGTACCACGAAGAAGCCCGACATCGCGCCCACCACCATCAGGAACAGGTAGGCGATCAGCATGTACAGCGGCAACTTGAACTCGCCGATGTGGAACGTGACTTCGGGAATCGTGTGCTTGGTATAGAACGCCATCAGCATGACGACCGCGCCCATCGCTACGCCCACCGGCAGCACATCGAGCGAGCGGCGCAGCGGGATCTTTACCGCAGCCGCCATGGCGCCGGCGGCCACACCCACGGCCACTACGGCCTGCAGAATGGCGCCCTGTGACAGGTTCAGCTCAAGCGATTGCTCCGCCCACTTCAGCACGATGAACTGCAACGTGGCGCCCGCGCCCCAGAACAGCGTCGTCACCGCCAGCGAGATCTGGCCCAGCCGGTCGCGCCACAGCGCGTTGAAGCAGTCGGCAAATTCGGAGATCAGGCGTACCGGGTTCTTCTCTTGCTGCGGGTAGCGTGCACCGGTGTCGGGAATCCGCAGATTGAACAGTGCCGCGATCAGGTAGATCACCATGATGACGAGCATGGCCGCTTCCGCAGGCGTGTCGATGGCTTCCAGGCCGGGAATATCAAACGCCAACAGCCACGTCGACACATGCTTGGAGATCAGTGCGCCGCCCAGCACCGTGCCGAGGATGATCGAACTGACCGTCAGCCCTTCGATCCAGCCGTTGGCGGCAACCAGTTTTTCAGGGGGAAGCAGCTCGGTGAGGATGCCGTACTTGGCCGGAGAATACGCTGCCGCGCCAAAGCCCACCACGCCGTAGGCGAGCAGCGGATGTACGCCGGTGAGCATGACGCCGCAACCGATCAACTTGATGGCATTGGTGATGAGCATCACGCGGCCTTTGGGCCGGGAGTCTGCAAAGGCGCCCACGAAGGCGGCAAGCAGAACGTAAGAGAGCACGAAGAACAGTTTGAGCAGCGGGGTCATCCACTGCGGCGCATGCATCTCTGTCAGAAGGGCGATGGCGGCGATGAGCAGCGCATTGTCGGCGAGCGACGAGAAAAACTGCGCCGCCATGATGGTGTAAAAACCCTTCTTCATACCTTCGAATTCGTCCCCGTAGATCGCGGTGCCAATCCCGTCTTCACGACGCGCAGACGTTGTGCCGGCGTACGGAAGCTTCCCTCCCAGGCAGCCGGCTGCGCGATGCATCGGCTGACCGGCCGTGCAGCGCACAGGTGCGCGAGTGCAGCATGCATGCCGCCGCCCGCGCGGGCTCCCCTGGCTGTGGTTCCCTTTATCGGGCCAGTTCGGTGCTGCAAGACACGCATCGCCGGGCAACCGTAGGAATCTTCACTGACAGGCGTCCGAGGCATGCGTTCCGCTCGGTACGTCTTTTTGTCTCGCCTGCGCACATGGTCAAACCCGGGTGCGATGCGGTCACGCAAAAAGAAGTGGCTGTTGCCCAACTTTCCTTATGCAGCCAATGCATCACGTATGTTTGCCCATGCCTAATTTGAACGGCTTTATAACATGAAACTTGTGCGCTTCCGGTGACGGCGGCGCACTTTCTTTTTTGCCGATCGGCCTGTGGGGGCGAACCAGTTGGCGTCCTGTGGTCAAATAGAACGCTGATCGCTCGGGGCCGGCCGCTGCACGTTCGCCGGCCTCGCAATATTTATTGCATTGCAACACCGATGCCGCACCACCAGCGCGCCATCGCTCCAACGTTCTGCAGGTTTGCCGTCATGCCAAGACCCATTCAGGCCGTCATCCACGGCCCCGCACTTGCCAACAATCTCCAGGTTGCCCGCCGCCATGCGCCCAACTCGCGTGTGTGGGCGGTCGTCAAGGCCAATGCCTACGGCCACGGTATCGAGCGCGCCTACGAAGGCCTGCGCCAGACCGATGGTTTCGGGCTGCTCGATCTCGATGAAGCCGTCCGCGTGCGCCAGCTTGGCTGGCAAGGGCCGGTTCTGCTGCTGGAAGGCTTCTTCAAGCCTGAAGACCTCGCTGTCGTCGAGCAGTACCGCCTGACCACGACTGTCCATAGCGAAGACCAGTTACGCATGCTGGAATTGGCGCGCCTGAAAGGGCCCATCAGTGTGCAGCTCAAGATCAACACCGGTATGAGCCGCCTCGGTTTCATGCCGGCGGCTTACCGGGCTGCGTGGGAACGTGCCCGCGCCATCTCCGGCGTTGGCACCATCGTCCACATGACGCATTTTTCCGATGCGGATGGCCCGCGCGGCATTGAGCACCAGCTCGCTGCCTTCGAACTGGCTACGCAAGGGTTGCCGGGCGAGGCATCGCTGTCGAACTCCGCCGCCACGTTGTGGCACCCGAAGGCGCATCGCGACTGGGTGCGCCCGGGCGTGATCATGTACGGCGCCTCGCCGACGGGCCTGGCCAGCGATATCGAAGGCACGGGCCTGATGCCGGCCATGTCGCTCAAGAGCGAACTGATCGCCATCCAGGATCTGCAGGCGGGCGACACCATCGGTTACGGCTCGCGCTTCGTGGCAGAACGCCCGATGCGCATCGGCGTGGTGGCGTGCGGCTATGCAGACGGCTACCCGCGTCATGCCCCAGGTTGGGGCGACCAGTTCACGCCGGTGCTGGTTGACGGCGAGCGCACGCACACGGTGGGGCGCGTGTCGATGGACATGATTACCGTCGATCTGTCAAACCTGCCGAACGCCCGCGTTGGCACGTCCGTCACGCTGTGGGGTGAAGGTCTGCCCATTGATGATGTGGCGCATGCCGCTGGTACGGTCGGCTATGAACTGATGTGCGCGGTCGCGCCGCGCGTGCCGGTCACAGTCGAGCCGGTTGAGACCGCAGACGCGGGCGAGCTCGGCAAGGCGGCCTGAACGTCGCGCCAAGTTACACACGCAATACGAAGATCAAGCGGCTGCCCGACAAGCGTAGCGGCCGCAAGCAGGGGGTTGTTTGGCCAAGAGCAAGACGGTCTATACGTGCACCGAATGCGGTGGCACGGCGCCGAAATGGGCGGGGCAGTGCCCGCATTGCCAGCAGTGGAACACGCTGGTGGAAACCGTAGCGCAGCCGGCCTCTGGCGCGGGCGCGCGTTTCCAATCGCTGGCATCGAGCGCGACGGTACGCAAGCTGTCGGAGATTGACGCGGAAGACGTGCCGCGCTTCTCCAGCGGTATCGATGAGTTTGACCGTGTACTGGGCGGTGGCCTGGTCGGTGGCGGTGTGGTGCTGATCGGCGGCGATCCGGGCATCGGCAAGTCGACGCTGCTGCTGCAGGCGCTGTCCAACCTGTCGGCCACACGGCGTGTGCTGTATGTGAGCGGCGAAGAATCCGGCTCGCAGATTGCGCTGCGTGCGCATCGCCTCGGCATCGAGAGCCAGAATCTAGCGCTGCTGGCGGAGATTCAGCTCGAACGCATCCAGGCAACCATCGAGACGGAAAAGCCGGAAGTCGTCGTTATCGATTCCATCCAGACGCTGTATTCGGAGGCGTTGACCTCTGCGCCGGGCTCCGTGGCGCAGGTGCGCGAATGCGCGGCGCAACTCACGCGTATTGCCAAGCGGCTGGATGTGACCACCATCCTGGTCGGCCATGTGACCAAGGAAGGCGCGTTGGCGGGGCCGCGCGTGCTTGAGCACATCGTCGATACGGTGCTGTATTTCGAGGGCGATACGCATTCGTCCTACCGGCTGGTGCGCGCGTTCAAGAACCGCTTTGGCGCCGTCAACGAGCTGGGCGTGTTTGCGATGACCGAGCGCGGGTTGCGCGGGGTGGCGAATCCGTCGGCGCTGTTCCTGTCGCAGCATGAACAGGTGGTGCCAGGCTCATGCGTGCTGGTCACGCAGGAAGGCACGCGGCCGCTGCTGGTAGAGATCCAGGCGCTGGTAGATACCGCCAATGTGCCGAACCCGCGCCGCTTGGCGGTGGGCCTGGAGCAGAACCGTCTGGCGATGCTGTTGGCGGTGCTGCACCGCCATGCCGGCATTGCGTGCTTTGATCAGGACGTGTTCCTCAATGCCGTGGGCGGGGTGAAGATCACCGAGCCGGCGGCGGATTTGGCGGTGTTGCTCGCGATCCATTCGTCCATGCGCAACAAGCCGCTGCCGCGTGGGCTGGTGGTGTTTGGTGAGATCGGTCTGGCGGGCGAGATCCGTCCCACACCGCGCGGCCAAGAGCGGTTGAAGGAAGCGGCAAAACTGGGTTTTTCGATTGCTGTCATCCCGAAATCGAATGCACCCAAGCAGGCGATTGATGGGCTGGAGGTGATTGCTGTCGAGCGCATCGAGCAGGCGATTGATCGTGTGCGGGCGTTGGAAGCCTGATCCTTCAAAAATTCGCAACGATGTCGCGCGCGCCATTTGAAAATGCACGTGCCGTTGCAATGCGATAATCCGCCAACTTTTCTCTAAGACGCCTCTGAGCCGACGCCGCCATGCAAGCCAATTCGCGCGCCTTTTTCCTGCTGATTGCCGTGATCTCCTTTGGGGTGGTCGGCTATGCGCTGTACCTGCAACACGTTGAGGGGCTCCAGCCTTGCCCGCTGTGCATCCTGCAGCGGTTCGCGTTCCTTGGCATTGGCGTGTTCTCGCTGCTGGC